>NZ_JBWQPU010000012.1:0-124010 GCF_056620325.1 Psychrobacillus sp. Z3-81
ATGTTGTAAAAAAAGACGAGAATGTTGTAAAAATGAAGAGCAATGTTGTAAAAACTCGGCCTAATGTTGTAATTCTGTTAGGAATAAATTCAAGGAGTAAGTGCGCTTAATAACAAAATGTCTCTTATCTATATCACTCAGCAGATATCGCTTTCATCTTGTTCATCTACCTTAAGAATCAGTATTATTTCTTCAAAATTGGCACTGGCTTGGGAAGAAAATAATATCTTCCTCGAGTTTTGTTTGATGAATGGAGTCCAGAATTTCTCAATACATAAGAAGCTGCATACTTGTCCTTCAACCCCAAAAACTCCATGCATTCCTTATTAGTAATCGTGTCCTTGCATAAGTAGAACCAGTCCTCCAGTCCTTGCTGAAGCATCAGCTTCTTCTTGGTTCCGCACACTGGGCAACCCCCACCGCTGACCTCCACTATTCTTAAGCATGTGGGACAGAGCAGCCCTTTTCTTACAGAGGCAATATCCAAGTCAAATATGGTCGATAGTGGCTTCGGGATAAACGGGGTGTTGTGCTCCTGCAGGAATTTCACCAGTCCTCGAAGCTTAGCGGAAGTTATTTTATCTGGGAGAGCATGTAGTTCTTCGATATGCATGGCGATATCGCATCCCATTACGGCTTTTGTTTCGCGAGGTGGCTGAGCGACGATGGTTTTGGAGTAGGCAAATACGATAAAGGGTTTGATTGGGAGGGAGATGCCTTGTTGCTTTAGCAGTATACCCAGGCTCTTGGCGTGGCGTTTGATTTGTTGCTCGGGGCATTTGAAGGAGGTTGTGTCTCCGTCGATGACTCTTAGAAGCTGTTCAGGATTCCGCTGAAAATAGAGGGTGCCTTTAATATTTTTTATTTCTAAGATAGCAACATATTTCTGTGTAAGAATGAGCGAGTCGATTTGGAGATAGTGATCGTCCTTTAAGGAAATGTGTAAATCCTTCAAGATGGAATAATTTTTAGGGAAGGTGACTTGCTTCAGAAAGTTATCTACGTATGCCTCGCCAGAAATGCCGGCTTCTATGCTTTGCGTTCGGTTCTCTAGGTAAGATATTAGGGGATGTTCGAGGGGTAGGCGTTTCATAAGACGAAGAAAAATATCCATTTGTATAGTAATCACTCCTTTGGATAAAAAATACCATATTCGCAAACAGAATGCTATACTCAAATAAAAAAGGGGTGGAAGTATGGAAGCGCTAGATCAACTAAATTTTGCCCGAGTATACACTTTAGGAAGAATAAAACAAAGTGACCTATCAAAATGGGATAGCCAGCCACCAGGTTTTCATAATACTATTCGGTGGAATGTGGGTCATATCTATATCCAAATGGAGCTTTTGACAAAAAAAGCTGTACCTACATATGAAGTTGTTAACCCTGAGTGGGCCCCATTTTTTATACCGGGAACAAGTCCCGCACAATGGAAGGATGAGCCTCCAAGCACCGAAATACTAGTGCATGCATTAGAGGAACAGGCACCAAGGATCATTGCTTTATTAAAAGAAAATCTATCAGAATACTTACCGGAAGCAATGCAAATTGGCACCTTGCATACGATGGAAACTGTCGATGCGCTGGTACAATTCATCGTCTGGCATGAAGGCGTGCACGCTGGGATTATTCACTCATTAAATCTAGCAACCTAATCAACTGCATCTCCCGAGAGATGCAGTTTTTCTATTTATGAAGCACCAATTCCCCAATATTTAGAAGGTATATTATTGAAATATATAGAATAATTGGAGCAGTTGTGATTGCTATTTTACTAAGTGTCGGTGTCTTTTTTCTGTTACCGAAAGAGGAAGCAGCAGTAGAGAAAAATTCGGAAGTGAAAGATGAGCAAAAAAATTCTTCTAAACGGAAGGTTCCTTTATCGGAGCTACCTGGCTCGAGAGGTAGCTATAAGATTGATATTCAGCAAGCGGAGGATTTGCGCTTCTATATTTCTGCTGAAATTAAAGTGGTAAATGAATCGAAAAGCGTTTGGGAGGATATCGGGTTTTATTTTATTCCGAATGCGATGACCAAGGAAAATATTGATTATTCGTTGCAATATGCCGGGAGAGGCAGAGATTTCTTCTATCACAGGAGAAGCAGGGAAAGAGCTTAGCTACACGCTAGATGATACAATGCTTCACGTGACGCCAGATAAAAAACTTCATCCTGGAGAGAGCACCACCTTAAAAGTAGAATATATGCTTATGCCACCGGTAAATGGGCAACGTTTAGCGCATGTAGATAATAATTTTTATCTGGCGTTATGGTACCCAATGCTGGGGAGGTATACGGATAGATGGGATCTTCATCCTTACTATCATCATGGAGAATTTTACGACACGGGCTATGGAAATTATGATATCACTTATAAGCTGGCTAGAGAATATTTAGTAGCGAGCTCCGCAGAGGATGGGGAAATAAAACCTGTTAAGCAAGGAAGAATACATGCGAAGAATATAAAAGACTTTTACCTAGCATTGCTAGACCCGACAGAATGGATTTTTGTAACAAACCAAGCAAATGATACGGAAATGCGATATTTTTATCCGTACGATGATAAAGATACGCTGAATAAAATTGCTTTAGATGGACAAAAGGCATTCCTGTTTTTAGAGGAAAACATCGGGGATAATCCTACAAAGGAAATGGATGTTGTCGTAAATAATAATGGGATGGAGTATCCTAATATCGTTGAAATATGGAATAGGAATGGGAGATATCACTTCGTCTTGGTACATGAGCTTGCTCATCAATGGTTTTATTATATGGTGTCGAGCGATTCGTATGAGGAGTCTTGGTTAGATGAAAGCTTAACTACTCTCTTAGAATCTACCTATACGACTCAGTTATACAGTAGCGAGACAGGGGAAAAGATAGGCTTTCGTGATGCGGAAATTCATGCTTCTAGACATAAAGCGTTTCAAAAAGAACATGCCAATATTCCGGTTACAGAATTTGGAATGGTACATGGCCCTAGCTTATATGGGAAATTCCCTATCATATTAAGAGAGTTTTTCAAGGAGCAGGGAGGCCATGAAAAAACTATTGAGTTTCTATCTGCATATTTTAACGAGTTTCAATTTGAATATGTCGACACAGAAGCTTTTGTGGAGTTTTTCAACGAATATCACGGGGAAGATCATACAGAGTTTCTATCAGAATGGTTAAACTTAGAATAAAAGAAAGGGGATGACTTCGAAATATTCGAGTTCATCCTCTTTTCTTAAGGGTTTCCATTTCATTGATCAAGAGGTCCAGCTTTCTTTGAATATCATCTAGCTGCTTAGCTGAACTTGAACTATTGTTCTTTTCTTTCTTAGAAGAAGTGGAAGAGTTTCTTTGCTCGTTTTCCTTTAGTTCAGAAATAACGATGGCGTCTGCGAAATTTTGAACAATAAAACCTAAAGTAACCAGAATAGAACCTAAGAAGCCGACGGTGACTCCTAAGCTAACGGTCCCCTGCTCTTGAGCATTGTTTCTAGCTGCTTGGTTTGCTTTGCTGCGTGGCATTTTTCATAATCACCCTTTATACACTTTTTAATACTATATGTCAGAGGGCGCAGATTCGTTATTTCTTATTTTGTACAAGCTGGTGCTCGAATGCATAGATGACAGCCTGAGTTCGATCATTCACCTCGAGCTTCGATAAGATATTACTTACATGTGTTTTGGCAGTCTTCAATGCGATAAATAGGGTATCCGCTAGTTCTTGGTTTGTTTTCCCTTCAGTCATCAACAAAAGGACTTCTAACTCTCGATCCGTCAGCTCCTCATGTAGAGCTCGGTTAGAACCTTTTCTCATCCGCTGCATCATTTTATCGGTAACCTCAGGCTCTAGTACTGCACTCCCAGTTAACGTTTTACGGATAGAATCAGCAATATGAGAGGCTTTGGAGGTTTTCAATAAATAGCTTATCGCACCAGCCTCCAAGGCAGGATATACCTTGTCGTCATCGATGAAGCTAGTAACAACCATCACTTTAGCTTCCGGCCATTTGGATACGATTTCCTTCGTAGCCTCTGCACCGTTCATTATAGGCATGACCATGTCCATCAAAATGATGTCTGGCTTATGTAAAAGAGCCAGGTCGACTGCCTCCCGTCCGTTCGTAGCCTCCGCTACTACCTCCATATCAGGCTGTGATTGAAGGTAGGCTGCTACCCCAATTCGCACCATTTCGTGATCATCCGCTAATAGTATTCGGATCATTGCTTGCTTCCTCCTCGCTAACTGATAGGCTATTTACCTCTGTGGAAATAGGAATTTTTACTTCGACAATCGTGCCTTGAGAAGGGACGGAAACAACCTTACACGTACCTCCTATTTCAACCGCTCGCTCTCGTACACTTTGTATGCCATAGGAGCCATTTTTTCCTTCTCCTGTCTCGAACCCAACCCCGTTATCTTGTACTCGGAAGATGGCTAGGTTATCTCGCTCTACAAAAAGCACATCCAGCTCTGTCGCTTTCGCATGGCGTAGCGTATTGGATAAGGTTTCTTGTGCGATGCGGAATAAATGATCCTCTGCGCCTTTTGAAAGAGGAACCTCCTCGAGCCGATAGCGGATGGTAAAGAGAACCTTTGCCTGAAGCTCCTGTAACAATTCCTCCAGCCCTTCTTTTAATGTTTTATTGTGAAGGGCAGCTGGACGTAAGTGAAGCAGTAATGCTCGCATTTCGAGCTGGGCCTGCTGGACAATCTTTTCGGTCTGCATGAGTGTCTTCGGGGCCTCACCGCTTTTTGCCTCCTCCATCTCTACCATCGTGGAAAGAAGCATAGAAGCAGCAAATAGCTGCTGCGATACCGAATCATGGAGCTCTCTGGCAAGACGCTGGCGTTCCTGTATAATTTGCTCTTGTATTATTTTTTCTTGCGCTTCTGCTTTTTCGTCAGTAATTCTCTGTAACGTTTTTCGCTGAGTAAGGATAAGGGTCTCGAGTTCTTTTGCTGTCACATGCATTCTCTTTGAATACGTGATCCTTTTTTTCGGAGGTTTATACGTCTCCGGATGAATAAGGGGACGCAAGGTTGTTTCTATCCTTTTTTCCTGATTTCGTACCTTTTGAAGGGTGTTAAATGAAATAAGAAAGCTAATGATAGCAGTAATAATGATAATCCAAGCTCCAAAAGGCACCTCTGCATACGTGTCACGTAGAAGGGACCACCAGGCTTCTTCGTTTGGCCATCCCCATATAACATATAAGACCCCAATGATTAATAGAAGAAAATAAAGAAAAATAGAGATACCCTGTCCTAGAAAGATTTTCATTTTCTAATCACCTCGATATCCCCAATCCATGTGGAAACAATGATAACAAGATCGGATGTGTGTGTAACATCGTCCCTGTAACCATCTTTAAGTAAGACAGTATGGTTCCAAAGACGTTGTGGTCCTCGGCCGAGAAGGTTTGCTTCTCCGATTACGGTTGCATAATGTATTCTTACTGGAATTTCATAAGGAATATGAATAGTAACTTTCCCAAAGGATTGGCGGATTGAGATAAAAGAAGTGCCCTTTGGTAGTACGGTTTCTGTTACATCTATTAAAAAATCACCATAAAAGCTTTGGACGTGTATATCCTTCCATTCGTAAGCTTGAAAGGGGGTTGTTTGGGTGGAAAACAGCTTGTTTTGTATCACTTGATCTGGAATATCCTCATATAACTTTTCGGTAGGTCGTATAACGTCTGTAACAGGTTCATTTTTCCAGAGCTTATAAAGAAAATAGGAGATAATCCCGACAACGAAAATTCTTAGACTCCACATAGAGAGAATAGCGATGACTAATAGAATAAATCCCGTCCAAAATAAGCTTTTGGATTGCTTGCGGAGACTAAAGTACATGAGTCCGAGTCCGATTAATACCAAAATAATATTTCCATTTCCAAAAACAACTGCCTCTATAAAAACAAGAAAAACAAAACAAATGAGTAAGAATGCTAGCTTATTTGTCTGGTTGTCTCTCATATTTGTTTTCCTCCCTTCTAGACTTACAAGTGAAGGAGAAGGCATAAGCCTTCTCCAGTATCTACTAAATAGTTTACACAATTTCCTGCTTGGTTTGGTTGTTTTTTTCTAATATTTCTAGGCGCTGTTCCATAGAAGTAATTTCATGCTCTTTGTCTATCTTCTGACCAAGGCGTTCTATATAGCTTTCCATTTGATTGAACGTAGCAAAATTTTGTTGCTTTGATTCAGGGTGGAGCATACGATCCATTTGTTGATGAGCTCTTATTACATTTTCTTTCCCCATAAGCTGAAGCTGGCGGACTTTCATATCCTTGACCTTATGCTTCATTTCTTCATATTTGCGCTCTAGCTCAAAGAGCTCCTGTGTAGTCTGATGAATAGTGTTCTCTACTACCGCTGCGCGTTCCTTATAAGCTGACACCTCTGCTTCGGCGAAGGTGATCAAATCATCTTCTCCTGCAGTTCGTGCAAGCTCTGCTTGTTTCTGGCGTTTTTCGACCATTTGAATCGTTTCTGCTAACTCTTTTTCGAGCTCTGCTTTTAATTTTCCTTGTCTTTCTAACAATTTCCCTGTCTGCTCCGTTTGTTTTTCCGCTTCTCGGATGTATTGATTAAGCATTGCGATTGGGTTTTTCTCTTCTTTTTTGTCAAATAGTTTATGAAGATCTGCTTCTATACTATATTTTAGTCTTTGTAATAATGTTGCCATGTTCGTATCCTCCTTTATTTGTATAAATCGTTCCATTGCTTTTCAAAGTTAACAAATGGATCATTTGTATCTAGCTGAGAAATAGAAGAGTGATTCTCTAGTTGCTTCCATTTTTTCACGATGTAATAAAGTGCTCCAATTGCTATAATTCCAAGCAGGCCTGGAATATTAGAAACGGCTGATAATAAGCCGATGATACCAATTATTGCCCAGAAAACTTTTAATAGGGTGGTATTACTCTTTAGATAAAAGTGAGCCCCTGCTATCACAAATAAGCCGGAGATACCGAGACCTAGAATTGCTCCAAGTGTAGAAAGAGCCGTAATGCCTGCAATAATTCCTGCTACTACTAACCAGAATTTTTTCATGTGTATGTTCCTCCTCTCGTACTGTATCTAAAGCTTACCAGCTGTACGGTTTCTACTAAACGGGCTTAAAAAGGATTTTCTTCTCGGTCTAGAGGCGTAGAAGGAGGAAAAACAACATTTCTGTTATACTAATTGAAAAAGTTAAATAATGGAGATTACAAGGATGAAGAAAATCGGAGCTATAATATCTGTACTCGTTTTATATGGAGCAATTGTCTTTTATTTTGGTTGGAATGTATGGGCATGGCTGAATTCTTACTTCTCAGTGAATATTGTATTGTTTAGCTTTGCGTGGGGATTGATTGCATTTTCCATGGTTTTAGCAAGGCTGAACCATCAACTAAAATTCTTTCAAGTTATTGGTGCTTATTGGATGGCTATATTGCAGTATGGCCTGATTCTTATCCCGCTTGGTACAATAGCAGCCTTTTTGTTCCCTGAAAAAATCGGGACAATTGGCTGGGTTATTTTCCTACTATTCCTTTCTATCCTCCTGTATGGTTCCTATAAGGCCTATACACCGGTAGTAAGAAGGTTATCTATCACCATCCCTAAAAAGGAATCTACTATAGAAGAATTAAAGGTAGTGGTTGCATCTGATTTCCATCTTGGTTTATTATCCAATAAGGCACATTTACAAAGGTTTGTCCGAATATCAAATGAGGAACAGCCGGATTTAGTATTATTAGTAGGGGATCTAGTAGATGATGATCCTATCTGGTACGTAAAAAATGGCATGTCCGAAGTGATGAAACAGCTAACTTCCACGTATGGTATTTATGGAGTGCTAGGTAATCATGAATATTATGGAGGGAAAATCCCACAGCTAGTGGAAGAAATGAAGGGCTCCAATGTTCGAATGCTGTTAGATGAAACTATAGAAGTAGCAAAAGCGTTCTATTTAACAGGTAGAGAGGATCTAACGAACAAACACAGAAAGAGTTTAGAGGAGCTGAGTCCTGAAAACAGGAATCTCCCTTGGTTTGTCATGGACCACACACCTTCTAATTTACTGGTACCCGAAAAGGCAAATGTAGATCTTCATGTCTCAGGTCATACTCATTTAGGACAAATGTGGCCAAATCACTTATTTACGAAAAGGATTTTTGAGTTAGACTATGGATATAGAAAAAAAGGAGCAATGCACGCAATCGTATCCTCCGGTTTCGGTTTTTGGGGACCACCTATTCGAATAGGGAGTCAGTCCGAAATTTGGTCGATACACATTATGTTTAAGAATGGAGAGTTTTAATGGAAGCATGGGTTACAGACTGGATGAACCAGTTTGGCTATTTTGGTGTTTTTATCTTAATTTTGTTAGAAAATGTTTTTCCTCCTATTCCATCTGAGGTCATCCTTACGTTGGGAGGATATATGACTGCAACTACTAGTATGACGAAGCTAGGGGTAATTATTGCTTCGACCCTAGGTTCTGTATTAGGAGCAACGCTTCTTTATGGATTAGGTCTTTTACTAGATGTAGAAAGATTAGAAAAGATTGTGAAGAAATACGGAAAGTTTCTTCGTTTAACAGTAAGTGATATTCATAAAGCGGATGCTTGGTTCGATAAATATGGACCTTGGGCAGTATTCTTTGGTAGATTGGTGCCACTGATTCGAAGCCTTATTTCGATTCCAGCTGGTATGTCTAATATGAAATTTTGGCTGTTCCTATTATTTACTACATTAGGAACGCTGATTTGGAATACGGTTCTTGTTTCAGTTGGAGCGGCAGTCGGAGAAAATTGGGAAGATATCGTAGCGTATATGGATATTTACTCAAATATCGCGTATACACTTATCGCAATCGGAGGAATTGCGTTCTTGTTTTGGTATTTTAAAAAACGTAACTAAGGAGATATTATGGAGATTCTAGAATTATTAAAAGCGTTAATCCTTGGCTTTGTGGAGGGAATGACGGAATTCGCACCGGTTTCTTCTACAGGGCATATGATTATTGTGGACGACATGTGGCTTCAAACAAAGGAGTTTTTAGGTGAATATTCAGCGAATACATTTAAAATAGTTATTCAGCTAGGATCCATCCTAGCGGTAGTAGTCGTTTTCTGGAAACGATTATTAAGCTTAGTAGGCTTATATAAAATAAAGGATGTAGCGCCAGGAAGTCAGTTAAAGCTAACGCATGTAATTGTTGGGCTTATTCCAGCTGGAGTGCTTGGTGTGTTGTTCGAGGACTACATAGATGAGCATTTGTTTACAACAGAGACAGTACTAATTGGTTTAGTGCTAGGTGCCATCCTAATGATAGCTGCAGATAAGTTCGGTCCAAAGAATCCGAAAACAAATTCATTGGATAAAATTACTTATAAGCAGGCAATCCTCGTTGGGTTGATACAATGTCTATCTTTGTGGCCAGGTTTTTCAAGATCAGGCTCTACTATTTCGGGTGGGGTTCTATTGGGGATGAATCATAAGACTGCGGCAGACTTCACGTTTATCATGGCAGTGCCTATTATGGCAGGTGCTAGCTTCCTATCACTGGTGAAAAACTGGGAGTACATGGATTTAAATCATCTCTCGTTTTATATCGTAGGATTTGTAAGTGCATTTATCTTCGCTTTAATATCAATACGCTTCTTCTTGAAGCTGATTGATAAGATTAAGCTTACACCATTTGCAATCTATCGTATTGTTTTAGCGATTATCTTGGCGATTATTATTTTGTAAGTAAAAACGAAAGAGGCTTTGGAAATTATCCAAAGCCTTTTTATTTTGATGCCAAGTGCTTCCACGTAATTCCCCAAATGCTTGTCAGAGCAAAGAGAGGTGCTTGTGCTTTCTTATTCATTTACAAATGTATTATGGACACGCTTGGATACCATGAAATAGGCAATCCAAATAATGGACAAAACAAAGGAGGAAACACTGATAGAAGCTGACTCATTGTCCGTACTTACATTGTTAATGAGTATTGCATCAACGATATCCAATATCATACTAAGAATGAGATAGGAAATAATTGCTTTCGGGAAAAATTTTTTCTTTTTAAAGAAAATTATGATTAAATATATTGAAATAAACAATAAGAGAGCGTTACAAGCCATTTCGAAATAAATAGCTTTCTCAAAATGAGGGTGCACTTCTGGGGAGGTGACCACTTCTGTCCATTCACCAGAGTTGATTAATAAGAAAGATATGATAAAATATCCGACTGAAAATATTACAGTCAAAAACAAATATATGATAGGTAATAGCAGCCAACCTCTAATTCCTTTCGGTCCTTCCTCGTAATGCTCTTGCTCTTCTAATGGTTGAGTCATTTTATTCTTCCTCTCTCTAAATTTTCCAATATCACTTTCCATTATATTGTAAACATAAATATTCTATAAGGAAAGACTTTCTTCCTATGTACAAGTTTAAACACTATATGTTAGGGTTATTAAGTAAATAAAACACAATATATTGTACTGATAGATGATTAGGTACCATTACGGTTTAATAGGGAATTCGGTGAAAAGCCGAAGCTGTCCCCGCAACTGTAAGTGTGGACGACTGTTGAAAATGCCACTGCGATTTATTCGTGGGAAGGTCAACAGGAGGAAGAAGCACGAGCCAGTAGACCTGCCTAGTCGTCGAAAAAGCAACACTTTCTTCGGGGGTTGAGAGGTGGGAGCGAGGACTTTTATAAATATGTCTTTTTGTTTCCTACTTTTAAACGTAAGCACTGACTCGGCCGAAGAGGCTATGGTTAGTGCTTTTTTTGTTGCTCAAATAAAGGAGGAGTTCATATGACAACGTCAATAAAAACAGAAAAAGCAGTGCAGTTAGACAAATTATCCAAAGAATTTGGAAAAGAGAAGCTTACCCCACTCCTGACCTATCAGCAAAAGTGGCTAGCAAGACATGATGACGACCATAGCTGGGCTCGTGATATGTCTCTTCATGCACTCAGCCTACTAGACGAGCAAAGCCCTTACTGGACATTTGTCGCAGCTCGAATTTATCTTTGGGATATTTATGAGCAAGTAGCTGATAACCGTAGAACAAATGTTGAAAAAGTATATCTTGGTTTCCTGGAAAATGTTAGAAAATTAAGTAATCAAGGGATTTATGACAGAAACATAATGGAATCCTACTCCGACGAAGAACTACAAGAACTGGCGGAAGTAATTGTTCCGGAAAGAGATAATTTGTTTACTTATATTGGCCTCAAAACCTTGCTCGATAGATATGTAGCAAAGGATTTTAATAAAGCGATTGTAGAGTTGCCGCAAGAGCGCTGGCTGGTGATCGCAATGACTTTAATGAAAGAAGAAACAGAAAAGCGGCTAGAAAAGATTAAAGAAGCATATTGGGCAATGAGTAATCTCTATATGACTGTAGCTACACCTACTCTTTCGAATGCAGGAAAGCCCCATGGTCAGCTATCGAGCTGCTTTATCGATACAGTGGATGATAGCCTTCAAGGGATTTATGACAGTAATACGGACGTCGCTACTCTATCCAAATACGGTGGTGGAATAGGCGTCTATATGGGGAAAATTCGTAGCCGTGGCTCTTCTATACGAGGATTTATAGGAGCATCAAGCGGAGTATTACCTTGGATTAAACAATTAAACAATACAGCAGTCAGTGTGGACCAGCTAGGGCAGCGACAAGGAGCGGTAGCAGTATACCTGGATGTTTGGCATAAGGACATCTTTACGTTTTTAGATTTACGGCTAAATAACGGAGATGATCGCTTAAGAGCACATGATATTTTCACAGGTATTTGTCTACCTGATTTGTTTATGGAAAAAGTAGATGCGAGAGAGGATTGGCATTTATTTGACCCACATGAGGTTCGTACAGTAATGGGATATTCGTTAGAGGATTTTTATGATGAAAAGAGAGGGAGCGGCTCTTTTCGTGAAAAATATACAGAATGTGTAAATCATCCGGAGCTATCAAAAGAGACCGTACCTGCAATTGAGCTGATGAAACGAGTTATGCGCTCTCAATTAGAGACAGGCGTACCTTTTATGTTTTACCGAGATGAGGTGAATCGTCGAAACCCGAATAAGCATGAGGGGATGATTTATAGCAGTAATCTATGTACAGAAATCTTCCAAAATCAAAGCCCGACCATTTCTGAATCCATACAGCTAGACGGAGACACCATTGTTACTCGGAGACAGGCGGGAGATTTCGTTGTCTGTAACCTCTCCTCTATCAATTTAGGTCGTGCAGTGCCGGATCACGTGTTAGAGCGGCTAATTCCTATACAGGTGCGAATGCTTGATAATGTGATCGATTTAAACATGATCCCAGTTCCACAGGCGGAGCGTACAAATGCTAGGTACAGAGGGATTGGCTTAGGGACGTTTGGTTGGCACCATCTACTTGCGATTAATAGTATTCGCTGGGAATCGGATGAGGCGGTAGAATTTGCAGATAAGTTATATGAAAAAATAGCGTATCTAACCATTAAGGCTTCCATGGAGCTAGCAGAGGAAAAAGGGGCCTATCCTTTATTCCCGGGGTCTGATTGGCAAACTGGTGCCTATTTCGACCAGCGTGGCTATGAGGATGATAAATGGATGGAGTTAAAGAAGCAGGTGGCAACATGCGGAATGCGTAATGGCTATCTCATGGCTGTTGCTCCAAACTCGTCTACTTCTATACTAGCTGGCAGTACTGCGAGCATTGATCCTATCTTTCAAAAATTTTATTCGGAGGAAAAGAAGGACTATAAAATTCCGGTAACTGTTCCGGATTTAAATAATGAGACTACCTGGTTCTACAAATCGGCTTATTTTATTGACCAGCATTGGACAATTAAGCAAAACGCGGCGAGACTGCGACACATCGACCAAGGGGTGTCCTTGAATTTATACGTGCAAAACACCATCAAAGCGAAGGATTTACTGGCATTACATTTAGATGCTTGGAACAGTGGCCTAAAAACAACCTATTATGTACGATCTACATCCGTAGAACTAATAGAATGTGAGTCGTGTTCAAGCTAATGAAGGCACTAATTTCTTATCTTAGTTATAGCGGAAATACAGAGGAAATTGCGGAGCTGATACGGGGCGGATTAGAGACATTTGGCTATGAAACAGAAATGCGATTCATAGAGGATGAAACGACAATTGACTATGTAGATTATGACCTTCTATTCATCGGGACATTTACCTGGGGGCGGGGGAGTGTACCGGATGAGATAGTTCCTTTTATTCGACGAATCAAGGAAAATCCCACCAACCTATATGTGTTTGGTTCAGGAGATACACAGTTTGGTGGTGACGCCTTGTTTTGTCGTGCGGTCGATCTCATAAGAAATTATGTGGGCTGTGCGTATCCAGGCTTAAAAATAGAGCAATCACCTAGAGGTAGCCAAGAAGCACTCGTAAAAGAATGGCTGGAAGGAGTAATAATAGATGCAAAGAGCAAAAACATTAGAGCCTAGAAATCCAAATAAATCTACAGGGATATTTGGGGGACAATCCAGTGGGATATTGAACTGGAATGACATTGCTTACCCACATTGGTACAAGATTTATAAGAGATTATTAGGGAACTACTGGCAAGCTGATGAAATCAATATGTCGAATGATGTAAAGCAGTTTAGAAATCTCACGAAGGAGGAGCAGGAGGCCTATCTAAAAATAATTGGTCTGCTTGCGACGCTTGACGGTCCGCAAACAAGAACAGCATTGCTGTTGTCCTTGTATGCAACGGATTCTTCGGTTCAATCCATTCTGGCAGTCATCGCTCAGCAGGAAGCTGTACATAACGAAAGCTATTCCTATGTGCTATCATCTGTTGTTTCCTTAGATGAACAGAATCGCTCCTTTGAATTTGGAAGGACAGATGAGATTTTATTGAAACGAAATAAAAATATAGAAAAATATTACAATGAGTTTGTAGCAAACCCTACACTTGAAAATACGGTCAAAACAATGGTTTATACAACTCTACTAGAAGGCTTGTTCTTCTATTCCGGCTTTGCCTTCTTCTACAACCTTGCTCGTTACAATAAAATGGTCGGCACCTCTACGATGATCAGCTATATTAATAGAGATGAATTAGAGCATGGTCGTTTTATCACCGAGCTATTCAGGGCGACCCTGGGAGAAAACCCAGAGATTCATACAGACGAACTAATTAGCTGGGTATATGAGCAGTTTAGAGAATCTGTCGATTTAGAAATAGAATGGTCTCATTATGTACTAGGAAAGATAGGTGGTATTGATCTAGAAGAAATGGCCGGATACGTGAAATACCGTGCGAACAAAATGCTGCGCCTACTCGGACTTGAAGAAATCTATCCAGAGTATGTAGAGAATCCGATGAAATGGATTCGCGCCTATGCAGATAATATCGACGGCACTAAGACGGACTTTTTTGAGCAAAAATCACGACAGTATGTAAAAGTAAATGCAATTGATAATGGTTTTGATGAGCTTTAATGGTGGTATTCAGGGCGACCAACTAGCTAATAGCAGAGATTCCCTTGGCTATAGTTTACTTTATGGAAATGAAAAGGTAATACTTGCGATTTGTGCCGAATTACTTGCGGAAGCCACTAGCTTACTTGCGTTTGTCAATTTTTATCCCGCATTAAGGGGCAGTATGACTCCCACTTCAAGATGGCAAAAGAAATGAGACAGCTAAGCGGGAGATCAACTGTCCCTAAAAGCCCGATTGGTTCAACTAATGATTGGTGGGGGATGAAAGAAAACCCCCACCAATCAAGTTTCACTTTATTTTGCTCTTTCGGGTTTCTATAGTCTCTATAACAAAAAGTCGATTTCCAACAAAGGGAAATCGACTTTTTATTAAATTGGGAACCTTTTCAAATGCTGGCACGTATAGTAATCATCGTTTTCTTAAATGCTGTAGTGGTTTCTAATCAGATAGGTTAGCCATTTACAGTGAGGGTTATCCCTTAAATTTTCCAGTAGCCCTTTTGTAAGGGCTAAGCTAGGACGTTCACTTAACAGATTACTTTTAAGTAATTCTAATGACTCTTTTTCAATCGGGGAGTCTAGTTCCTTTATTTTTTCGTCTAACAAAGTGAGAATCTGTTCATGGACATTTTCATTGACGAAGGAGATAGCTTGGATGATCTCGTCTGTAACAAATGTTTCCTTGGAATGCTGGGCTATTATGTTTGTTTTTTCTACCATAGAAATAGTTAACTGCTTTAAATCAATTGGTATTTGGTCTTGAAGACATATTTCCGGGAAAATCTTTGTAAAGCTTTTTATATAGATGATTAATTCGTATTTCCTCTCCTTTGGTAAGGAAGGATATATCTCCTCAATAAGCTTATAGATAATTTCATTTACTTGGTTATCGTAGTATTTCAGCTTTTTAAAGAGCTCTTCGTTTAGGCTTAATGATTGCTCTTGTAGAAAAATCTTCGCCTGAGTAGTATTTTTTAAAAATGCGGTAAGAATATGATGGTAAAAATTATATAATTTTCCTTCAATTTGTGAACATTCTTTGACTGACTGGTCAATGCCCGCGACGAATTGCATCATAAAACTGTCTATTAATGCAAAAATCAGCTCTTCCTTTGATTTGAAGGAGAGATAAAAAGCCCCTTTCGAAATCCCACATCTATCTGTTATTTGCTGTACAGACGTAGCTTCAAAGCCTTGTTCAGCAAATAATTCTAGCGCCTTATCCATAATTAGTTGTTTTTTCACCATTTGTAAAACGCTCCTAGTTATAATATTGACAATTGACCGATTAGTCATTAGTATAAATAAATGAGTTTGTTAAGTCAACGAAAGTAGGTGTAAAGGTGAAAGGTATAGTAAATTTTGTGCTTAAAAATAAATTAGCCGTATGGTTACTTACAATTATTATAACCATTTCTGGTATTTATTCCGGTACAAGAATGAAGATGGAAACGATTCCTGATATTTCGATTCCATACTTGATGGTAATGGGTGTATATCCTGGTGCAACACCAGAGCAGGTAATGGAAGATATATCGATTCCTTTTGAAAAATCTTTAGAGGCACTTGAAGGAGTTAAGGCTGTTTATTCGAATTCTTATTCTAATATGGCCAACGTTCAAGTGGAATATGATTATGGAACGGATATGGATGAAGCGAAGCGTGCGATGCAATCTGCATTGGATGCAGTGGAGCTTCCAGAAGGTGCACAGGAGCCAGTCATTACGGCTATCAGTATGAATATGATGCCGGTTGTGGCGCTAAGTGTAAGTAGCTCAGAAGAAGATATTGTGAACTTAACTTCAACCGTAGAGGAAGTTTTAGTTCCTAAAATAGAAAAATTAGATGGCGTTGCATCTGCAGCGATAACTGGTCAGCATATTGAAGAGGTTGAGCTGACTTATGATGAAGCTAAAATGGCAGAGCTGGAGCTTACGGAAGCTACAGTAAAAGAAATGATTCAAGCGAGCGACATGGCAATTTCTTTAGGCCTATATGAGTTTGAAGAAGGCGAACAAGCGGTTTCCGTTGATGGGAAGTTTATGACGGTCGATGAGCTGAAAGAAATGCTGATCCCTGTTACACCATCTGCAACAAACCCAGCTCCTTTTGTAAAGCTAGGGGATATTGCAAAAATTGAGTTAGTTGGTAAGGTACAATCGGTATCTCGTACGAATGGCGAGGATGCGATTGCTATTCAGATCGTAAAAGCACAGGATGCTAATACGGTAACAGTCGTTAATGAAGTGAAAGAGTTAATTGAAGAAGAGCAAAAAAATATCGAAGGTCTAAATATTGATTTATCGTTAGACCAAGGTGCTCCAATCCAAGAATCTGTAAACACAATGATTGAAAAGGCGCTTTTTGGTGGTTTAATAGCTGTTTTAATCATTCTATTATTCTTACGTGATTTCAAATCTACTATTATTTCGATTGTTTCGATACCAGTTTCTATCTTTATGGCATTGTTGCTATTGAACTGGTTAGATATTACGTTAAACATTATGACATTAGGTGCGGTTACGGTTGCGATAGGTCGGGTAATTGATGACTCGATTGTTGTAGTGGAAAATATTTATCGTCGCCTGCATCTGAAGAGCGAGAAGCTAACAGGTCGTGCCTTAATTCGTGAAGCTACGATTGAAATGTTCAAGCCTATCCTTTCTTCTACATTAGTAACAGTAGCAGTATTTGCTCCGTTGATTTTTGTAGGTGGAATGGTTGGGGAATTATTCTTACCGTTTGCATTGACAATGACTTTTGCTCTTGGAGCATCATTAATTGTCGCTATCACAATCGTTCCGGCGCTTTCTCACTTCTTATTCAAGAAAAAGCTATATGGTGAGAAAACAGAAAGCTCTCATAAAGAGCAAGGAAAAATGTCTGGCTGGTATAAGAGAATCCTTGAATGGACTCTAAATCATAAGATTATTACTTCTTTAGTTTCTATTGCTTTATTAGTAGGAAGCTTGATGTTAACACCGTTAATCGGCTTTAGCTTCTTAGGTAGTGAAGAAGAGAAGGTTATGTATTTAACTTATACACCAGAAGCAGGAGAACTTGCTGAAGACACAGAGAAAAATGTGGCTGCAGTAGAAGAAGAATTGTTACAGCGAACAGATATAGACATCCTTCAGGTGTCGATCAATGATTCAGAAAGCTCGGATCCGATGGCTTCTATGATGGGTGGAGGATCAGGCGGAGCATTAATGTTCATAACCTTTGATCCAGAGATGGAAAACTTCCCAGAGGTTCGTTCAGAAATTGAGGAATATGTATTCAATATTGGGCAATCTGGTGAGTGGAAGAGCCAAAACTTCTCAACAGGTATGTCGTCTAACGAGCTGAGCTATACATTCTACAGTGAAGATTTAGATAAGCTTTATGAAGCTGTTGGAATGGTAGAAAAAGTAATGAGTGAAAACGATGGACTTGAAAAAGTTTCATCAAGTGCAGAAGAAAGCTATGTAGAATATACATTCAAAGTAGAGCAGGATGAGCTGCTTCAGTATGGTTTAACAACAGGTCAGATTGTCATGATGTTAAATCAAAACAATACAAAAGAAGTATTAACTATACTTGAAAAAGACGGTAACACAGTAGAAGTTATCGTACAGCATAAAGATGTTGAGGTACCAAAATCTATTGATGAAATGCTAGCTCAAGAAGTGCCTACTGCATTAGGTACAACGATGAAGCTATCTGAGTTAGTAACAGTGGAAGAGGGCACAACACTAAATACACTTGCTCGTAGTGGTGGAGAGTATTATGCAACTGTTTCAGGTACTATCATCGGAGACGATATTTCGAAGGCTTCTTCAGAGGTAGATGAAGCAATTGATAAGTTAGATTTACCAAAAGGCGTAACAATCGGCGTTGCTGGTGTTACAGCTGATATGGAAGAAACGTTTACTCAGCTTGGAGTAGCAATGCTAGCAGCTATCGCAATTGTATACTTCATCCTTGTAGTAACATTTGGTGAAGGGGTAGCGCCATTCGCAATTCTATTCTCTTTACCATTCGCAGTAATTGGATCATTCGTAGGTCTTCTAATTGCAGGAGAAACAATTTCCGTACCAGTTATGATGGGTCTCCTCATGTTGATTGGTATAGTTGTAACAAACGCAATCGTATTGGTAGACAGAATCATCCATATGGAACGCGATGGTATGACTATGCGTGAAGCGATTCTTGAAGCTGGTGCAACGCGTCTACGTCCAATCCTTATGACAGCAATTGCAACAATTGGAGCATTGCTACCACTGGCATTTGGTTCAGGCGGAAGTGGGCTAATCTCTAAAGGATTAGGAATCACCGTAATCGGCGGTCTAGCAAGTTCGACATTATTAACGCTAATCGTCGTGCCAATCGTATATGAAGTACTATCAAAAATGTTCAAGAAAAAACGTAACGAAGTACAAGATAACTAATTAGAAAGCCTGCAGGGTCAACCCTGCAGGCTTTTTATATGTGGAGAAAGAAGTTTTTATTTTGTTCTGGAGAGTAAGTTATCTATGATAAAATAAAACTATCATTAACATTTATTTGAAAATTTGGGTCTGGAGAGGTGTAAAATTGAAGATTGATCATTTGGTTCTTAATGTTGATAAATATGTACAAGAAGAGGAGCAATATATCAACTCTGTTCATGCGGCTGGGCTTCCGTACAAGCCTAAATGGGGGAAAGGGACAAAGGGATTTAAGGTATCTAACATCTGGATTGGTCAGGAGTATTTTGAGTTAGTACATATAAAGACGCAAGATGGTGGTGGATGGGTAGAGGAGTGGACAGGTAAGTATCACGAGGGGCATAGAGGGTTAATTGGCTTTGCTTTGGAGGTTGAGGATATAGATGATACTTATCAAAGGTTAATTAGTCATAACATTCCTATCTCGCCACCAGAGCCACTAAAATTTCGATGGTTCTTTAACCTTTTTAGTAAAACAATGCCTTGGCGGAACGCATATTTACCGGCGTTCCAAGGGATTCCTTTTCAATTTTTCCTGCAGCAGCTAAATGATGAGAAGGCCAAAAACTTTATGACGCAATATATGGTGCCGAACAGTCGTGATAATCATATCCAAGGCATATCGGAGGTAGTCATTTACGGAGAATTAACAGACAGTGATAAGAAAATCATCTATGCCTTGTTCGATCACTATGAAGAAAGTGAAGAGCTGCTTAAAGTGAACTTAGGTAACCAAACGATTCGCTTTATCCGTTCTCCTGTTTATAAAGTAGAAGTAATCTTAAATTGTCATAACAAGGACTATACAAATAAGGTAGTGGACATTCATAATCTCCAAATAAGAAATTCTGAGTTGATAAAATAAAGGAATGGCAGGCTCCAATTGGTTCCTGCCATTCTTTATGCGTAATATTATATCATTCCATCCATTCCAAAATCTCCAAACGATTCCCAAAAGGATCAGCCAAGTAAATTCTATTTGCCCCAGGTAAGTCGTAGTCTTCGATAAAATCTATCTGGTGCTTGGTCAGATGCACTTTTAATCCTTCAAGGTTTTCTATTTCAAATGCAGGGTGTGCTTTTCTTGCTGGAAGAAAAGGCTCCTCAATGCCGATGTGAATCTGATAATTAGCAAGTTGAAACCAAACTCCACCTTTTTTCTTTAAGCTTGCAGGCTTCTCGATCTCTGTTAATCCGAGAACTCCTACAAAAAATGCACGAGCTTGGTCTTCTGAGCCCCTTGGTGCAGCTAGTTGAACATGGTCAATTCGTTTAAATGTAAAAGACATACGTGTAACCCCCTTTGTATTTACATCATATGACAAAGGAGGTTATTTGAAAAATTTATAATTATTATAGATTTCCATTTGATAAACTTATTACATCATCGAAATAAGCTTCCGAACCGTATTTTTATTTCTAGCTGTTGATGGCATGCTTAATTTTTTCTCAAAGTAATTATTCGTAAATTTCGTTTGACGGTAGTTTTTGTGGTAATGAATGACAATATTTTTATTCGCAATAACTGCAAACTCCTCTTCGACTAATTTGTCTAGCAGCTCTTGCTGTTCTTCGTTTATTTCCTCCTTCAGCATCATTACGTAGGTTTGCTCCTTTTCAAATATTGGATGCAAGCTGATCTGTTGAAGCTCCTCTTTTGTTCGAATAACTACTGGGATTTCAAATCCATATTTTTTAAGCAGTTCTTCTTCTAATGCTTGTATATCATATTCTTTATTTGAGAAAAGTACATTTCCCGTCTGGATATATGTGCGAACATCCTGATAGCCCAGCTCTATAAATAGTTCCTTTAATGATTTCATATCCACCTTGTTCAGTTTTCCTAAATTAATGCCTCTTAACAAAGCGACAAATCCCATATAAATCCCCTCCTACTGTAAGGATAACGATAATTTGGAAAATAATAAAGGTAATATATTTTATACAAAATGTAAAAAATAGTTTACTTTATGTAAAAAATAAGTTACTCTCTTGTTAGAGGTGGTCATATATGGAATCAAAGAGAATTTTAAGTAACAGAATAACGGTGCTAAGAGCTGAAAAGGGGTTGTCTCAAAAGGAGGTGGCGGATCAACTAGGAGTGAGTAGACAGACGATTATCTCCTTAGAAAAAAATAAATACAATCCATCTTTAAAGCTAGCGTTTGAGCTGGCGATATTGTTTGAAGTGGATATAAATGATGTTTTCCAATATAAGCTGGAGGGGGAATGAACATGGATTTACTAATAAAGGGGTTTGTCATCTTATATGTAATCATATTTTTTGCATCTGTTTTTCTTACGTTGAAATTTGAATTGGGAAGTGAGGGAAAGGATGAGCGAGGCCATGCTATTGCGCACAAATCATATAGTATCATCTTTCCGTTAGTGCCGCTAGGTTGGTTGTTTATTGAACTATTTCATGATTATATTCAACCGATGGATTATGAAACGTACAAAAGAGCTATATGGTTTTTGTTGACAGGACTCATGATTCTTCATGCTATTTCGATTACGATTCTAAAAAGAAAATACTAGGAGGCTGATCAAGTGAATATATACATGATCGTTGGCATTGGCCTATTTGTAGTTTTCACAATCTTACCGCTGCTTGATAGTGCTAAAAGAACAAAAACTGAAGTAGTAAAAGCCGTTATCAACTTAATCGGGGTTGCGGCATTAGTTATTGGAGTTCTTTTCTATCAGCTAAACTATATATTTGGAGTAATTCTTTTAATTATCCTCACAATCTTGATAGACAAAAATACGTATACGAAAAAAATGCTTCTTGTATACGGTTCTATATTAGTGATTGTTGTAGGGACACTATATTGGGTCTTTCGTGATAATCTGGAATATGTACAGAAACATCTACAAAAGCATCCGGAAAGCAGTTCCTTATATGTATCAAAGGGTGGAGAGCCAATTATTGAATATAACGCTGATACTGTCAGGCCACTAGCGAGCACAGTAAAAATAGTGATCGCGCTTGAATATGCATTTCAGGTGGAGGAAGGAAACCTAGACCCGAAGCAGATGGTTTCTTTGGGAGAGTTAGACAGGCTATATATTGCTGGAACAGATGGAGGGGCCCATGAGAATTGGAAGGCACAGCTTTCTAATAAAAAGGAAGTAACACTTCATGAGGTTGCTGAGGGGATGATTCAATATAGCTCTAATGCAAATACAGACTATCTAATGCATTTGTTAACGATAGAGGCAATCAATGCAAGAATGGTGGAGTTAGGAGTTCAACCCCACGAACCAGTCTACCCAATTGTAGGGGCACTCGCAATTGGACCTTATTTACAGCAAGAGGACTTAGTGAAGGATAACTTAGAGGAAGAGTTAAAAAAGCTATCAGACGAAGAGTATCGGACTCTCGCTACTAAATTAAGTGAAGACATGCTTCGTGATGGGAAGAGCTATGGAGATATCTCCAATATTTCATTAAAGGCTCAAAGGGTTTGGTCTGATCATTTAACAGGCTCCTCAGCTAGCGCGTACGGAAAGCTACTAGCTTCTATATCTAGAGATGAATACCCAACTAAGGTTTCTTCTATAATGAGAGAGCTGCTGGAATGGCCTTTAGAAAATGAAGGGAATAAGGAGCGCTTTACCCATATGGGTGCCAAAGGTGGGTCTACTGCCTTTGTATTAAACCAGGCGATGTATATCCAGAATAAGGATGGAGAGCGAATGGAGGTAGTTCTACTGATGGATGATTTAAATTGGTGGAATCGATTACTTTTAACGAATAATATAGACTCCTTTTTGTTAAATATTATCGAGGGGCATGAATTAGAATTGTAAAAAACGCTGTTTAATATGTATTTTAGGTACTTCATTAATATCGAATAATTAATAAATACGAAGGATTTTATTGCTTTCTATACAGTGCTTTCACTAATTGAGTGGGTACAGCAAAATAGCTTTTTTCGCCCGAATTTTTGTTAATTTTTGCATCATTAGCCTGGCGGTTGGTATTTAGTCTGCTCGCTATATTGGGATGAGTCCATTCACACGACCTATATATTTTATAGTTGGATCCTACTATGCGATTATAGATATGGCTGGGCCACCTCCTGCATATTCTGGGGGCTTCACTAGCAGTATTCATTCTTATGTCCAATAGAAGATACAGTTACTTCTAACTACAATTTAGTAGAGGTGAAACAAATGAGACATGCATTAGTGGTTGGTGGAACAGGTATGCTTCGTAAAGTCTGTCTATGGCTGGAAAGACAGGACTATCAAGTTTCTGTAGTAGGAAGAAATCAAGAGAAGATGAGACAATTGCTAAACAAAGCATCGAATCCTACACAATTTACTCCTCTATTTGTAGATTATCAAAATATTGGGGAGTTAAGAAAACAAGTTGCTGAAACGATAGAGAAAAATGGTCCGATTGAGTTAGTAGTGGCTTGGATTCATTCGCATGCAAAAGAAACACTCTCTACTATTAACGAGGTTGTAAATGAGTCTTGTGGTAAGTGGGAGCTGTTTCATGTGCTAGGAAGCAGTACGAACCTAGAAGAAATAAAAAAAGAGATACTTGTAAAAGATAATTGTTTCTATCACCAAATTCAGCTAGGCTTCGTAATAGAAAAAGAATTTTCCAGATGGCTAACACATGATGAGATATCGAATGGGGTAGTGAAAGCGATTCAAGAAAAAGTACCAAAGCTTACAATTGGCCAAATAGAGCCTTGGGAGAAACGACCATAAGAAGGGACAGTCGAGAAATTTGATATATGCTCGACTGTCCTTTTCCTAAAATCTTTAAACTGGTAACCACCAAGCGCTCAAACAGCTGATAATTAATACGAGTAACAGAAGTTACCCTAGCCTCCATCGCAAATCCCACTCTTTTAGCCTTTCTTACAGCCCCTGATTTAGCTTTGGCAAAGACAAGCGTTGTCCGAAAATAGCCGAAGGAGGTAATGAAGAATGGGATTATGAATAGCGGCCATTTTTTCCATGAAACTTTACTAAAGATTAATTGAATGAGAAGAATTCCTATCCAGAAAAGCAAAATACAGACATTAAGACGACTTCTTTTAACTTCCAAGACTTTAGCATCCTATTTACCCCCGTGCGAAGGACTGTTAATGCTAATAGATACTGTCATTACTAAGTGCTTGTGCTCCTCTGAACGAGCCTTTGAAAAAGTCTCCTCATAGAAAGTAAATACATCATGAATATCTCCGTGAATACCACTAGCATAATGCATGGACTCGTTATATACCCCAAACTCTTTTGCCCGCTCGATTTCTCGATAAATGACTTCCATGTAGTTTGGATTGTTCATCGGGTAAAGTGCAAATTGAGAGGATACGTATTGCTTCGTGTCATCTGTATTTGTTAAGTCATCTCCTTTATCTAAATAAACATCTCCAGCAGAATCCCCTGGGCAGCCCGCAGAGAAAGTACCAGAGAGTGCGATATGTTCCCCTGTTTTAGCGGCGTGAAGCGTTATAGCCTTTGCCACGTTAAACACATGCACCTGTTTTCCTCTTATGACAGTTGACACGTCATCTGTATGCATCCATACATTTGACGTATCGGTTTGCTCCAGCGCCCCTTTAATCACGGAAACAAACACATTGGTCATCGGGTGAAGTGAAAAGCGAAACCCGACGATTGGACTTAATCCACATTCCATTTCGAAAACCTCCTTTTATTTTCCATAAAAAAAGCTACATCCGTGAAGATGCAGCCACTATTCCTATGAAAAATGAAGGAAAGTCACCGCACTTCCTCACGCAGGCATTATCCTGATCGAGTAATAAGGGATCGGAGCAGAAGCTCACATCACAGCCAATATTGGGCACCCCTAGTGCAGAAATCGGTATGTAGTTTTCTTATGTTGCCATCAGTATAAAGAAAGTTGGAAAAATGTTCAAGTGCTTATTTTGTCAAAAATTTTAAAATAGGAAAGTTGAGTTTTTCCCTAGAGGGCAAATAGGAGATGGTGAGGTAGGAGTAATCAGCCTCGACATCTCCCACTTGTTAGGGCGGAGAAGTCCTTCACTTGTATCAGTCTTTCCTTTACCCCATTACATTTTCAGGCTAGTTCGCAAATCTTTCTTATCATTTCGCCAGTAACGGGCAGTCAAGCGCAAGAAACCAAGTCACTTGCGCAAGTATGAATGAAGTTACCGCAAGTAAGCCGCTGATAATCACATGTAACGTAAATTGATTCCAATTTATCATTGGGTTCTAGGGACCGACACCATAAATCAGTAACACTTTCCCTCTAAATCAACGGATAAAAAGGTTCATATACCGGGTTTGTATAAAAAGGTGGTCGCTTTCCTATTTGGGGAAGCAGAAAAGGCTGGGCATTTACACTATAATACACCGGTACTTTTTGGTTAGAGTAATTGGTTAATAGCATTTGGACCTGAGGGTGGATAATAACTGGGTTCATCATAGAGGCTCCTTCGTATTTTTTATTACTCTATTCTCTCATTCTCTAAAGCGACACCTCTCCTGGGTGAATATCATACGATATAAAAAAAGGAGGTTTCATTTGTCACAATCATACAACCCAAAGAAAAATTACCCGATGCATCCGAACTACGGGAAAATTACTAAATACGAGGAAGTGCCAATTACCGTCCCGGAGCAGAGACAGCTCCGCCAGCCAGGCTTTGAAAGTCTGATGGACCCCAAACCAATCATTGAAAACCCACATTATGTTGGTACCGGTAAGTTAGAAGGGAAAGTTGCGCTCATTACTGGAGGGGACAGTGGTATGGGAGCGGCGGCTGCAATCGCATTTGCGAAGGAAGGAGCAGATGTAGCGATTGCTTATTTAGATGAGCATGAGGATGCTTATCGAACTCGAAAGAGAATACAGGAAGTAGGGCAACGGTGCTTACTTATCCCTGGAGACTTGCGAGACAAGGAGCATTGTAAGTATATAGTGGATGCGACCATCAAAGAATTTAATCGACTAGATGTGTTGTGTAACCATGTTGGAATCCAATTTCAGCAAAACAGCTTGCTTGATATTAGTGATGAGCAGTTTGACGATACATTTAAAGTAAATATTTATTCCCATTTTTATACCACTCGTGCAGCTCTTCCGCACTTAAAGCCGGGAAGTTCCATTATAAACACTGCCTCGGTAGTTGCCTTTGATGGTCATCCATTACTCATTGAATATACAGCTACAAAGGGAGCGAATGTTGGATTTACTAGAGCGTTGGCTAAAAGCTTAGTGGATCAAGGAATTCGGGTAAATGCTATAGCTCCAGGGAAAATATGGACGCCACTTATTCCAGCAAGCTTTTCAGAGGATGAGGTGACCAAGGCGGGAAACCCTATGCAGCGTCAAGGTCAGCCCTTTGAGGTAGCCCCAACTTTTGTTTATCTAGCTTCTGACGACTCCCGTTTTGTCACAGGTCAAACACTCCATGTGAATGGCGGTCAGGTATTTGCTTGAGTTGGCCCTTTAATGGGCTGCTTACATAGAAAGTCTAGAAGATGGTCACCAACAAACGCCCTTATTAATAAAATAGTTAGATAGGTTAATGACAATTGGGAGTGAAAATATGGGGGTAATTACAGGTCAGCAGTATATAGACCGTATTGATGGGATGGGAATTGAGGTTTGGCTAGAAGGAAAGCAAATAACAGGGAAGATATCAGAGCATCCGGCATTCAGCGGAGTAATGAAGAGCCAGGCTGCCTTATATGATTTGCAGCATGATGCTCAGAAAAAAGAGTTACTAACATACCCTTCTCCAACTACCGGAGATCCAGTTGGTATATCTTTTTTGGAACCACGGACCAAGGAAGACCTAGTGAAGAGGCGCAAAATGATTAGGGAATGGGCATCTCATACCAATGGACTGATGGGGCGGAGTCCTGACTATATGAATACTGTTCTGACAGCCTTTGCATCCTCGGCTGGTTTTTTAGAGGGAAAGCTAGATTGCTTTCCAGAAAATTTACGAAGCTACTATGAATATGCAAGAGAAAATGATTGTTCCCTAACTCACACCTTTATTGATCCGCAGGTGAATCGCTCTAGTAATTATTTGGATGAAGCAGAGGAGCCGATTAGTGCGAGAGTGGTGGAAGAAAATGAAGATGGGTTGATTATTAAGGGGGCTCGGTTACTGGCGACACAAGGTGGGATAACGGATGAAATTTTTGTCCTATCCAGTGGGCATGTACTAGAAGATGGAAAGGGTTATTCCTTCGCAATTCCGAGTAATACAAAGGGACTTCGTTTTATTTGTAGAGAATCCTTTGCAAGCAACGGTTCCGCTTTTGATTATCCCTTAAGTAGTAGGTTTGAGGAAATGGATACGATCGTAGTGTTCGATAATGTGCTGGTGCCTTGGGAAAGAGTTTTTTTCTATGATAATCAAATGGTTGCCGGTGAGTTTATGGTTCGTAGTTCCTTTCAGCCTTTTGGGATTCATCAAGTCATTACTAGACAAATTGTAAAGACAGAATTTCTATTAGGAATTGCTCAAAAAATTGTTCAAACCATTCAAATCGAAGAATATCAGCATGTCCAAGAGAAGGTAACGGAAATTATTGTGGGATTAGAGACGTTAAAGGCACTTCTTTTGCAATCAGAGCAAGAGGCGAAGCTGAACGAATGGGGTTATATGGAGCCTGACCGTGCTTCTTTACATGCGGCAATAACTATTTATCCAAAAATCTATCCGAGATTTACAGAAATTATTCAACAGCTAGGTGCCAGCGGAATGATGTCTATTCCTAAAGAAGCAGACTTTCAATCGCCAATTAAGAAAGATTTAGAGCAATATTTACAAGCTAGAGGGGCAGATGCGGAGGAGCGAGTGAAGCTTTTCCGATTAGCTTGGGATTTGACAATGAGCCCCTTTGGTACACGACAAACACATTATGAACGCTTCTTTTTTGGGGATCCTGTACGTGTTAGTGGATTGCTATATAGACTTTACGACAAGCAACAGTATGTGGAGAAAATAAATGATTTGTTGAAATGATGACCTCTGGTTCTTCGCTGAGTCGGAGGCCAACAGGATGTTGGTCAGGAAAACGTTGTCACACGATGTGACGTTCTTAGTTTTCCCTCCCCCAGGCAAGCCAGCATCAAGTTTAGATTCTTTCTCTTAATTTATCGACCTCTGGTTCTCCGCTGCATCGGACGCTTTCCGCGGGGGAGCGGTGAGCCACAGCCGAACGCTAACGCGTGCCGCTGCTGTGTCTCACCAGTCTCCCTCTCCCGCAGGAGTCGCCGATGCTGCTACGAACCAATAGTGTTTCCTACTAGAAGTAGATTTTGATACATAAATTAACGCAGAAAGCCTACCCTCTAAAAATAAGATGGGATTCCTGTGAGTAAACACTAACACCCTAATTTAAATTTATCTGGATCTTTTCTCCATAGGTTTTTAGATAGTACAAGCCACCGATTTCTAGTGAGAGAGCTTCGTCGCCCGAAGAGAAGTACAGTGTGCGAATCCATTTCTCCGATTGGTCATTGAAATCTCCGGTGGTCTGAAGAGGAACATCTCCATTTATTGTGTGTAAGTTAACCTCATCTAATAGTACTTGAAAATCAGAAGCGATTGTTATGCGTGTCTCTTTTTCATCCTGTTCTATGCTCTGAATCTCGAGCCACTTGTCTCCTACCGTATAGCGGTCAACCTCTATAGGAATTTGCTGGTTTACTTTTTCATAGCCATTAAAGGTATCTAACACTATCTCTAACTGTTCGGTGCCAACAGGAATGGTCTCGTAGAGTAGCTCTACATCATAAGGACCAAACATAGACCTGCTATTTCCTCCTTGGATTATCGGAACCTCTATCCCATCTGCAAGTAATTGTATCCCCATTGTTTCCGCATTTATATTCCGATCCGTATGAAAGTCGAGTGTAGCGGTGATAACAGTGGAAGCGTTTGTTGCAATAATTTTTTTGAAGTTTAATGTGCCGAAATCGAAATCTATTTTTTGTCCGATAGATTTTTTCAATGTAGTCGGCATCGCCTTATCTGCATCATATGGAATGGTAAGTGAATAATCCTGATCTTTATAACGCAATTCAAGAGTGAGCTCTTTAGCAAACGGACTGACTGCCTCAAAGGTAGCTTGACCAACTTGATTATCTGGGTCATATACTCCGCTGCTTGCCTGAGAATCCGTTAAAAATCCAGTGAACCTGTACATTTGAAGCTGATCCCATGCAGTTGGCTCAATTTTATAATAAACGACAAACCGATTGGTATCCGAAAGAATCCCCTCTATCAGGAGCTTGGTGCCATCATTAAACGTAATAGACTTATTTACCTCATGAATATAGCCCTCCTCGTTCAATGCTTGAAGAGAGGAGCTCATTAAGCTCTCATAACCAAATATTTTCTTCCCATAATAGGCAAATGCACTATAGTTAACCGTAAAGGCAATTAAAAGTAATGCAGCTGCTGCAGCTACCAATATACCTGGCAATCGTTTTTTCCTCTTTTTCTGTTTCAATGCCTTTCGCAATCGTTCCTCAAGCTGTGGGGGAGCCAGAAGATTACGTATTTCTTCCTGTTTTTTTTCTAGCTCATTCATGCTGTTCACCTCCGAAATGTTGTCGAAGCTTACCTAACGCCGAAAATACACGTGACTTCACTGTGCCTACAGAGACATTCGTAAGACTGGCGATTGTTTGATAGTCATAGTCGAGGAAATACTTCAATTGTATTGCCTCTTTTTGTACCGGACTTAAAACCTCTAAACTGGACAAGAGCTCGAGCTTTGTATGATGTAGCTCGTAAGGGTCTGAAATATCTTCCATTAATTCTTCATCCTCTAAGAAGCTTATATTTTTTCGCTTTCGTAATATAGCACGGCATTCATTCACCAAAATCGTTTTACTCCATGAATAAAAGGATTCAGGATTTTTGAGCTGCTCAATTTTTTCATATAAAATGACAATCATATTCTCTAGCGCATCCATTGCGTCATGTTCATTTTCTACATACGTATAAGCTAGCCTGTAATAATCATGCTGTTGCTCCATCACGAGCTTCACTAACGCATTCTTATTTCCACGCTGTGCCTTTTTAACGAGCTGCCTCATTTCTTCACCTCACCTTTTCACTTATAAGAGTCGTGGGATATGTAAAAAGTTCATTTATTTATAAAAATATATTGCTTTAATCTTGAAGAGGACAAAGGAGATCTTATAAACTCATAATCCCCAAAATAATCTTAAATGCCTTCCGATTCTTCTTAGATTTTTCACACCCTGCTTTGTATCAAGTATCCAGACTGTTTTACCTATCCAAATTCTTATATAGAACGATTGGAGGCGAATAGGTCCGACTATCCCTCTTTCTTCAACTTCTGATCCATCATCGTATTCTATTTCGGTCCGAATAAGCCAAGTGTTCCCAATGCCGAATTCTATAAACTTCATATGATGCCTCCTCGTTTGTTACAATTAAGATAACGTATAAAAGGAACGGGAGAAAGGGTTAGAAGGATGAAATTATCAATTAATGAAGCAAAGATAAAAGAGGTCTGTGGCGTCACTGCCACTAAAAAGGGAAAGAGCTACTTTCAAGCGGGTAAAGTAATCCTTCGCTCCATTTCTAATGAGCATGCGGTGGTGCAAGCAACGGTCCTTGCCGGTGAGGAATTCGACGTGAAGGTACAAGATGGACCTAAAGGGCAAATAGTAGCGACTTGTTCTTGTCCTCCTGTGGGCTTTGTGAAGACGTATTGTCAGCATGTGGCCGCTGTCTTGTTTGCAATAGAGGACTATCAGCAAATGGACGATTTCCTGGCAACGCGTATGATGAATTTATTTGATAATAAAACCATGCATACAACCGGCAGACATACTCATTTTGACCGTCGGAAGCCGCTTGACTTAGAGTTCACCTGTCACCCTATACAAGTTCGGGAAGGAGAGCACAGTATAAGTATCGAGCTTGGCGTAGGGTCAAATTTGTTTTATCCGATTGAAGACGTTACCCATTTCTTTCAAGCACTTCAAGCGGCAGAGCCATACGAATTTGGACCAGGCTTTACCTATACGCCCGAAATCTATAGCTTTCCAAGGGAGACGGATGAGGTTCTACAGCTATTATTAAAGTGCTGGAGAGGGAGCGATGGAAACAAGATTCCTATCACTCCTGCTGATTGGGAGCATTTACTTCCGCTACTGGTCAAGGCGCCATTTGTCCAATTCAAACAGGCTGGACGTTTTTATCCGGACATCCGATTTGGTCAGGAGCTACCGATTAGCTTTACCTTTGGGGAAGAGGGAGAGGATAGTTACCAGCTACGTATGAAGGGGCTCGATGAGCTGATCGTTTTTCCGGCTTATAACGGTGCGTACTCGAGAGGGGAATGGTTCCGGCTTCCTAAGCAAGATGCAGTCCGGTTGGTAGAGCTAAAAGCGATGGTCGAGACAGCAGAAAAGCCAATGCTTACGATAAGGGAAAATCAAATAGATGATTTCATGAATAAGGTAATCCCTGGCTTGATGAGACTAGGTAAAGTTAAAATTTCCGATTCGATATCTTCTAGGCTGAACGAAACGCCCCTTACGGTTAAGCTGTTCTTGGACCGAGTGAAAAATAAGCTGCTTGCAGGTGTCGAGTTTCACTATGGTCATATGATGCTTAATCCTGCTGAAGAAACAGAGGAAGACCCTATACACTTACCTGGTATTAGACGTCAAAGAGAAAAGGAGCGGGAGTTTCTAGAGCTACTCCGCGAGAATTCATTCACTCAAACACCGGGAGGATTCTTCCTTTACGACGAGGAAGCAGAATACCGTTTTCTCTATCATGTGCTTCCGAACATGGAAAAGTGGGTGAAGGTCTATGCCTCTACAGCAGTCAAAATTCGAGTAAACACAGGGTACCGAGGTCCTAAGATCAAGGTAGAGGTAAGGGAAAGAACGGATTGGCTAGAGTTCCAGTTTGATTTTAATGAAATACCGCAAAAGGAAATCGAGCAGCTAATGACCGCCATTGAGGAGAAGCAGAAGTTTTATCGAATACCAGGGGGCGACCTTGTTTCCTTGGAGACACCTGAGTATTTGGCACTCGCTAATTTCTTGGAGGAAGTAAAGCTCTCTTTGGAGGATGCCATAGAAGAAGAAAGGGTAAGAGTACCTCTATTAAAAGGGATGCGATATGTTGCTTCCATGGATAACGAAGGGCTCTTGGAGACTGGGGAAGAATTTGCGAAGCTGCTGACAAATCTCCAGCAGCCTAGTGGATTAGAAGAATCCCTTCCCAAAACGTTGGTACCCATTCTGCATGATTACCAGAAGACCGGTTACCGCTGGTTAAAGCTATTAGCTAGCTATCAATTTGGTGGCATACTAGCAGATGATATGGGCTTGGGGAAAACACTGCAAAGTATCGCCTTTATTGATTCTGTCCTTCCTGAAATAAGAGAAAGTAAACAGCCGGTACTCATTGTATCCCCGGCATCTCTTATCTATAACTGGCGAAACGAGCTAGAAAAGTTCACCCCCCATATTCAGGCCACAGTTGTTTCTGGGAATAAAGCTGAAAGGAGTGAGCAATGGAAGAGTGCCCTTCATTCAGAGGTTGTGATTACCTCTTATCCAACTTTACGCATGGATGAGGCCTTACACAAGGAGTTAAGCTTCCATACAATGTTTCTTGATGAGGCGCAGGCTGTTAAAAACCCTGATACAAAGACGGCAAGGATTGTGAGAAAGGTACGTGCAAAACATCGATTTGCTTTGACGGGTACTCCAATCGAAAACTCCACTTCGGAGCTTTGGTCTATTTTTCGCATTGTCTTTCCAGAACTATTACCGAATCGAAGAGAGTTTTATGATTTACAGCGAAAGGAAATCGCAAAGCGTGTTCGGCCATTTATTTTAAGGAGAACGAAGGAAGAGGTATTGAAGGAGCTGCCAGATAAGAAGGAGAAGGTTGTTTATTCCGACCTGCAGCTTGAACAGAAAAAGTTATATACGGCCTATTTAGCAGAGTTGAAGCATGATGCACTCAAGCACTTAAAAAGAAATGATTTTAGGCGAAATAAAGTAAAGTTTTTAGCTGGATTAACGAGACTTCGCCAGCTATGCTGTCATCCTGCACTCTTTGTAGAGGATTATAAGGGAAGCTCTGCTAAGCTGGAGCAGCTAATGGAAATCCTAAGGGAAAGCAGGCTCGCGGGAAGAAGGGTTCTAATCTTTTCGCAGTTCACTCAAATGCTTGCTATTATTGGCAAGCAGTTAATACGGGAAGGGGTTCCTTACTTTTATTTGGATGGACAAACACCGCCGGCTGAACGGGTGGCACTTTGTGATAGATTCAACAGCGGAGAGGAAGAGCTGTTCCTGATCTCCTTAAAGGCTGGAGGTACTGGCTTGAACTTAACGGGAGCGGACACAGTTATCCTATATGATTTATGGTGGAACCCGGCTGTGGAGCAGCAGGCTGCCGATAGAGCGCACCGAATGGGGCAAGAAAAGGAAGTCCAAGTCATTCGCATGGTAGCAAGAGGGACCATAGAGGAAAAAATCACCCAGCTTCAGCACAAGAAGAAATCTCTTATTGATGAAGTGATTCAATCTGACCAAGAAAGCTTAACGGAGGAGGATATACTCGAGGTTTTGATGCTGGAATAAGGAAAAGGATAGCTTTAAGACGGTTTGCAGCTATGTAAAATTAAGTGATGAGAGGATTGATCATTATGGTCAATTCTCTTTTTTATTTTGGCTATAATCAGTTGTTGGTAGCATATTTATTTGTTGATTGGCAATAGGAAAGGCACCTCCATTGAGTGGTAAGTCAATCAAAAGAGGTGCCTGGCTGTTACTATATATGGTTTGACTAGGTGCGACTAACCGACTGGTAGCTTACCAAAACATATCTATTCAGGTAGATGCCCCAACGCTTTGGATATGTTTGCGGCACAATTCTTTACCTGTTGGATATAATAATCTGAATTGGCCTGGAAGTACATGAGCGGGATTGAACTGCTAATAGCCCCTTCTACAAGCCCTTTATGATTGTAAAATTCACAGCCAATACAAACGACACCTGATTCATATTCCTCCATATCAAGGGCATAGCCTTGGGAACGAATAAGGTTTATTTCTTTCATGAAATCTTTATGTTCTGTAATAGTTTTAGGAGTGAATTGTTTAATCGTGGAGGCTTCCCATATTTCATCTATTTTGGCATCGGATTGAGCGGAGAGGAGAGCTTTCCCAACTGCAGTGCAATACATAGGTGCTCGTTTCCCTACTTGTGATTTCATCAGAAAACCTGAATTACTATTCGTGGGATAGATTTTATCTATATATAAGACCTCCATTCCCTCCTGGACGACCATATGCACAGTGGCTTCAATTTGATTAGATAACTCACTGATAAATCTACGAGCGATTTTATAAGAATCAATATTTTCAATTCTCTTATTTCCTATTGAAAAAAGTTTATATGTTATTCGGTAGGATCCATTTTTATCGACCTGCTCTACATATCCGGTTGCTATTAGGGTGGATAATAAACGATGCACTGTTGCTTTATTCAGGCCAGATAGATTGCTGATTTCAGTTAAACTAATCTCGTTATGCTCAGCCACTATTTCTAAAATAGATAAGCTGCGCGCTACAGACTGTACTGTTGTTTCCTTCATAGCTTCAAACCTTTCAAAAGATTTCTTTGTATATAAAATGTCTTCTAATCTTCAAGGATATTTACGTAAAAAGTTTTTAAGTAATAGTATTATAACACGTGATCTTTCCTTTAGTCCTCTTACAAAAACCTCTTGTGTTCAGAAAAAATAAAATAGAATATCTATTTATTTATTTTCAAGTTTTTCAACTTTATATTTTACTAGAATAACGATTGACATCAACCTCATTAGCGTTTAAATTAGTGTTAGTTTCATATTACAAAATTAAGTTTCACGATATGAAACAAATCTCTTATTCAAGGAGGTTTTAAACGCTTAAGAAGGAAAGGCGTTTGTGGGAATTCTTTGGAACAAATGCAACGGTTATATTGTCGAAGTTTGATAAAAGAATTTTGTAGGATTTTCTCCATATGTATAGGAGAAAAGTAAACATTATCTCTAGAGATTAGCGTACAAGCTTACGATTATATACTACTTCTTAAAAAGATTCCTAATAATACTCTCAAAACTACTAAATCATCAATATCCTTCTTTTTCATCTGTAAAACTAAGGATTGTTCTTATATGTTTCAGAATGTGAATCTAATCGTGTGCTCTTTTTAGACAAAATGTAAGCGTTATCAAATTTCCAATAAAACGAGGGCTATAAACAAGTCATCGGTACATTTTTGTTCGATTGAAAATCAAAAAATAAAAGAGTGTATAACAAGTTGTGGCAGATTGAAAAAGGAAACTATGCTTTATATTTAGCTTAAATTTAAGGAGGAAAATGTTATGAGTAAGAGAGAACAAGGGTTCTCAGCAGATCAACAAGTTCGACCATTTGGTACGCGTGATAAATTTGGTTACTTACTAGGTGACTTCGGTAATGACTTCTTTTTCTTATTAACTAGTGCATTCTTGATGGTATTTTATACAGATATTTTTCATATCAGTGCTGCAACAGTCGGTGTGATGTTTATGGCAGCTCGTCTATGGGACGCATTCGCGGATGTAGCGTGGGGCCGATTCATTGATACACGCCCAGCAACAAAGCATGGTAAATTCAAGCCTTGGATTCTACGTATGTCATTCCCATTAGTATTCACGGGCGTTTTAATGTTCACAACAATTCCTGGCATGTCAGATGGATTCTATCTAGCATGGGCATTTGTTACGTATATTGTTTGGGGCACATTGTACAGTACAGTTAACATCCCTTATGGATCAATGGCTTCCGTTATGACAGCAGATCCAGTTGAAAGAACAACATTATCAACATGGAGAACTTTTGGTGCAGCATTAGCAGGTCTTGTCATCAACGTTCTTGGACCAGTTATCGTATTCGTAGACAACAAAATTAGTGCAGACCGTATGTTCATGACTGCGTGCATCTTCGGTGTATTAGCAATAGCTTGCTATATTGGATGCTACAAGCTTTCCACTGAACGTATCGCAGTACCAGCAAAAGAATTAGAGAAGGGTGCTTTCCTTCGCTCAATGAAGAGCCTAATGACAAACAAACCATTCCTATGGCTTTTAGCTGCATCACTTATGGCTATGTTAACACAATTCGTAATTTCTGCTGTTAACACATACTTGTTTAAAGATTACTTTAGTAATGCAACAGCCCTAAGTCTAATGGGACTAGTGCAAATGGCAGCTACATTTATCGCTTTCCCTCTAGTAAAACCGTTAGTTGCAAAGTTTGGTAAGAGAGAAGTTTCCATAGCGGGTATGATTCTTGCAACCGTTATGTACGTTGCATTATTCTTCTTAAAAGGTATTGCGACTATGCCGTTCATTATTCTCGTGGGCATCGCTTTATTCGGTACAGGTTTCTTTGGCTTCGTAACATGGGCGTTCATCTCAGATGTTATTGACTATCACGAGCTTAAAACTTCCTTACGAGAAGACGCAACTGTTTACTCTGTTATTTCCATGTCACGAAAAGTAGGACAGGCAGTAGCAGGTGGTATCGGTGGTGTGGCAATCGCTGCAGTTGGCTATGATGCTACGCTAAGTCAGCAATCTCCAGAAGTATTAGATGGTATTTATATGCTAGGTACATTAGTGCCAGGTATTTTCTATGGAATCATTGCTGTCCTATTATTCATGTATCCTTTAAATAAGCAAAAAACAATTCAATTAAGTAAAGACGTGGAAGCAAGACGTAATACAAACGCTTCATAAATTGAAAATATAAAAATTGATTATTGGCTCGAATGTGAAAGTTAAACTGCATTCGAGCCAATATATACTATTGTTCGATGGAGGTAATAGTAATGGTAAATTTAAAAGCCAAACCTTTTAACCTAACAGATGAAGATATTAAGTGGGTAGAAGATACAATTGCTGGTATGACGATTGAGGAAAAAATCGGACAGTTATTTGTGAACATGGGAGCTAGCCGTGATGAAGAGTATTTAAAAGGAATGTTAGATACTTATCATATTGGTGCGGTACGTTACAATCCAGCTACAGCTGAGCAAGTATATGATCAAAACAAAATCTTACAAGAAAACAGCAAGATTCCTTTATTGATTGCTGCAAACACGGAAGCTGGCGGAAACGGTGCATGTGTTGATGGTACATATGTAGCGAACCAAGTGAAAATAGGTGCCACAAATGATTCTAATTATGCTTATGAAATGGGTAGAGTATCTGGAGAAGAGGCTGCTGCTATCGGCTGTAACTGGAGTTTTGCACCAGTAGTTGATATCGACATGAACTGGAGAAACCCAGTAATATCTACTCGCTGCTACTCAAGCAGAGCAGAGCAAGTATTAGAATACTCTTTGGAATATATGAGAGGAATCATGGAAAGTGGAATAGCTCCAGCTGCTAAGCATTTCCCAGGAGATGGAGTAGATGAGAGAGATCATCACTTATCCTTTGCACCAAATACATTAACAGTAGAAGAGTGGGACAAAACATTCGGTAAAGTATACGGAGGATTAATAGAAGCAGGATTGCCTTCTATCATGTCCGGACACATTGCTTTACCTGAATATGTACGTCACTTTAAACCAGATGCGACTGTTGAAGAGTTAGCTACGCCAGCAAGTTTAAGTAATATCGTATTACAAAACCTATTAAGAGATAAATTGAACTTCAATGGTGTTATCGTAACGGATGCTTCTCACATGGTAGCGATGACTTCTGCTATGAAGCGCCGTGATATGCTTCCAACAGCTATTGCTGCTGGCTGTGACTTATTCTTATTCTTCAACGATCCAGAAGAAGATTTCAACTGGATGATGGAAGGTTATAAAAAAGGAATCATCACAGAGCAAAGACTTCAAGAGGCACTAACTCGTATTCTAGGGTTAAAAGCATCTCTAGGCTTGCATAGAAAACCAAAAACGGAAATTTTACAGCCGAAAGAAGAAGCAATGGCTAAAATCGGAACAGAAGCAAACAAAGCAGTTGCTCCTGAAATTTCAGATAAAGCAATTACATTAGTGAAAAACAAACAAGAGCTATTACCGATCAATCCAGAAAAGCACAAACGTGTGTTACTTGTTGAAGTAAAAGGACCAGAGTCTGCATACGGTAAAATCATGGCTGCTATGTCAAGTGGAAAGAAAAAACCAATTGAAGTAATGAAGGAATTACTTGAAAAAGCAGGATTTGAAGTGGAAATTTATGAATCTGCAATTGATAAGCTTCTAAAACTTCCACCACAAGAAATGCTAGGTGCGGTAATGAACGTCTATGCACAAAAACGTCCAATCGCTGACTTAACAAATAACTACGATTTAGTTATCAATGTAGCGGATGTAGCACCAAGTACAGACCAACGCATCCAATGGAATCCTTCAAAAGGAACGCCGGATATCCCGTTCTATGTAAATGAAGTGCCAACAATCTTCATCTCGTTGCAATGTCCATTCCACTTGGCGGATGTACCACAAGTGAAAACATACATCAATGCTTATGACAGTCATGAGCACACAATATCTGCAATCATCGAGAAATTGCTGGGACGTTCAGAATTCACAGGTGTAAGCCCAGTCGATGCATTCTGCGGCTTAATTGATACACAGCTGTAATTTAGTGAAGTATTAGAATTAGGGAGAAGGTAGTTATTTTCGGATAACTGCCTTCTTTTTAATATTATAGGAGAGTTGGCCTTAGAGAAAAAAGCGGAGCTCCAAAAAATGAGGCTCCGCTTAAAATAACAAACATTCTATTATTCTTCCACTAGATAGTGATAAATATCATATTGAACAGGTTGTTCTAATACCATATTCATCGTTACAACAGGTAACTCTTTTCCTGTTTTATCGTACATTGTTTCCTCTTTTGGACTATCAGCTACTATTGAAGCGGTACCCATATAGTAAAAATCAAACCCCTCACCATCATCTTTCTTAGTAAATAGATGGATATCTGTGTTAGTTTTCTCGGAATCAAGTATTGCTTTTACTTCTTTAGATTCTAGAGTAAGTTTATTCCTTGTAAACCAACGGAATAATTCCGCTGATAAAAATTCATCCCCGTAGTTTACACTTGAATCTACCTCGTCTTTTTTATGGTATGTAACAAAGATTGGGCATGTACCATGTTTTACCCTATAGCCATAGATAGTAGAAGAATCATCTTTAGACCAGTTAAGAAGTCTACACGCATCTCTACGGGAGTATTTTTTATAAAGAGTTAGTGGTCTAGTTCGATCATAATCCAAATTCTTTATTAATGCACAAGTAACAATGTCTTCAAAAAAACTTCTATAAAAAGAGTTTTTAAGGCTAGACTGAATTAAGTCATTGAAGAGATAATTATTATCCTTCTTTTCGATGATTGGTCTGTCTCCAAACTTCTTCTTGTCCTTGGTGATGTGAAACTTTAAAGAGAAGATATTTTCAACAGACTGAATTGTAGCATCGTCATAAAAAGTACCATAACTCTGCAAAGCTTCTACAAATTTTTCTTTACTCACCGAGTCATTCTTTAATAATGCTTGTACTAACAAGACTTCGTGTATTCTTTTTCCATTCAAAATTTCTTTTGACAACATCGTTAGAATAGAAAGCTCGTAATCCGTAAGGGAAGGTATATCCTCCTTCATTTTTAAAAGAAAATTATAATAATTATCTGAGTATCCTATAATGACTTCTGGATCAAGTGAGTTTTGTTGAATAAAATCCACCATTGTTGGTATTTTTCCAAGACGATTTTTTACCTCGCTATAAGATTCCTTCAAGATTGTTAGTGTTGATAAATTAGAATTATTAATAGCAGAGAATATTCTATTCTTGGCTATTTCTTCAAAGTTAATAGTAGAGACACCTTGGAGATAAGTTGTATTAACTGTTTTGCGCCTCACGTTGTCCTTGTTCATCGACTTGTCGCCTGATAATGCAATAGGGATTAAATAGTTATTTTTATAATTTCCTATAAAGTCTATTATTGTGACATAGTCTTTAGAATTATGTTTTCTCAATCCTCTCCCAAGCTGCTGAACAAAAATAATGACAGATTGTGTTTGTCTTAGCATAACTATTTGATTAATAAAGGGAATGTCTATCCCTTCATTAAATATGTCTACCGTCAAAATATATTCAAGGTCTCCGCTCTTCAGCTTTTCAACTGCTTCCTCACGTTCCAGTTGGGTATTTTCCCCTGTAAGAGCAATTGTCTTTAAAGAACGGCTATTTAATGCTGCTGAAAGTGTGCGTGCTTCCTCCTTTGAACGACAAAACACTAGTCCTTTTGCTTGATCTCCAGAATACCCGTAGTAATTTATTTTATCTAAAATATGTTGCACTCTTTCTTCCGAAACAAGGTCTTTTAAATGTGTAGTATCATCAACAGTTTTCCCATCTATCTCATAATCAGTAACACCAAAATAGTGAAAAGGACAAAGCATTTCTGCCTCTAAAGCTGCTTGGAGACGAATTTCGTAAGCTACATTATAATCAAAGAGCTCATATATATTAAAGTTATCAGTTCTTTCGGGAGTAGCGGTCATGCCAAGTAAGAATTTTGGTTCAAAGTATTGGATAATAGATCGGTAGGAAGCAGCACCAGCACGATGGACTTCATCAATAAGAATATATTCAAACTCATCTTTCGCAAATTGGTGTAAATGCTGAGAAGAAGATAAGGTTTGAATTGTGGCGAATAGATATTTTGCTTCTTTATCTTTTGAATTACCTGAGAGAATACCAAAGTCTTCTTCTCTACCGCCTAAGATTAAACGATAATCCTGGAGTGCTTTCTTTAGAATTTGTTCTCTATGCACGACGAATAACATCTTTTTTGGCGCAAAATTTCTTACGTCAAATGCAGACAAAAACGTTTTACCTGTACCGGTTGCAGATATGACAATCCCTTTTTGAGCCCCTGTTGCTCTGAGATTACTTAATTGACGTAAGGCCTCTTCTTGCATCTTGTTAGGTTGAATAGATAAGCTGTCAGCAAGTGGATTAGTTAAGTATTGTGAATTCATTTCTAGTGTGTTTAACACACCGTGCTTAATAAATGGAGGACGCTCATAGTTTTGTTTGTAATGATTAATCCATTCTTCGGTTAAGGGACTTGCTTCGTTCCAAGCATCTTCAAACTGATTTTTAAAATGATTTATCACTTCTCCGGCTTCTAAAGATGTTACAAAAATATTCCATTCATAATTTGCTTTTAGAGCGCTATCGGTTAAATTGGAGCTTCCGACAATTAATGAGTAGTAATCCTCATGTTGAAAAATATAGCCCTTGGAATGAAATCCTTTTACATTAGTCAAACGAACTTCTACATTATCAAGTTTAAGTAGCTCTTTAAACATTTTGGGTTGGTTAAAATGCAAAAAGGTGGAAGTGAGAATTCTCCCCTTAACTCCTTTTTTCTTTAGATCATGTAGCATGGTTTTTAAGGTGGCTAGACCTCCTTCAGTAATAAAAGCTACGGAAAAGATAAAGGATTCACAGGTTTTTAACTCTTGTAAAAGTGTCGACAAAACATTTTCGTTCGTATTATTAACTAAAAGCTTTGGTTTAAAAGGTGTTGACACTGGTTTGTTTTGGTCAATAAATCCTTTATATAAAGAGTTCTCAAGTTTGCGAATTAATTCTTCCATTTACACCACTCCTTATTACTTTTTCGACTGATGGAATGTCTGCTGGTGCAAAATTTAATTCTAATAGCTTGTCTTTAGGAACCCATCTTACCTCTGCATGTTCTAACACTTCTGGTGTTCCTTCCTTAATGGATGCCATGTATGTTTCTAATCTTACAATTACATTTTCGTATTCATAAGTAGTGTCCTCTACTTTTTTTCCGACAACAATAGTACTTTTAAATTCTTCTTGAAACTCACGTTCTAAAGCGAGTTCAGGAGTTTCTCCTTTTTCAACTTTTCCGCCAGGGAATTCCCAATAGTTAGGAAGTGTCATGTTAGGACTCCTTAATGCGCAAAAGATTTCGTGCTTATCATTTTCAATTATTGCTCCGACTACATGGACTACTTTTTTCATAAAATCACCCTATTTTTTATTTATATCTATATCTTAAACATTTACCAAAAGAAAGTGTACTGCTAAATTGGAAATGTAGGTAGTGTAGAGATTTTATCCCTTGTTATATCTAAAAGGCAGTGTAAGCATCTGATTAGTTAACTATACTGTTTCTTCACTTGACATTAGAGTTAACTCCAATGTTATGGTTGAGGTGGGGGTGGTAGGGGTGAAAATAAAAGAGTTCTCTCAAAGAATGAGGATTTTTGCTGATTCGGTTAGGTACTATGAAAAGCTTGGGATGATTCGCCCGAAAAGACTCATTAATGGCTATCGTGAATACGATGGAGAGTGTGAAAAAGATATCCAACTGATTATAGTGCTAAAGCAATTGGGCTTTAGCTTAAAAGAAATAAAAGGACTTTTGAAAATAGGTGCACAGCCAATTTCTGCTGAGTGTAATGAGGAATCAGTTCAATTATTTGAACGGAAACTAGAAGGGATAAAACGGCGGATTGAATTTTGGCAGAAGGCATATGGAACATTGGAGGAAATAAAGGGATTAATGGGTGATGGCAAATATAAAGACAATGCTTCTTATATTGACCAAATGGTTCAAGATATGTATCTCCAAATAGAGGGAGGGGCAGATGTCGAATCGTAAAATTATTGGATTAGAGAATGGGCTAGCATTTTTGACATGCATATTTCTTAACATACAATTAGAGTTCTCGCTTTTATTATTTTTCCTATTGTTGTTAGTACCTGATATTACAATGGTTGGCTATATGGTAAATCCTAAAATAGGTGCGTTCATTTATAATGTGGGACATAGCTTTTTATTGCCTTTTCTCCTGGTATGTATCTACTTCTTTCTGCCGGAACCATATCTATTAATCACGGCGAATATTTGGGCTGCTCACATATGTATGGATCGATTTTTTGGCTTTGGATTAAAATACACAACTGATTTTAAGGAAACACACTTACAGCGGATATAGAAATAGAGTGCAAAGTTTATTTAGAGTAAGAAGTAGAGAAGGGCGTACTCACTATTGTAGGCTGCATACTTATATGATTGACCTCTGTTTTCTTATCTTTTTTTCTAATGAATGTTCGGTTATAAAAGTAAATAGCGCCTACCTGTTATTGTGCAGGGGGCGCTATTTGTATGCCTATTAATATTTTTTCTTCCTTCTAATCACCGAGCCATCAATTTTCTCCATCGTTGAAAATCCAGTCAATGCAAGTGTAGTATCTATGTCTGTAGTGAAGTTTTGAAGTACATGGCGCACACCGTCTTCTCCGGCAGCTGCCAGTCCATAAATAAAGGGTCTTCCTAATAGAACTGCATCCGCTCCGAGTGCTTTTGCCTTTATAACATCAGATCCTCTTCGTATACCGCTATCCAAAAGTATAGGTATTTCTCCTTTTACTACCTCTGCAATGTCGGGTAACGCTTCTAGGGAAGAGATACAGCCATCTAGCTGACGTCCTCCGTGATTGGAAACGATTAGTCCGTCAATGCCATGAGCTAAAGCCTTTCGCGCATCCTCTTCATGAAGGACTCCCTTAAGAAGAATTGGAAGCTTCGTGTGTTTCTTAATTGTCTGGATGTCATCCCACTTCAAGGAAGGATTAAAAATAATATCAACGATTTGCTTTATAGTCTCTGGGTCACTAGCCGAAGGTGGAGAAGAGAAACGGCTCTGGAAGACAGGGTCGTGTATATAATTCGCTGCACCTTTTCCAAGCTTTAATGGGGAATACCGATTATTCAAATCTCTCTCTCGATTACCTAGTAGTGAAGTGTCAATTGTTATCACGATTGCTGAATAGCCAGCATTTTCTGCGCGCTTTACCATACTTACAGCCATTTCCTCGTCTCTTGACCAGTACAGCTGATACCAGCGAGGAGTGTTACCTAAGTTTTGGGCAATTTCCTCCAACGAATAAGAGGAAAGGGTACTAGCGATAAAAGGCACACCGCAGGAAGCGGCTGCTCTTGCTGAAGCAAGCTCCCCGTTAGGATGAAAAATACTTTGTACGCCTATTGGTGCCATGGCAAACGATGATGGAAATGTGGTCCCTAGGATGATGGTGGCTGTGTCACGTGTACTTACATCGTTTAAGTATCGGGGTACTATATGCCAATCTTCAAAAGCTTGTGTATTTGCTCGCAAAGTACTTTCATTTCCTGAACCGCTATGTACATAAGTGAACGGTCCTATTTCTATTTTCTCCTCTGCAAGTTTCTCTAATAATGATATAGAATAGGGCAATTCTATTTTTTCAATCGTATTCGACATATGGCTCATCCTTTCAACCGATTTTCAGTTTAGCTGGATTTCTTCCCTAAATATGCTTCTACCACTCGTGGATCCTCTAGAAGGTTGTTTGCTTCTCCGCTTATAATGATTTTTCCTGTTTCCATTACATAACCATAATCGGCTACTTTCAGTGCTTGCTTCGCATTCTGTTCTACAAGCAAAACGGTTGTGCCGTTATCCTTTATTTCTCGAATCATTTTAAAAATCTCTGCTACTATTAAAGGTGCTAAGCCCATTGAAGGCTCATCTAGCAGCAAAAGCTTTGGCTTTGAAAGTAGGGCCCTTGCGATAGCCAGCATTTGCTGTTGACCTCCAGAGAGGGTACCGCCTAGCTGCTCTTGCCGTTCTTTCAAAATGGGGAATTGCTCCATCACCTTTTCAATGTCTTTTTTTATTTCCTTATCATTCCGATGAAAAGCGCCCATTTCAAGGTTCTCTAATACGGTCATCGTGGAAAGAATTGCTCTTCCTTCTGGAACAAGTGCGATGCCTTTACGAACAAGCTGGTCGGGTCTCATTCCAGTAATGTTTTCTCCAAGAAATTCAACTGTACCTTTCTGAGGCTTTAACAGACCGGTAATTGTTTTCATTGTAGTAGTCTTGCCAGCTCCGTTTGCACCCAGTAGGGTTACTACCTGGCCCTGTTCAACGACTAGGCTCACGCTTTTTAATGCTTGGATTTTTCCGTAGAATGTTTCAATATTTGATACCTTAAGCAATTTCGTCATCCTCCTCCGAGCCGAGATAAGCCTCGATTACCTCCTGATTGCTTTGGATCTCGTCTGGAGTTCCCTCGGCGAGCTTCTTCCCAAAGTTGAGAACTGTAATTCGATCACATAGCTTCATCACAAATGGCATATCATGCTCAATTAAGAGAATAGTGACTCCACGTTTTTGTACTTTCTTTATTAATTCAAAAAGATTCTCTGTTTCTGTTTCGTTCATTCCTGCTGCTGGCTCATCAAGAAGTAACAGCTTGGGGTCACTAGCTAGCGCTCTAGCAATTTCTAATCTTCTTTGCTGACCATATGCTAAATTTTCCGCTATAGTGTCGGAGTAGCTGGATAGTCCGACTAATTCAAGTAATTCCTGAGCGGTATCATAATTCTCTTTTTCTTCTTTTTGTTGTGCTTTTGTTCTAAATACGCTTTTCAGTACTCCAGAAGAGCTCCTGCAATGTCCACCGACAAGTACATTATCTAAAACAGACATTTGAGGGAAAAGACGTATATTCTGAAAGGTCCTGCAGATTCCCTTCTCGGTAATTTTATAGGGCTTTTCCCCAGAAATTTTCTCTCCAAGAAATACTACTTCTCCAGAGGTAGGGGGGAACATATTGGTTATGATATTAAACATGGTCGTTTTTCCAGCACCGTTAGGCCCGATGAGACCAAATATTTCGCCTTCATTAACATGGAAGGTGACGTCTGTTAATGCAGAAATCCCACCGAAGTTTTTCGTTATATTATTTATCTGCAATACCATCATTCGTCCTCCTTTTCCTTTTAAACGTTCGTTTTAGCCAATTTAGTACGGAGACATCAATAATCCCCTGTGGTCGGAATGCCATAAGAAGGATTAAGATGATACCGTAAATCATATAGCGATATTCACTTATAAAACGAAGAGCTTCTGGCAGCATTGTCATAAAAGTAGCTCCAAAAATAGCTCCCCATATTACTTCGCTTCCGCCAAATATAGCAAAGATTAAGATATCAATAGCCCGATGATAAGAAAAGTCTGCTGGACTTATATAGCCCATTACATGAGCAAAGAGAGCTCCAGCAAAGCCGGCTAACATAGCACCTTGTGCAAAGGATAGCACCTTATAGTAAGTAATGTTGATTCCCATCGCTTCGGCGGCTTTTTCATCCATTTTAATAGCAGCAAATGCTCGGCCGATGCGTGATTTTGATTGTCGAATAAAGAACCAAACAATAAGAATGGTAATAATTAATAGTAAAAAAACTACTAATAAATATACTGCCTGATTGTTTCGTAAGCCTAGCATAGCTGGATCAAAACCAAGATTAGTAGTGAAGCTTAATAGCTCTCTTCCTAAATGAGGTATACCAGATAAACCAATCGATCCTTTCGTCAATGATTCGGAATTAACAAAAATAACACGAATAACCTCTCCAAAGCCTAATGTGGCAATGGCAAGGTATACCCCGCTTAATCTGAGGGCAGGAATTCCAATAATGATTCCTATCACTCCTGCCGCTAGTGCACCTATAATCACCGTAAGATAAAGAGGTAGTTCAAAATGTAAGGTTAGTAATGCGGATGTATAGGCGCCAATTCCCATAAAGCCTGCACTTCCCAAGGACAATTGTCCAGAGGATAAGGTTATGTAAATGCTTAAACCAAGCAAAATGTTAATGAGTATGAACCCTATAATCTGGAGATAGTAGGGATTTAAAATTTCTCCTAGCATGAATTGATCACCTTCCTACCTCTGCAGTTTTCTTACCAAAAATTCCTTGTGGTCTTACTAAAAGAATGACAATGATAATCAAAAAGGCTACTGCATCTCGGTAACCGGAATCACCATAGGCAACAATCATTGTTTCAGATAGACCTAAAAGCAGACCTCCAACCAGAGCGCCTTTTACGTTGCCCATTCCACCAAGGATGATAATGGCTAGACCTTTAAGTCCCATGGACAGCCCCATTTGTGGGTTAACAGAGTTAAATGCCATTCCAACTAAGATTCCTGCGATTCCTCCAAGGGCTGAAGCGAGAATAACGGTAGTGGTAATCGTTCTCTTAGTATTAACACCTAGTAAGCTAGCAGTCTCTAAGTTTTCAGCTGTTGCACGTAAAGCTTTACCAGCCTTTGTTTTTGCAAGCCAATAGGTGAATAAAATCATTAATGTAATAGAAATAACAAAGATTAAAATTTGTACCAAATAGATAGTAATATCACCAATCTGGTATTGGATTTGCGCAAAGGGATGACGAAAAGGATGGTTTCCTGCACCAAAAAGATGGTGGGTAAGGTTCTCTAGAAGAATAGAAACCCCGATCGTGCTTATTAAAGGAGCAAGATGAGAGACTCCTTGCTTACCACGAAGAGGTCTTAGTGCAATTCGTTCTAACAAGTACCCTAAAATCACTGTGACAATGATGGCAGAAAGAAATGCTATCCATAGTGGAAGTCCTAATACGCTTGTAACCAATACTCCTATGAAAGCACCAACCATGAATATTTCTCCGTGTGCCATATTAATAATACCTAGCACCCCGAAGACAAGTGTGAATCCAAGGGCAACAATTGCATAGATGCTTCCCAGTGTGATTCCATTAATTATTTGTTCTAATAGCAAACATCTCACCCTTTCAAAATAAGGTAAGGGTGCAACACCCTTACCTGCTGAATTCTATTATTACTCCTCGAATAGCTGGAACTTCCCGTCTTTAATAACTAATACAGTAGGATCCATTACGACGTCTCCAACCTCATCAAAGGAAATTTTCCCCAAAATACCTTCCAAGTCTTTGGTTTCCGCAAGCGCATCACGTAATGCATCGCGATCAGCTTTTCCTGCATTTTTTAAGGCATTTGCATAGATATACAGCGCGTCATACGCTTGAGCTGCGAATTGGTCTGGCTTGTGCCCGTAAGCTTCCTCGTATTTCTTTACAAAGTCTTGCACTCTATCATCTGGTTTCTCGGCAAACCATGGTGTAGCTACGATTAAACCATCTGCAGCTTCTCCTGCAATTTCAATTACTTGAGGAGAGTTGAATCCATTTCCTCCTACAAAAGGTACGTCAATGCCCATTTTTCTCGCTTGATCCATAATAACTGCACCTTCGTTATAAAGAGCAGACGCTAGAATTAAATCTGGATTTAAATCCTTAATTTTTGTAAGTTGTGCATTATAATCAGATTGTCCTTTTTGGAACGTTTCAATAGTTAAGATATCAAGACCCATATTTTCAGCTTCAGCCTTCATGGTGTCGAATCCGGACTGTGTAAATAAGTCGTCGTTTCCATAAAGGATTGCTACCTTTTTCGCTCCATACTTGTTTACTGCTTTTTCTAGAGCAGCTGGTATAGCAAGAGATTCGGGAATGGAGTTACGGAAAACGTAATCTCCTATTTGCGGAATACCTGCAGCTGTTGTAGAAGTTCCCATAATAGGAATTCCGTTTAAGTCTGCTTCAGGACCTACTACATTCATCTCCGTACTAAGAGTTGGTCCGATAATTCCCACAATATCATTATCGCTCATTAATTTTTGCCCAACTGATAATGCTTGCTCCTGCTTACCGGCAGAATCTTCAATGACAAGCTCAATCTTCACTTCGCCTTTCTCGTTAATTTCTTCCAAGGCTAGTTCTAATCCGTTTGTAATAGCTTCTCCATAGGCAGCACCAGATCCAGTCATGAAAGAGATAACGCCTAACTTAGCTGACACAATTCCATCGGAGCTCCCGTTCTCTTCATTTGCCGAATCTCCAGCACCACAAGCCGCTAGTAAAAGTAACATCATGATGGAACCCAACAAATATATCCATTTAACCCCTGTTCTCATTGAACATCCCCCCTAAATTTTGAAATATTGTAACCTATCACTATATTAAATCTATTGTTTCGATACGTAAAGATATTATTTAGAATAATTAAAATAATTAGACTAATATAGTATATCGCAGTTTAAAGATCCTTTGAATCTTGTATATAGGTTTAGTTTCTAGAAAGGTTGTTATAGAGAAGGATTTCTGTTTTTGGATACATGAAGGTTCTATTAGAAGGTAATGATTTTTAGTAAATGGACTTACTTTTGTTCGAGAGAATTTACTCTCGTTCAAGAGAGGAATATTCTCGGATAGCTGTTGGTTACTATCGGATAAGGACGATTTATTCTCATTCAGCTAGAATACTCTCGTTCAGTGGGCAATTACTCTCGAAAAAGGTGATTTTATTCTCGGGTGTTCTAGGCTAGATATATCCCGGTAATCTCCTATCCGGAAACTGTTTTAGGTGAAACTGTTATGTTGAAGGGCATGGTCAATGTATGCAGGTCATATGGAAAAGGGCGAGATCCAGAAGCTTTCCTCTGTCATAGGCATTATAAAATTTACTCTCGTTCAAGAGAAGAATACTCTCGGATAGGGGATGGTTACTCTCGTATGGGCGTGGCTTACTCTCAGATAGGGACGATTTATTCTCATTCAGCAGGAATACTCTCGTTCGGTGAACAATTACTCTCGGATGGCCCCCATTTACTCTCGATCAGCCACCCCTTACTAGTTTGATTTATGCTAATATGTTTAACGGCAGATGGAGTATATCCACAGAGTACATGGTGGAGTAATAAGTAAAGCAAGTTATCCAGATGTGGATAACTTGCTTTTTTATAGAGGATTGAATAAAAAATAAAACCGACTGATTTGCATCAGTCGGCTGGATTATTATTTGTTTGGAGCGGGTGAAGGGAATCGAACCCTCATCATCAGCTTGGAAGGCTGAGGTTTTACCACTAAACTACACCCGCAAAATGGCGGTCCCGACCGGGATCGAACCGGCGATCTCCTGCGTGACAGGCAGGCATGTTAACCGCTACACCACGGGACCTATTTTATGAAAATAAATGGAGGAGGAAGAGGGATTCGAACCCCCGCGCGGTTTGACCCGCCTGTCGGTTTTCAAGACCGATCCCTTCAGCCAGACTTGGGTATTCCTCCAAATGTATAAGTTGTTTACGTGACAACATAAAATAGTATATTGCTTTTTTAAGAGAAATGCAATGTTTTTTTTAAAAAATATTTTGGTATTTTTTTCATGATTTTCTCATCGATATATAGAAACGCACAAATGGTTATGCATAGTAATCATGCGTTTTTTGTGACTTTTATCTTACACTGTGATAGTTCCTTGCGCTTATTTTAAAAAGGTGATGAAACATATACTTTTATTACCTCGTATGGAAATAAACACAATCTAAAGAGGTGGCCATAAGTATGAAGCACTTTATTTTATTATTAGCAATTCCATTATTCTTAGCTGGCTGTGTACAGAAAGAGTCGGAAGCAGAAACTAAGAAAGAGATTGAGCCGGAAAATGCTTCGGTGGAATCCTCTACAAAAGATTCTAATGAACATATAAATCCTGCCATCTTAGAGAAGATTCAAGAAGTGGTTATACCCACGACTATTGAAGAATGGCATGCCTCTAAGGCAGGCGTTTTTGCTTTAGATTACCCTTTTGAGCATGAGACCTCTAAATTCCCAAAGGACTCAAGGGAATTAAAGCAGGAGGAGCTTGAAGAGCTGAGGGCAGTGACAAAAGAAATGAATGATACACAAACTCTCTATAAGATGCTTCGTTATTACTTTGCCAGCAATGCATCAGAGGGGCTGCTGGAGGAACAAATTAATTATGCAGCGGAATTGACAGAGCCGTATCTTCCTGACCCATACAAAGAGCATTCTGTTACGGCAGAAGGAAATGCTGTGCCGTCTCGGGGAATATTACTTTTAGATGCGAGCTCTAGCATGCTTCTATCTGTAGAAGGTAAGCAAAAAATGAGTATTGCGAAGACTGCCGTTAAGCGTTTTGCGAGTACCATTGGAGAGGAAAGTGAGCTTTCTTTATATGTCTATGGGCACGCGGGAACACAGGCAGACAAAGATAAACAGTTATCCTGCTCGCAAATAGATGAAGTATATCCTCTTCAAAAATATGATCAGCAGAAGTTTGATTCAACGGTTGATGAAGTGAAGGCAAAGGGCTGGACGCCACTTGCAGAGGCAATTCGAACAGTCTATGAGGCGAATAAAAACTATGAAGGCTCTATTACTGTGTATATTGTAAGTGATGGAGCGGAAACTTGTGATGGAGATCCTGTAAAAGAGGCGGAAAGCTTTACGATGGATGGAGAAAATCGCAGGGTAAACATCATTGGATTTAATGTAGATCAAAAGGGTGAAGACCAGTTAAAAGCGGTAGCAGCTGCTGGGAATGGAGAATACCTATCTGCTGAAACGCAAGAAGACTTGAAGATTACCATTGAAGAGAAATGGATTATTCCAAGCAGCACAGATGTGATTTATAAAAAAATCAATGGAAACGATATTTGGGCAGCTTCCAATGCCAAATATAATGTAGGACAAAACTTTATTAAGCTTCAATCAATCATAGCAATTGAAAGTGCACGTATTAGAGATATGATAATTCTGTTAGAAGAGGAAGCAATCTTTACAAAGGAGCAAAGGGGTGAGCTCTTAAAGATGGCGGGGGAACAACAACAGCAGCTTTATAAGCTAAATGATGAGCTCAAGCAATTAAAAGATGATGAGGTTGAGAACCAGTATAACAGCATAAAAGAGAAGATTGAGGCTTGGGCAACAGAGGTAGAAAAAATTAGAGAGCAACAAAAATAATATTACCAGCCGTTTAATAATCATACACATCTCGATTTAGGGCAATCTACCACTAAAATAGTTGCCGCGAGGTGTGTTTTTTATGTTGATAGAACGACCGTCTGATTGGAAAGAAGGATTTTTAAAACGAATAGATCAAGTAGAGCCGTGGGACAGCTGGTCTCTCTATAATATGAGCTATGATATTGCAAAAAATAATCTGATTACAGAATTTACTGGTCTACAGTCTCCAAAGTATTTGCCAAATCTCACCCCGTTAAAGCACCAGTTAGAGGTAGCGGAAATGGTCATAGAGAGAATGAACGGAAAGGCAATTCTCGCTGATGAGGTGGGTCTAGGAAAGACAATTGAAGCAGGTCTTGTGCTAAAGGAATATCTTATCCGTGGCTTAGTGAAGAAAGCATTGATTTTAGCACCAGCCTCTCTTATTAATCAATGGGTTCAAGAGCTGAATGAGAAGTTCTTTATTCCAGCAATTGCTTACAAAAAGAGCTATTCGCTTGACTGGTCGGATATTGTAATCATGAGTATGGATACGGCGAAGAAAAGTCCTCACAAGGAACTGATTTATGAGCAGGACTATGACATGATTATTATTGATGAGGCGCATAAGCTGAAAAATCATAAAACAAAGGTATATGAATTTGTTCAAGGCCTAAAGAAGAAGTTTTGTCTGCTATTAACTGCTACCCCTGTTCAAAATGATGTGTTTGAGCTCTTCTATTTAATTTCGCTGTTAAAGCCGGGACACTTAGGTAATTTCGAGGCATTTCAAGAGTCCTTCTCTGTGCGCAAGCGTACGGTGGAGCATGAGGAATATCTCAAGGAGCTAGTGAATCAGGTGATGGTGCGAAATCGAAGACAGGATACTGGGGTGGAGTGGACAAATAGAAAGGTAGAAATTATACCGATTCGTTTTTCGGAAGAGGAGCGGGCGGTCTACGATATGCTGTTGGAATTGAAGGAGGTCTCCCCTGTCTTCTCAGGTGCCTTTTCAATGATTACGCTCCAAAAGGAGATGTGTAGTAGTAAAGAAGCAACCTGTCTGACGTTAAACAACATGCTTCCAAAGTGTACAGGTAAGGAAGAGATAGCATTTGTTCAGAGTTTAATGCAGAAAATGATGGGTCTACAGGTGAATTCAAAAGCAGAGAAGGCATTGGAAATTATCCAGAACGCGAATGATAAGGTCATTATTTTCACCGAATATCGAGCAAGTCAAATCTACTTACAATGGTATTTGAGTACAAAAGGAATCTCCAGTGTTTTATTTAACGGGAAGTTTAATAAAAGCAAGCGAGACTGGATGAAGCAGCTATTCCAGAATAAGGTCCAGGTATTAATAGCTACGGAATCAGGTGGAGAGGGTATTAACCTTCAATTTTGCCACCATGTGATCAACTATGACCTTCCTTGGAATCCGATGAAGCTCGAGCAACGGATTGGACGTGTGCATCGGTTAGGACAAGAGCATGATGTGCATATCTACAATCTTGCCATCCAAGATACGATAGAGCAGCATATTTTAGATTTACTTTACGAAAAGATTGGTGTGTTTGAAAAGGTAGTGGGAGAGCTAGACGATATCCTTTCTACGTATAAGAAATCTATATAGAAAAGGAGGGAGAGTATGTATCCACAACAAGTGCACAATTATCTTCAAACTCTCTTTCAAGAAACAGGATGTCTCATTTTGACAGAGCATCCGCATTACCTAACTGTTCAGTTGACCGTCGATATGGACAAGAAGGTAATGAATCGTCCTTATTATTGGCAATATATAGAGAGCTCGGGAGGCGAACCAAACCCTGCTCAGCTCACCCTCATTACAGACAGATTGAGTCTTCAAGGGGACATTAGGGGAGAAACTATTCACTTTGGGTCTCCTAGGTTAAATTTACTCTTTAAAGCAACCCGAGAGCTAGGCTCCTTTGTACAAATGTATGAGGTCGCTAGCGATAAAATGGAGACAATCCGTACCCCTTGGCTCGCTGTAAACTATAAGGTTTCTTATTACTGTGACCAGACGAAGGAAATGCTTCATTCGTTAGGAGTGAACCTTATGACAGGGATGGTTGAAGAAAATTTTCAAGATAGGCTGAGAGAGCTTCGGCTCGATAGTAAGCCTGCCGGTAATATATTCAACCTCCCTTACGTGATTAAACCTAGCAGGGCATTGGAAAGATTAGAGGAATTTGTCGAGCAAATGATTTTACGCGATGATCATGCATGGGCCGAGGAAGCAAAGGAAAGATGGCGAAGGGATTTAGAGGTACTGGAGTACTTTTATGTAGATGTAGAAGAAAAACCAGAAATCTATGAGCTGGAGAAGAAGGCAATGGAGGAGCAGTATAGTCCCCGTATAAAAATGGAGATCATCAATGGTGGTTTATTTTATTTAATTTAACATATGGGAGCCCGAGTTATTGGGCTTCCTATTTGTTATATTAGAGAAACTTATGGATTTGTATAAGGAATCGGTATTTTCTATCTTGCTTAAGCCTTTGTTATGATAGCGATAGATAGGGGGATGAAATATGGAATTTTCTATTCAACCGATAGCATTTGTAAAGAACGATAGAGCGGACATTGTCGACGATAACTGGGGTTCAGTCTTGTCAAAAATTGAGCTAGCAGAAAGTATTCTAGAATCTTCATTAAAGGGAATACAGGAATTTTCCCATTTAGAGATCATTTTTTATTTCAATCAGGTAAGCGATGGCGACATCCAGTATGAAGCGAGACATCCAAGAAATAACAATGAGTTTCCGGAAGTTGGGATATTTGCGCAGAGGGGAAAAAATAGACCGAATAAATTGGGGGTTACTATCGTGGAGCTTCAGGAGGTAAAAAATCGATCCTTACTAGTAAAAGGATTAGATGCTATCGACGGAACACCAATCATAGATATTAAACCTATAATGAAAGAGTTTCTCCCTAGAGCAGAAGTTAAACAGCCTACTTGGTCGAGCTCTTTAATGAAAAACTATTGGTAAATGCAAGAGGACATGATATTTTGTTATCAATTTGTGATGTCCTCTTAATCTGATTTACTTGTTTTGAAGAGCCTGTACATTTTCTGTGTGAAACGGAGAGCTTCCTATCTAGTTGATCCTGATGGAAACCTTTTGGAAATCCAACTGAGCTAGTGATTCACATAGAAGGTAACATGAAAGCTGTAATTATTTGAATATATAGTCAATTTAACATCGCTACGATAGAAGAATATGGTAAAATTAAGTTTGCAGAAACTTGAAGGGGGAGTGAAGGGAATGCCGAAGTATGTGGAAATTGGTTATCCGATTTACGAGGGGATGCCAGTCTACCCGGGTTTACCGGAGGTGCGCTTAGAGCCAAGAGAGCGAAAAGAAAAAGGGGATGACTGGAACGGAAGTGTCTTGAGTATGTATTTACATGCTGGTACGCATGTAGATGCTCCTTGGCATCATATGACCAATGGGAAAGGGATTGATGCCATTCCTATTGAAGATTTTATTTACAAAAAGCCTTTATTAATAGATTGTCCGGTCGGGGCAAATGGGTTTGTAACGATAGAGACTCTACAAAGTTACGGAGAAGAGCTTCAGGAGGCAGACATTCTTATTTTTAATACAGGCCACTGGAAGTTTAGAGAGAGTGATTTCCAAAGATACTCCAATAATTTTCCTGCAGTTTCGCCGGATGCAGCAGTGTACATAAGAACGCAGCTGCCGAACTGTAAGGCTGTTGCGATTGATACCCTCAGTATAGAAAATTTGACGGAAGCAAGAGACAATGGATATGCAGTTCATCATGCTTTTTTGAATCACGAAAAGTATAGCGAGCCGACAATGCTCATCTATGAGGATATAAATCCCGAACCGTTAATAGGAAAAAAGCTACTATCAGCATTCACAGCACCTTTACGAATTAAAGGGCATGATGCTTCCATTGTAAATGTTATTGTGGAAGTAGAATAAGGTGGCTGGTAAGGCACTTTGAAATAACCTGTCAAATAAAAACGGAGCCAGATACAAAGCCATTCCATTGTTGATGGGAAATATACTATTTTTGGTTTATTAATCAATACTTCATGTTAGTAAGAGACACTGTTGGTTCGTAGCAGCGTCGGCGACTCCAACGGGAGAAGGGAGATAGGTGAGACATAGCAACGGCACGCGTAAGCGTTCGGCTGTGGCTCACTTTATGGAAGGAAAACTAAAAGCGTCACATCCTGTGACAACGTTTTCCTGACCAACATCCTGTTGGCCTTCGCTCCAAGCGTCCGACGATACGGAGAACCGTCGCCCTTTGTTTTTTATTCTTCTACTCGAAACCATCCGGGATTCTGCGTAATTGCATCCCATAGACGATCCGGGATATCGAGCTCTTCTCGTTTACTTTTGTATACTGCTTGGTAAATTGTATCCTCTTTTCCTTGTTCAATCTTTTGCATCCACTCAGGATCTTGAACAAGGGCATGGCCGAGACTTACAAGTGGAGTAATGTTTAGAGCTTTTTCTACTTGTTCCTTGGTTTGTAATGCTCCAACACCAATAATCGGCACCTTGTCTCCTACCTCTTCTTGAATTAAAGCAATACGGGAGCTTGTATCTTCTTTATCTCGAATAGAACCACCCATAAACTCGGAAGCAGAAATATGGATATAGTCTAAGCCTTTATCGGCAAGTGTACGGACAAGTGCTAATGTGTCTTGCATAGTAATACCGGGCTCGAAAGGCTCCTCTGGAGAGAGACGGTAACCGACGATAAATGGATTAGAAGTATGTTGCTTTACAGCAGTTTTTACCGCATCAACAAGCGCTAAAGGAAAAGCCATTCTTTTTTCGAGTGTTCCACCCCATTGATCTGTTCGGCGATTTGAATGAGGGGAAAAGAATTGCTGTATGAGATATGTGTTGGCACCATGAATCTCTACTCCATCGAAACCGGCCTCTATCGCACGACGTGTTGCTTCTTTAAAGGATGCGATTGTTTTTTCTATTTCCTCCAGAGTCATTTCACGCGGAGTTTCTGCATTTTCTCTAGGAACAGGAATATTGCTCGCAGAAACAGGCTGCTCACCTTGTAATATTGAAGAGCTAGACATTCTGCCAGCGTGGAAAATCTGTAAGATCGCTTTAGCTCCGTTATCCTTTATAGCACTGGCTAGCTTGCGTAAGCTTGGGATTCGAGCATCGTCTTCAGCACCTATAGAATATTGGAAGCCCACACCAAGTGGCTCTGCATAGACACATGCTGTAATAACTGCACCGATACCACTTCTTGCTCGGCGCGCATAATAGATAAGCTCTTGTTCAGAGACATCTCCATTCTTCTCGGAAGAATAGGTTGTCATAGGAGCCATCATCACTCGATTTTTTAATGTGACCCCAGAAGGGAATGTAAATGGTTGGAAAATGTTACTTGTCATAAATACCACTCCTTTATCTCTAAAAATCCTACCCTCTTACACCCTAACGGAAACTTGAAAAAAATGAAAAGAATAGGGCTTGAACCCTTCGTTTGATTTTGAGGCATGCTATGATATATATAACTTATACAAGGGGTGAAGCTATGAGATTACACAATGATGGGAGAATTTATTTAATTGATGGAATGGATTTGGGACTGCTCGAGAGAACGGGGACCTATGTGATTGATGAGGAAGAGCTAACATTAGTGGAAACAGGTCCTAGTCCTTCAATTCCACATATTAAGGAAGGGTTGTCTAAGTTAGGTTTTTCTTTAGGACAAGTGAAATATATTATTGTCACCCATATTCATCTAGATCACGCTGGCGGAGCAGGGGTGCTGATCCAAGATTGTCCGAATGCAAAGGTAGTAGTCCATCCAAAAGGAGCTAGACACTTAGCAAATCCGGAACGTCTGATTGCAGGAGCAAAAGCTGTTTATGGGGATGATTTTTATGGTCTCTTTGCGCCAATAGAGGCTATCCCGGAGGACAGGCTACTCGTAAAAGAAGATGGCGAAACCTTATCAATTGGCGAAAACTGCACGCTGAAATTTTTCCATACACCAGGTCACGCAAATCATCATTTTAGTATTTATGATCCAGTAAGCAATGGAATGTTTACTGGGGATACAGTAGGCGTACGCTATGAGCAGCTTGCAAAGGAAGGAATCGGTTTTTATTTGCCTTCTACCTCTCCAAACCAATTTGATCCAGAGGCTATGCTTGTAGCAATCAATCAGATGAAAGAGATGAAGCTCGATTACATCTATTTTGGTCATTATGGAATGACAGCCAATGTTGAGCAAGCGCTGATCATGGTTTCTAACTGGTTAGATGTGTTTATGAAGGAAGCAAAATCGGTTTTTGCGGATGGAGAATCTCATGAAGTATTAGCTGCTCGATTAAAGGAACGGATTCGTACTGCACTGGATGCCCATCAAGTTGCTCCGAACCATCCTGTATACCCAATTATCGAATTGGATATGCGGGTATGCTCCATGGGGTTGCTAGAATACTTGCAAAAGCAAGCTTAAGATTAAGGGAGGCCGTAACACGAATGTTTTGGTGCTACGGCTTTTGTTTAACCATTTAAAAGGAAATCAGATAAATATTAATTGATAGTAAACTATTTGATTTTTTATGTAAAAGAGGTTACAAATATAAAGGGTGAAACGTAAAAAGAAAAAAATACGCTCATCCTAATGCCTATAAAAGAGGCGTTGAGTGACTATGCTACTAGCAAATAAGAACTTGTAGCAGTCATTATACATATAGGTAACCAAGTGGTCATTTCCCTCGGCTTCATTCGACGGATTTCCATTGTTATTAAAGGCTGTTTTCGTTTAGATTGTTGCTTTCTTGACCATACTTTTATTAGGTTGATAAAATAGGGTTAAGGGGGCGTTAAGGTATGTGGAGAGATGTATATGAAGATTTCAGCGAATTAACAAAATCAGAACAAATAGCACTATTTGAGGCAATGAAACAAGATTTGTTTCCCGAAGAACCAGATAAAATCACGAAACTTCTAAAAACTATTCGTGAAGCGAGGTTTTCTTCGGGGATTGGTTGCGTTCATTGTGGTAGTACAGCCGTTAAACGTAACGGTAAATATCGCAGTCGCCAACGCTATCTGTGTAAAGATTGCGGTAAATCCTTTAACGATATGACAAACACGCCATTTTCAGGTTCTCGATACCCTCAAAAGTGGGTGAAATATATTGAACTTATGGTTGAGGGCTATACTCTGCCTAAAATTGCTGAAAAACTTCAAATACACATTTCTACCGCATTTTATTGGCGACACAAAATCTTGTACGCATTAGGTAGTCAAGGTTTTAACCAATTACAAGGTATTGTTGAAAGCGATGAAACTTTCTTTCGTGAATCTTTAAAAGGTTATCGTCAAATAAATCATAGAAAACCTAAAAAGCGTGGAGAAAAAGACAGAAAAAGAGGGATTTCTAACCTTAAAATTGCTGTTGTGGTGGCACAAGACCGTAACGGCAGTGTGATTGCTCGAAAAGCAGGAACAGGTCGTGTGAAAGCAGAAGAAATTGACAATGTGATAGGTGAGTATATTCACCCATCTTCTTTGCTATGTACAGATACAGCGACTAACTATAAGAAGTTTGCAAAAATTAAGGGATTACAACACGAAACTGTCAACGAAAGACAAAAACAACGTGTGAAAAAGGGTATCTACCACATTCAGCACGTTAATAATTTTCATAATCGCCTAAAAGGTTGGATGGAACGCTTTCAAGGTGTAGGAACTCGCTATTTAGACAATTATCTTTATTGGTTCCGCTGGTTAGATTTAGGGAAAAATTTAGCATTTGATAAACGTGTAGAACAAATGCTTATTTCAGCGTGTCAAAAATCCAATTATACAACTGTTGAAATGCTAAGAAGTGCATAAGAAAAGACCTCGAATTGAGGTCTTAATATAACTGCTATTCGATTAAATCAATTAATTTGTCTGTCATCTCTTCCGAAACCGTAAAAATGGTATTCTTATCATTTGAATTCATAAATGTGCTTCTTTCACCTTTTTCTCCTACCCATAAAAGAAAACTCTGTTTATTTTCATTCGAATAAACAATATCTATATAAAACTCTGGATTTACCATATTTACTATACCATCTTCTTTTACAGCACTTGTAAATATAGTATTGAAAGTTTCGATAGATTTGTCATCATTAAAAACAGTTGGGTCAAAGCCTTTCGATTTCGAAATACTAACCTTTGAAATTTCTCCAACTAATTTCAATTTCTCATTATCTTCTGCTGACCGCTGATTTGTTTCAACCTTATCTGCATCAGTTTTAGAAACGACTTCTGTTTGTTGCTCAAGTTTATTCTTATCAGTGTCTTTTGTAGTGTTATCGCCTGATTGGCAACCCAAAAGAATAGTTGATACAAAGGTCAATGATAAAATAAGTGACAAAGTTTTTTTCATATTAAAATACCTCCTAACATTTTTTTAAATTATTCAATTTAGACGAAGTAAACCCTCTTTTAGTTACAAATAATTTTATCAGATAATATGTTATATGCAAATTCGATATAAAAACAACAATCTTTTAGAAAACAGCCTTATTAAATTAGTTGTAAAACTATTTAATATAACTCCCAATATTCATGAAAAAAGAGCCAATATCAGAGGTTGGCTCTTTTTTCGTGTTTACTTAACCAAAATACAATTCGCCAAGCCTAGCTTCATTACCCTGCCAGCTACCAGCAGGAAAAATAAAGGTCCATGGCATGCTTGTCTTTGGGGGAACAACGAATGAAGAAAGACTGAAGGTGTTTTCTGCTATTTGTTTTCCATCTATTGAATACGTCATTCTCTGTTCTTGAAATAGCAAAGGTTGATCAGCTGTGTTATGTACGATAGCTGTAACTAAAAGCTCTTTTTTATAATTCACGGCATGACGAATAACAGAGAAAGGGGGAAAGGTGTCCAAGCTAGAAAATACTGCCTCTAATTCTTGTCGATCATGTTTGGAAATTGCTCTATCCCAAGAAGCTTCGTAGTTAAAAGTTTGCATCCATTCTCCTCCTTTTTTTGTAGTGTAACACACTTTTCAAGCCTCCTAGTATTCACTAAAATGAAATTATGTTAGTTGACCGCAACAAATGGTGAAGAACCATTATCATAGAAGGGAGAAAGATTATGCCATTTGAGATTGTCCGAAACGATATAACCAAGATGGATGTGGATGTCATTGTGAATGCAGCAAACTCACAGCTCCAAATGGGTGGAGGGGTATGTGGTGCAATTTTTCAAGCTGCCGGAGCGGAGCAATTGCAAGCTGCTTGTAATGAAATAGGGAGTTGCCCAGTCGGTGGTGCAGTGATGACGGAGGCGTTCCAGCTTCCGGCAAAGCGCATTATCCATACAGTTGGTCCTATCTGGAGAGGTGGATCTAACAAGGAGCAGCAACAATTGGAGAATTGTTACCTGAATACTTTACAATTAGCTATTACAGAGGGATATGAATCCATTGCATTCCCCCTCATTTCATCTGGAATTTATGGCTACCCGAAGGATCAAGCTCTCCAAGTTGCAATATCTACCATAAGTTCCTTCCTTATGAAGCACGACCTACTTGTCTATCTAGTGGTATTTGATCGAAGTGCTTTCGTGTTAAGTGAAAAACTATTTAGTTCCATTCGTGCCTACATTGACGAACATACAGTTCAAACTTTAAGCCATAAGTTACGAATGATGCCGAAGGAAATTGAAATGCTTCAGGTGTCGGAGACTACTTTTGAAAAAAAGACAGACCTGGAGCAACTTATTCATAAAAAAGATGAACCTTTCTCTAGACGCTTGCTTTGGCTGATAGATGAAAAGGGAATGACCGATGTAGGTACCTATAAGAAAGCCAATATCGACCGCCGGCTTTTTTCTAAAATTAAAAATAACATAGACTATACACCGATGAAAAAGACGGCGGTAGCCTTTGCAATCGCTTTGGAATTAACCATTGAAGAAACAGAGGACCTATTGGGGCGTGCTGGCTATACACTGTCTAAAAGCCATACATTTGATTTAATCATTCGATATTTTATTGAACAAGAACAATACGACATATTTGAAATCAACGAAGCGTTATTCGCGTTTGAACAGGATTTACTAGGGGCTTAAAATAATAGGGGGAATGGATGAGATTACTACATGGGTACATTCTGGGATTTTTGTACTGGCAATATCCTTTACAAGAATGTACTGGCTAGAAGAGAGTCTAGCCGCGGATTTATCTAATTGTGATAGCAGTCACTGTCGTAGCAGGTATCACCGGCTTATTTTTATTAAAGTCCAATAATAAAAAATTAGAAGCTCCAAAGAAGAAAATAGTTGGAGTAAGCCCTGATAGAATTATTTGATTTAGTGAAACATTTTTCAGTAGCATAAACAAGTTGATTGAAGTGAAAGGCGTGCAGACTCCTACGGGAACAGCGCGCAAAGGAACAAAGGCAATAACGTCACATCGTGTGACATTGCCTTTGTGACCAACATCCTGTTGGCCCGCACTCGGACTGAGCATAGCGAGGGAGAAGGCTGAGGCCGTGCCCGTGGAAAGCGAAGCGCCTGTAACGGAAATCAGTGACTTCTAAGATCTAAAACTAATTCTATACAATTTTCTCCTTATAAAAGCCCCCGAAAAATTTTTCGGGGGCTTTCAACTTTCGTTATTTCTTTTGAACAGTGATGGTCCAAGCTGCATCATCTAATTGTTCGTAGTTAGTGATTGTATGACCTTCTTCAGCTGCCCAGCGTGGGATAGATTCCGTAGCTTGTGTACAATCAAACTCGATTACTAGCTCATCTCCAGAGGATAGCTCCGTCATTGCTTCTTTTGCTTCAACTAAAGGGAAAGGACATACCATTCCCATTACTTCTAATACTTGTTTCATTCAAATACACTCCTTTAAATTATGCTGGTTTCACAGCTGTTTTAGTAGCTGTTGCTTTGTTTTTCTTGCGACCACGGACAAATACAAAGTAAACAGCAGTCCATGTTCCTAAAAGCATAAACGTTAGAGAAATCCAACCTTGCCATGTCATCATAGCAGTCATTACTAGACCGTTCCCAATCGAACAGCCTCCCGCAAGACTAGCCCCGAATCCCATTAAATTACCGCCTATGAAACTATTAATACCCGTTTTCACATCAGGCATTCTAAAACGAAACTCTCTACTTGCTTTTGCTGCAAAAAATGATCCGAAGAAAATACCAAGAACTAAGAAGACGCCCCAGTTTAGAACTGCTGAATCTCCAGTAGTTAAATACTGAAGGATATTTGCCGACGGAGTAGTAACCCCTAATCCAAACACACGGCCAGTTGCCGCACTAAGTGGCCAAGCAAGAACTGCGATTGCTCCGATTAATAGAGCAGTTACGAATGGGTGCCAGCGTTTCTCAAACAAGATATGTGCTAGTCCGGTTCTCTTCGGTTTTAAAGAAGGAATAAATACCTTTGGCTTCGTCACTTCTTTATACACAATCCACGCAACTACTGCTAACAGGATGGCAACAAAAATCCATACATTTAGACCAAATGTTTCTGGGATAGAGTTAGTTGGCAACTGTGATGACTGAATTTGTGCGTTAAGAGGTGCAAGCACTCCAGACTTCATGATTGTTGCCATCAGCATATATCCTGCAAGAGCGATCCAGCTTCCTATCAAGCCTTCTCCTGCTCGGTACCATGTTCCTGTTGCGCAGCCACCAGCTAAAATAATACCAATACCAAAAATGAAAGATCCGACAATGACTGCAAGCAACGGAAGCGTGCCTGCATTATATTCAAAAATTCCTAGCTCCATAAGGGTGAACACACCAACACTTTGTACTGCAATCGCGATTAATAACGCATAAAACATACGATTATCCTTCGCTAAATACATATCACGAAATCCGCCTGTAAGACAGAAGCGTCCACGTTGCATAACAAAGCCTAGTAAGGCGCCACAAATTAAACCGGTAATAATCATATATAACAAATAAATCCCGCCTTTTTAAATTCATACTAAACTTATAGGAATATATTATATTATGATAAATTTAATTTCAATAAATTAAACTCAATTACTAAAAGTCTATATTTTCAATCAAATTTGTCTCCTCCGAAGCGACCTACTGGGAAAAAAGAATTGATATCATCTATTTACAAACGAAGAGGAGGAATTGATATGAAAAAGAACTTAACTGAATTGGTGTTTATTCTTGACAAGAGTGGTTCCATGTCAGGGCTGGAGGCAGATACAATCGGGGGGTTCAATGCCATGTTAAGGAAACAGAAAAAAGAGGAAGGAGATGCTATTGTCACGACCGTGCTATTTAGCGATAAATATGAGCTACTCCATGACCGACTTTCTATTAAAGGAGTGTCACCACTTACAGAGGACGACTACCAAGTAGGCGGAATGACGGCACTACTAGATGCTATTGGAGCAACTATTCAAAAAATCGGAAACGTGCAAAAGAGAGTTAGCGAGAAGGAGCGAGCGGAGAAAGTATTATTTGTTATCACAACAGACGGAATGGAAAATGCAAGCTGCGAATATAAAGCGGAACAAATTAAAAAAATGATCAATCACCAAAAAGAAAAATACAATTGGGAGTTTATCTTCTTAGGTGCCAATATAGATGCATTAGCTACTGCTGAGAAATTTGGGATAGATAAGGATTTTGCAGTTAATTATCATGCCGATGAGAGAGGTACTACACTAAATTACGAGGCAGTAAGTCAAGCCGTTACCAATTATCGTCGTGGTCATAGACTGAATAAAACCTGGAAAAGGGAAATAGAAAAGGACTTTCAAGCCAGAAAGAGAAAGTAAAAGGAAGGATTGCTTCGTCTATGATCGGTTTATTGTTATATGCATACGGTGCTCCTAAATCAACCGATGAGCTACCGGGATATTTTCAGCACTTGTTTAGCGGGGAATCTGTACCTGATGTGGCATTAGCCGATGTAGGAAGGAAATTTCGGGAGCTAGGAACAGTTGATCCTTTGGGCGCCCAAACAGTAAGAATTGCAGAAGGACTAGAAAGCATTTTGTCTGAACGTTTTCCAAAAGGAATAAAGGTTTACAATGCTTATAAGCACACACCTCCATTTGCCAGCGATGCCCTTCAGCAAATGCTTTCGGATGGGGTTACAACAATCGCTACCATGACCATATATTCCTTGTACACACCTAGTGTAACTGGAGCGTTTCAACGAGAGGTAGAAGAGTGCCTAGAAAATGCTCGTGGAATTGAGCTGATTCATATTGATAATTGGCATGTCTCGCCTGAACTAATTTCTGTTTATTCCGACAGAGTAAGGCGAGCGTATAGATGGATACCGACGCATATACGCTCAGATTCCTATGTGCTATACACGGCCCATAGTCACCGGATAACCTCTAAAGGGAATGATGTATACGTCGAGCAGTTTCAAGAGATGGCTAAAGCTATTTCAGAGCAAGCAAACATCCCTAATTGGAGGACTGTCTATAGAAGTGCAGGCCAAACAGGTGAATGGCTATTGCCTGATGTAAAGGATGAAATGAAAAGGCTTGCGTCTATAGGGGCAAAGGGATTTGTTACTTGTGAGCTTTTGACGTTGGTAGCGGACATTGAATCTTATTATGAAATAGGAGCAGATAGTCAAGCAGTGGCGGAGGAGCTAAAAGCAGAGTTTGTTCGAACAGAATTCCCAGGGGATTCCTTTGATACGGTAAAAGCTTTGGCTGCAATTGTTGAGAAAAAGCTAAAAATGTAAAGAAGAGACCTTGTTAACTCAATGTCTTCTCTTTTCTTTAAAGAAATATATAAATATAATGCAGTGGACAGCGAGTATTCGAGATTTAGTCTAGCTACTGTCATTCCATCGTCTGAATGAACAAGAATAGACTCGAGCCTTGGATGGTCTGCTACAAATTCATTAAACTGCTGCATACTTTTTGTATAGTGTTTTATGACTTACGAATGTATTTGTAGCACAACCTCTTGCTAACACATCGTCTGTTACAATAACAGCTCTAAGGTCTGTAAGCTCTAACTGCTCGTATGATTGACCCAGATGGATGGAAACATTCTAGTTTTTAATTGCTTCATAGTTAAATTCCCTTCAAGACGGAGAAGCATACTCTTCCTCGATAGATGATGTAAATATGAAAAAATATTATACTATAATAAATAAATGCTATGTATATTTTCTAAAGAAATCTTCAGTTTATGTAGAACGAATGCTCTTAGAAACACTTAGGCAAGAGAGGATAAATTATTATGGATACAATGATTGAAAAAGCAAGGAGTTTTGCAAAAGAGGCTCATAAGAACCAAGTCCGAAAAACAACAGGTGCTCCTTATATTGGACACCCTTTCCATGTAGCCAAAATCCTAGAAGATGCAGGAATGCCAGCCGCAGTTGTAGTTGCAGGATATTTGCATGATACAGTGGAGGATACAGACGTTACAATGGAAGACATTGAACGCGAATTTGGCACGGAAGTAAAAGAATTGGTGGCATATAATACCGAGGAAAAAGAAAATACATGGGAAGAGCGTAAGCGACATACTATTGATCAGCTAAAGACAGGTACATTACATCAAAAAGCTCTTGTGGTAGCAGATAAATACGCTAATTTGTTAGAGCTAAAGCGTATATATGAATGTAAAGGAGAAGATGTATTTTTAGCTTTCAAGCGTGGAAGAACAGAACAAGGTTGGTATTTCTCCGGTGTAGCGAACAGTGGGATTGAAAATCTTCCAAAGAAGAGATTCCTGATTTTTTCTATGATTATCAGAATGAAGTTAAGTCCTTCTTTTCTTGAGCCATAGTCAGCGTAAAAATTGAAGAAAATGAAAATAGAAAGAGGAGCCTCGGTTAATTCGGGGTCTCCTCTATTTATTTGGTTGGTTAGATATGTTATTCCACGTCTTCTTTTTGATTTTCCTCGACTTCATGAAGCTCGAACAATTGAATAAATTCATCAATCACCATTTCGATTGCCTTAAGCTCACCAACCAAGTGTGGATGAATTGTTTGAAGCTCAGGAGTTTCTAATTGTTTTTTTAAGGTCTCTTTTCTAGTATTTAATCTCTCCAAAAAGGCTATCGCTCGACCTCTACGAAAGGTTTTTGCCCCTCTCTTTTCTTTTCCTTCTTTACAGTATCCTCTAGAAGAATCAGTTCTCATTTATTCCACTTCCCTCTGCATATACAGTAGTATTCTTCTTAATGTATACACCTGTATACAACAAGTCAAGTGGTGTGGTGGTGACTATCATTAGAAAAGCGCTTCTCTATTTCTAAAAGAAGCACTTTTAAAGCATTAATCATATAGTCGGGTTTCTAGATCTCCATCAGCTTGGTATATATCCAGTATCCCGTCATGGTCATTTACGTAAGGCTTTGCTTTCTCTAATAGCTTTTCTTTTGTATCTTCCTTGAAGATGGCTCTATCTCCATCCTTCTTTACAAGTACCCATTCATCCTCGCGAGCTCGTACCTCATATTGTCTTCTGTTATTTTCATCGCCATTAATTGCTTTTCTTGCCTGAGATGTTGCAATAGCAATAGCTCTTCCTTCTTCATAACCATCACGTAACAATGCATTTGCAATCTCTATAGCCTTTTCTCTAACATGTGTCTCTAAATTTTTCATAGAGTCTGGATAGTCGTTTTTAGTCCATGGCATATGTTTTCGCCTCCTTTAACCATCCATTTCCCCTCCTTATATTTAGTCAAACTAATTATGGTAAATCACTGGAAGTAATGGTATGTTCTTGGAAAGGGGGAATAAAAATGTTGTTGCATACTACCATAAAAGGTTCAGGGGAGCCTCTAATTTTTCTACATACGGGTTTAGAGGTGGGAGAGTCAGATTTTGTTTATCAGAGAGAGTTTTTTGAAGATAGTTTTCAGGTGATTACGCCAGATTTGAGAGGGCATGGAAAGTCGTTTACAGAGGACTACACTAACTTCTTTGAGGACTGCGCGAGAGATTTAAAGCAAACCATCGAGCACTATCAATGGGGGAAGGTTCACATAGTAGGGTGCTCGCTTGGTGGAATAGTGGCAGTTATGTTTGGGAGGATGTTCCCAGAGTATGTAAGAACGTTGACATTATCAGGGGTTCTTCCTTATAAACCTGAAGATTGGGAGGAGCAGCATGAAGCCGATGTGTCGACATGGAATAACTTATTAAATAGTGAGGAAGCTAGAGGTTACTTTCAATCGCTCCATGAATCGGACTGGACACAATTTTTACTATTAGGGATGGATGAGAATTGGTATCCATTTGAGGAGATGAATGCGATTAAATCCTTTACTTTTCCGGTTTTATTCCTAGTTGGAGAAAAAAATAAAGTAGAGGCATCTGGTGCTTTAAGCTACCCACTAAGCAACTCATTTGTTCACGGGGCAATCGTACCTTACGCAGGGCACTTGGCACATATAGAACAGCCTGAGATCTACACAAGTATCCTAGCAGAATTTTTAAAACAGAATAGCTGAAGAAAAGAGCAGTTGCGAAGTTCCTATAACTTTGTAAAAAGGACTGCTACAGAAGTATTTCCTGAAATTTGTTAGAATGAGTACACCGAACGAAATTTCCTGTCGTGGTTTGTCTAGGTAACAATTATGAAACAGAAGTTTTCGTTTAATTTTTATTAGATAGACCTAAGTCTATTATTATAAACTTGTATGACTTTGTGAGAAAAAGTTGATTGGAGTGTCGGCTGGCGACTCCTTGGGGATTAGCGCTTGCGGAAAATCCAATTGTTTCGGAAGCATCCGAAACAATTTAGTTGGAGCAGCGCCCCCAGGAAAGCGTCCAGCCAGAATGTAAATCAACCAATCCTTATAAATCAAAATTGTTTTTTATAAAAAGTAGTAAGTGCTCTTATTGTATCTAATAATTTACAGCTGATTCCAAACAATTAGCTTCGTTTCCGTCATTTCTTGAATAGCATATTTAACTCCTTCTTTTCCTATTCCGCTCTCTTTTACACCGCCATACGGCATTTGATCTACTCGATAGGTTGGAATGTCGTTGATAATTACGCCGCCTACCTCTAATTCTTTTGAGGCATGGAACGCTGTTTGAATATCATTTGTAAATATACCTGCCTGAAGCCCATAGTTTGAATCGTTAATGGCATCAATGCCTTCCTGGACAGAAGAAATACGGTTTACCCCGACAATTGGCGCGAACACCTCCTGGCAAGAAACCTTCGAGATGGCTGCAACATTCGTAAGGATTGTAGGCATAAATACACCATTCTCCTCAATGCCCCCAGTAATGACCTCCGCCCCATGCTCGACTGCTTCTTGTACCCAGCTAAGTGCACGCTCCTTTTCTGTTGAACTGATCATCACTGCTACATCGGTTGCTTCCTCTAATGGGTCTCCTACAACCAGCTGTTTCGTCATTTGTGTAAATTGATCAATAAACTCTTCGTAAACTTCCTCCATCACATACGTACGTTGAAGAGAGATGCATAGCTGTCCTTGATTCGAGAATGCTCCCATTACGCATTTTGGCACTATTTTCGACAAGTCTACATGTTTGTCGATGATTAAGCCTGCATTGGATCCTAGCTCTAAGGACACTCTTTTTAGCCCTGCTCTATTTTTAATTTCCTTTCCAACTGCGGCGCTTCCAGTAAAGGTAACCATTTTGACTTTAGTGCTTTCAACTAAAGTATTTCCAACTGTTCCTCCACTTCCAGTTACCACATTAAAGGCTCCTTTTGGTAAGGCGGTTTGGTCGATGAGCTCTGCTAAAAATAGAGCGGATAGAGGTGTTTGAGATGCTGGCTTTAAAACAACTGGATTACCTGCTGCAATCGCCGGTCCCACCTTATGTGCTACTAAATTTTGAGGGAAGTTGAATGGGGTAATAGCTGCAATGACCCCGATTGGCTGTTCAATAGTATAACCGAAACGGCCAGCCCCATTTTTAGCTGCATCCATCGGAACCATTTCACCAGTTAATCTCTTTGCTTCTTCGGCTGCAAACTTGTAGGTTTCGATGGTACGGTCAATTTCTCCAAGTGCATATTTTATTGGTTTGGCTGATTCCAAGGAAATTAACTCAGCGGCCTTTTGACGATTTTCTTTAAAGAGACGCACCAGATGTTCGAGAATCTCAGCGCGTTCAAGTGACGTAAGTGCAGCCATTTGTTGTCTTGTGTCATAGGCAATTTCTATTGTTTGTTCAACCTCTTCACGTGTTGCTTGTGGTATTTCTGCAATTATTTCATTTGTATGGGGACTAGTAAGCTGACGATAGCTTTCTGATGTTTTCCATTCTCCGTTTACGTAATATTGTTTCTTCATTGCAATCAATCCTCCCAAAAACGGTTCAAGTAATCATTATAATCACTTTATCATTTCTAGAATGAGATGTGATAACATTTGCCTTCTTCCTTTTGCATAAGATAGGAAGAGAAGGAGAAAGGATGGATGGCTATGTACTTTTATACTTCCCCACGTACTATTACGGTTTTCGGTGAAGGGATTGAAATGACAGCTCCTAGTCAATGGGAGGTTCGTCTCGAAATTACAACGACCGATGTAGAAGTGACGAAGGCTCAAGAAGAAAATGCCAAAAAAGCGAGTCAGGTAATTGATTCCCTTTTAGCTATAGGTGTTCCAAGAGAGAACATACAAACTTCTACCTATACGATTTTTCCGCGCTATGACTATATAGATGGGAGACAGATATTTAGAGGGTATGACATTACAAATGGATTAACCATAAGAATTACAGATCTTCAACAGGTGGGCAGTGTAATTGATACTGCTATAAAAAACGGGGCCAATCAAGTGTCATCCCTACAACCTCTAGTCGACCGTTCATCGGTTGCCTATCAGAATGCATTAAATATGGCTGTGTTCGATGCATTTTCTAAAGCAAATTCTATAGGAAAAGCGATGCAGCTTTCAGTTCAGCCTCAGCCTATTGAGATCATAGAATCAGCGGGACCATCTCCCATTAGACCGTTTGAAGTTGCTGCGTTAAAAAGTAGTGAGGGTACGCCGATTGAGCCGGGTCAATCCATCTTGAAAGCAGCCGTGACAGTTAAATTTCAATTCTAATTTAGAGGATATAATTGTATAATAATTCAGTTGAGTAATTAAAAATACAATTATGGGATTTGCACAAAAGGAATGAAAAACTTATGATAGAATGATAAGGTTTCATTTTTCAGATAATTCTAAAGAGGAGGTTTTTCAATGGATGCAATAGAAGTCCTTACTAATATAAATAGCTTAACGGCATTTTACCAACCAATATTTAGTGCAGATGAGCATGTCGTAGTCGCATATGAAATCTCCGGGAAGTTGATGAATAATGGGGACTGGGTTGCTTTAAATACTTTTCCATACGATGAAGATATACCAGAAGAGTATCGAGTAGAGGTACAACACAAAATTTTACATACAGCCCTCTCTCAGTTGAAAACAGAGCCGAATACCTTTGATATCTTCCTACCATGTAATGCTAATCTCTTAGTGTTAGATTATGGAGAGAGCTACTTTGACATTATTAAACAGTATATACCTGAAGATGAGCTATCCAGAATTGTTATTGTTATTTCTGAACATAATTTTAAAGGGGATTTTAACCAGCTCAATAATATTCTGCGATATTACAAAACTTATGGAGTAAAGATTGCTATAAACCAAGTAGGTTCAGAAAGCCATTTAGATTATATTAAGAAGTTGTCGCCAAATATTCTTAAGGTGAATATTGAGCAGCTTAGCTACGAATCCTGGGGGGCTCAAAATGACCTCTTTACTTCTTTAGGCGCTCTTGCAAGAAAAATAGGTGCAAATATGCTATTTGAGGGCATTGATACAGTGCATCAGCTTCAATTCGCTTGGAAAAACAGTGGAAGATATTATCAAGGGAAGTATCTTGCTGACGCGGCTACTAATTTAATACCTCGTGACCAATTAAAAAATAGCTTTAAGGATAAGTGTCGCCAGTTTATCGCAACAGAAAAGCGATTATTGGAAGAAAATTATAATACACTAAAACGTTTGGAAGGGGAGCTGGAGCAAGAGGTTCAGCAGGCCGCACCGACAAGTCAAGCTCCCCAGCTTTTGCTGGAGCTTGCAAGAAGATTGGATTATTGTACCTTCCGTATTTATATTTGTGATGAGGAAGGCTTTCAGACATCACCAAATATTATGAGGGTAAATGGAGAATGGAATGTTCAAACTGAAGCGGTAAATAAAAATTGGAGCTGGCGTCCATATTTCTTAAAAAATATTATTAAAATGAAAAATGATCAAAGAGGCATTTTCTCTGATGTCTACAGCGATATTGACACAGGTGAAATGACTCGTACTTTTTCCATTCCTTTAGAGGATAATGAATATTTATTTATCGACATTACGTATGATTATCTTTTTAAATATAATATTTTTAGGTGAGCAAGTTTCTATTAGAGGTGGAGTGACGGTTCAATAAGTTGACCTACTTTTTATGTTTAACAAAAATGCTTAAAAATATTGATATCGTTTTGAAATTCGATTACTTATTGTCATAAGTAATCGAATTTTCTTTATGTTCTTAAGAAAAAAATTCTATGGTAGAATGTACAATGTTCAATGCACAAATTAATCTGTTTTATTTGTGGATTTAGGGGAATGCTAAACGGGAGTTTATTTACGATATTATTCTGGGGTGCCACAAATCAAAAAGAAGGTGTAACAATGAACATATTATGGGGAATAGGTGGTATCCTAGTCGTTTTAGGAATCGCTTTCATATTTTCTAATGCGAAGAAGTCTTTAAATTTACGTACGATATTAGGTGGATTGGCTATTCAATTATTATTCGCTTTTATGGTATTAAAATGGGATGCGGGAAGATGGGCTCTTCAGAAGCTTTCTGATTTGATGAACAATCTTATCGGATATGCGAACGAGGGAATATCCTTTTTGTTCGGTTCATTAGCCGATACAGAAATCCATGGGACAGTCTTTGCTATTTCTGTGTTAACGATCATTATCTTCTTCTCCGCTTTAATATCTGTCCTTTATTACTTAGGTATTATGCAAATCGTGATTCGATTTATTGGTGGGGGCCTCTCCAAGCTTCTTGGGACAAGTAAAGCAGAATCTATTTCTGCTGCGGCTAATATCTTTGTGGGACAAACAGAGGCTCCATTAGTTGTTCGTCCGTTCATTGCAGGAATGACTAAATCAGAGTTGTTTGCTGTAATGACTGGTGGATTGGCGTCTGTTTCGGGTTCCGTTTTAGTTGGCTATGCAGTACTTGGAGTGCCGATGGAGTATTTATTAGCAGCAAGCTTTATGGCTGCGCCCGCAGGGTTAATTATGGCGAAGATTATCATGCCTGAAACAGAGAAAATTAATGATGAAAACTTCACGTTAGAGAAGGATACAGCTGCTGTGAACGTAGTGGACGCTGCTGCTCGTGGTGCGAGTGATGGTTTAAGGCTCGCAGTAAATGTAGGGGCAATGCTACTTGCATTTATCGCACTGATTGCTTTGCTTAACGGTTTACTAGGCTTTATAGGAGGATTGGTTGGTCTTGAAGGGCTAACGATTCAACAAGTTCTTGGATATATCTTCTCCCCGCTTGCCTTTGCGATAGGGGTGCCCTGGGCAGAGGCAATAGATGCAGGTTCATTTATTGGTCAAAAGCTTGTATTGAATGAATTCGTGGCTTACATGTCTTTCGCACCTGAAATTGCAGTCTTAGATCCTAAAACAGTCATTGTTGTGAGCTTTGCTTTGTGTGGATTTGCGAACCTAAGCTCTATGGCGATTCTGCTAGGAGGTCTTGGTTCTCTAGCACCAAGCCGCCGTGCGGATATTGCTCGCTTAGGATTGAAAGCCGTTTTAGCTGGTGCTCTTGCTTCCTTATTGAGCGCTTCTATTGCAGGTATGTTTTTATAATTTAAACAAGAGATAGGCTTATGAATGAAATAGCGAGTACGTGAAGATAGTCGTTCACGTGCTCGCTTTTATTTGTTTGATTTGACACTTCTGTATTAGCAGCGAAGTACTACCCGTCCGCTAGTATAATCCCTATAAATAATGAAATATTATCTAAATTTGATTATTTATTGTTCGTAAGTAATCGAATTTTTTTTAAACTTTTGGGGTGAAAATTCTATGATAAAATGTACGTGGCTCAGTTCATGAATGGGATTTAGGGGAACTAAATGGGAGCTTATTTACGATACAATTCTGGGGTGAAATAAAAAGAGGTGTAATAATGAACATATTATGGGGAATAGTTGGTATCCTAGTCGTTTTAGGAATTGCTTTCTTATTTTCTAGTGACAAGAAGTCTTTGAATCTTCGCACTATATTGGGTGGATTAGCTATCCAATTATTATTTGCATTTATGGTGTTAAAATGGGATGCGGGTAGATGGCTTCTTCAAAAACTTTCCGATTTCATGACGAATCTTATTAGTTATGCGAACGAGGGGATATCCTTTTTATTTGGTTCATTAGCCGATACAGAAGCCCATGGAACGGTCTTTGCTATTTCTGTGTTAACGATTATTATCTTCTTCTCCGCTTTAATTTCTGTCCTCTACTACTTAGGTATTATGCAAGCTATGATTCGATTTATTGGTGGGGGTCTTTCCAAGCTTCTTGGGACAAGTAAAGCAGAATCTATTTCTGCAGCGGCGAATATCTTTGTGGGACAAACAGAGGCTCCATTAGTTGTTCGTCCATTCATTGCTGGAATGACGAAATCAGAGTTATTTGCAGTCATGACTGGTGGATTGGCATCTGTTTCAGGTTCCGTTTTAGTTGGCTATGCAGTACTTGGGGTGCCGATGGAGTATTTATTAGCTGCAAGCTTTATGGCTGCACCTGCAGGTTTAGTTATGGCAAAGTTAATCATGCCTGAAACAGAGAAAGTGAATGAAGAAAACTTCATGCTAGAAAAAGATACAGCTGCTGTGAACGTGGTGGACGCAGCTGCTCGTGGTGCGAGTGATGGTTTAAGGCTCGCAGTAAATGTAGGGGCAATGCTACTTGCATTTATCGCATTAATAGCAATGCTAAACGGTTTACTTGGCTTCATAGGAGGATTATTTGGTCTTGAAGGGCTAACGATTCAACAAGTTCTTGGATATATCTTCTCCCCACTTGCCTTTGCGATAGGGGTACCTTGGGCTGAGGCTATTGATGCGGGTTCATTTATCGGACAAAAACTTGTGTTAAATGAATTCGTTGCTTATATGTCTTTCGCACCTGAAATTGCAGTTTTGGATCCAAAAACAGTAATCGTTGTAAGCTTTGCTTTGTGTGGATTTGCGAACCTAAGCTCTATGGCAATTCTACTAGGAGGTCTTGGTTCTCTTGCGCCAAGCCGTCGTGCAGATATTGCACGCCTAGGATTGAAAGCAGTATTAGCTGGTGCTCTTGCTTCCTTATTGAGCGCATCAATTGCAGGGATGTTCTTATAATAAGTGTATAAAATTAGAAATGGAGTACGTGAGATAAAACTCGCGTACTCTTTTTTTTATGGCTTTAACTTGTCTGATATAAGTAAAATAATCTTTTCGATCACCTCGTAAAATAAAAAGTTGAACTAGACATCAGATGCTTACCTTGACCTTCGTTCGTCATCAACTTCCTTTCTCACAACACACACAATTTTCCCTTATATAAGTTTGCAAAGTGGTTTCTTCCTATCTTCGTTGCAGCACCTGTATCTTTCATTAGTAATCACTAGTTCACTATCAGAAAAAAGAAGGACTTATAAATGGTTATTGTTCATAATAGTGGTGTTTTTATTAAAATGATGGGTAAAAACGGAAAGAAAAATGGTATGATTATAGAAAATACTAATAAGTCGAACTATAACGAAAATGCACGAATATTGGAGGTACCTAAAGTGAAAGAACAAACGAGATACTCTCGTCTTGCACATATTACAAAGTTGATTAATACGAAGTTAGATTTGAGGGAAGTGCTAGAGCAAGTTGTAAAAGCAATTTCAGAAGAAATCGTACAATGTGATTCTGTAGGAATCTACTTGCCACAGGAGGATGGGTTTCGTGGGTTCGTAGGGAAGCCGGAGCTTATCAATGGAATGACATTGGATATGCACCTAATTGAGACGGAATATGATTTGCTTGCGAAAGAGGTTATTGAAACGCAAAAAACAATCTATATTCCTGATACATCAAAGGATTCTAGACCGGATCCTCGGGCTGTTGAAGGTTTTAAAATTAAATCGTTGTTAGCACTTCCTATTTCTTTTGAAGGAGAATTATTTGGGCTTGCTTTTCTATTTGACTATGGAATTCCAATGGATTTAACAGAAGAAGAGATTCAAACTGTTGAGGCGTATGTCAACATGGCAGGGGTTGCTATTCAAAACGCTACGAATTTAAAGAAAAAAGAGGCTCTCTTAGCTGAAAAGCAGTTGCTTTTGGATCTAACTAGAGAGCTTTCTATGTGCTCCTCGATGCAAGGGATATTAGATCGTTGCTTTTTCTACGTAGCTAAGGTGTTGGGAAATGATAATGTCGGTGTTCATTTATTAGATCCTATTGCTGAGAAAAAAATTAAGCCCGCAAGTCTAAGTGCAAAAAGTGATTGGACAGAGGAAGATTGGATACGGACACATCATTCGCACAATATTGATCAAAATGACTTAGTGTTCCAGGAAGTTATCCGATCGAAAAAGCCTTTACTTATTCCGAATGTGTTTACAGATGATCGGCCGAATCACGAGGCGTGTAAAACGTTTGGCATTAAAGGGATGTTTATGCTCCCATTAGTGTCAATGGGCGAGGTGCTAGGAGCACTTGCTGTAGTTAACCTAGAGGATAATACGATGAGTTATTCAGAGTCTGATGTACTCTTAGCTCAGTCCATTGTAGACGCAACTGCTTCATCTTTTTCGAACCTGTTGTATATGGAAAAACAAGAAATAATTATTGAAGAAAGAACCTCTGAGGTGCTAGAGAAAAACAAGGAATTAGAAAAGGTGATTTCAGAGCTGCAACATCTTAGTAGGGAAAAAGAGCTGATTCTAAATTCGGCTGGGGAAGGAATCTTTGGATTAAATCTGGAAGGGAAAATTACTTTTTGTAATCCAGCAGCAGAGTCTATGCTTGGCTATGAGAAAAATGAACTCTTTGGGAAAGATTACAATGAAATATTCTGTACTCCCCAGCACCTAGATTTAAACATGGAAAATCACAGCGAATTTTGTCGAAAGGATGATACGTACTTTCCTGTAGAGTATGTAGTCTCTTTAATAAAAGAAGGAGAAACTACCCTAGGAAAGGTAGTGACCTTCAAAGATATAACGGAAAGAAAGAAATTGGAAGAAGAGATTAAATACCTTGCGTATTTTGATAGCTTGACTGATTTACCAAACCGAATCATGCTTCAGGAAAGATTAAATAAAGAAATTGCGAAAGCAAAAAAAGAGGATAAGCAGGTGGCAGTCCTCTACCTGGATTTAGATAGATTTAAGCTAATAAATGATAGTATGGGGCATAGCTATGGAGACCTGCTTTTGAGAGATGTATCTAAAAGACTCCAAGTTGTCATTCCAAAATATTCTATTGTTTCCAGACAAGGAGGCGATGAATTTACAATCATCCTTCCTGAAGTAACTAGTGCGAATGACGTGTCACATGTAGTAGAGGAAATATCCGATATTTTCTCGCAGCCTTTTTCCTTAATGGGAACGGATGTATTCGTGAAGACAAGCATTGGAATCAGCATGTTTCCGAAGGATGGAGAAACCGGGGAAGAGCTTATAAAAAATGCGGATGCTGCTATGTATAAAGCGAAAGAGAAATCCGGGACATCTCATCATTTCTTCCAAAGTGAAATGGTGGATCGAACGCTAGATAGTATCAAACTGGAAAACGCACTATATAAAGCACTAGATAATAACGAGTTAGAGATTTATTACCAGCCGCAAATGGATTATAATAGAAAAGTTATGTTTGGGGCAGAAGCCTTGCTACGTTGGAACCATTCGACAGATGGAATCATTTCACCTGCAGATTTTATACCGCTTGCAGAGGATACCGGGTTAATTGTCCCTATTGGAGAATGGGTGTTGCTGAATGCATGTAAGCAAGTAAAAGAGTGGCATAATGCAGGGCATAAAAAGCTAAGTGTGTCTGTTAACCTGTCCAGCCGTCAATTCGAAGAAAAAGGCTTGGTAAACATGGTGAAAAAGGTGCTAGAGGAGGTCGATCTTGCTCCTGAATTCTTACATTTAGAGCTAACAGAAAATCAAATCATCAAAAATACAGATGTAACGATAGAAAAAATGGAACATTTAAAGGATCTGGGAGTGAAGATTGCCATCGACGATTTCGGAACAGGCTATTCTTCCTTAGGTTATCTTAAGAACTTTCCGATAGATGCGCTAAAAATTGATAAGTCATTTGTGCAAGATCTTCGTACGGAAGACGATAGTAACTCTGCCATTACAAATACTATTATTACACTTGCTCAGAATTTGAAGTTGAATGTCATTGCAGAGGGCGTTGAAACAAAAGAGCAATTAGAATTTCTTTTATCAAAAGATTGTTATATGATGCAAGGTTACTATTTTAGTAAGCCATTACCAGCTGATCAGATTAGAGAGAAGTATCTGCTTTAAAAAACTAGGGGGTTTTTATTATGAAAGCAGTTCGATCTGTATTAGAGTATTTGAAAAACATCGGAGTAGAGCATGTATTTGGCATTCCAGCAGGGTCCGTAAATGCCTTCTTTAATGAACTATACGATATGTCGGAGATTACACCAATCGTTACAAAGCATGAAGGAGCAGCTTCCTATATGGCAGCCGCTTACGCAAAATATGGGAATAGATTAAGTGTTTGTATTGGAAGTAGTGGACCTGGAGGCACAAACCTTGTAACAGGTGCAGCTAATGCAATGCGTGAGCACTTACCAGTCCTATTTTTAACAGGAGCTGTCCCAGTGAGTACGGAAGGATTAAATGCTTCGCAGGAATTAGATGCTGATCCAATTTTTCATTCTGTTACAAAATATAGCGTGACAGTTAGAGACTCCAAGGATTTATTAAAGGAAATTGTAAAGGCGACCAAAATTGCGGTTTCAGGAGTCCCGGGCCCAGTCCACATTGGAATGCCAATTGATGTTCAGCAAGGACCATGGGGTGGGGATGAAATTCCTGTTAAACTTGAAAAACATGAAATTATGCCTGAAAGAGCAATGATTCGTCAAGTAGCTAAGGAGCTACATGAAAGAAAGAGTGGCTATCTATTTGCTGGACAAGGTGTAAGAAATTCGGTCGAATCTTTACTAACAGTAGCAGAAATGCTTAATTGGCCAATTGTGACGACTCCTGTTGCAAAAGGATACTTTAATGAAGATCATCCGTTAGTAAAAGGGGTATTTGGATTTGCTGGAACAGAAGAGGCTACTAGTCTCATTAATGCCGGAGATGGTAAGGCATTAGTGGTGGTCGGGTCAAGCTTAGGAGAAACAGCTACCAATAACTATAATGACAATCTTACAAAGAATCGTTTTACTGTTCAAATGGATTTCGATGAAACGGTATTCAATAGAAAATATTCAATCGATCTGCCGGTTTTAGGAGATATTGGTGAAGGTCTTTCTATGTTAATAGAAGAGCTGGAAGCATTAGGATATTCGAAGAATAGCATGGAAAGAACAGCGCCATCTATAGATGAACTGATCACCAGGGATTACAATACGAAAAATGTGTTACTCCAGCTTCAGTCCTACCTTCCTAAATCTACAAGATATACAATTGATATTGGGGAGTTCATGGCTTATGTTATTCATAACATGAAGGTACTAGACTATGCTACTTTTGATATCAATGTTCATTTTGGTGCGATGGGAAGTGGATTATCAACGGCTATTGGCTCCAAGCTTGCTGAACCGGCGCGACCTACCGTAGCAATTACGGGTGATGGCTGTTTCTTTATGCATGGAATGGAAATATTGACAGCAAAAGAGTACAAGCTCCCAATCCTTTTTGTCGTTATGAATAACGCACGCTTAGGTATGGTGTACCATGGACATTCTCTACAATACAAACGAGTGCACGCTACCTTTGAACAGGAGCCTATTAATATTGCAGCGATGGCCGCTGCGATGAACATTCCGAGCTACCGAGTAGAAAGCCTGGATGATTTAACGGAAGAAGCAATCTCCAAGCTGATGTATCTAGACGGACCAGCTGTACTGGAAATCTCTTTGGTAGATAATAACATTCCACCAATGGGAGACAGAGTGAAATTCTTATCTTCATTCGGAAAATAAAAAAGTCGTCCTTAGGGGCGACTTTTTTTAAAAGCTTCGTTATTCTTGGTAAGATTATTTATCCCGCATTAAGGGACAGTTAGACTCCCACTTCAAGATGGCAAAAGAAAGGAGACAGCTAAGTGGGAGATCCACTGTCCCTAAAAGCCCGATTGGTTCAACTAATGATTGGTGGGGGATGAAAGAAAACCCCCACCAATCAAAGTTTCACTTTATTATTTATAGATTTAACAATAAGAAATTGGGGGTTATTTAGTAGATGTTTAAATCTCTCAGGGTATAGTGCTTTAAATTCCTGTGTTGGTAATGGCTCCACAAGTTTTTTAATTGTGAAATACTTGCTTGTAACATTTATAATTGATTGAAGTGGTCTATGGTAAAAGGGGACTTCATATTTTTTTCCTTCTTTGTCCCATGTATCTAAAAGTAGCTCTGTAGAATAGTAATTCGCTTCTTTGCTTAAGAGAGTTGTATCAGAAAAAGGATGGTGTACTGAGTATAGTAAGTATCCGTCTGGCTTTAATACTCTCTTGAACTCTTGAAACGTCAAATTCCAATCTTTAAGATAATGAAGGGTTAAAGAGCTTAAAATGATATCGAAGGAGCTATCTTGAAAAGGCAGTTCTTCCTCTATATCCAAACAGAAAATCTTTGCCTTGTCTCCTAGACGTTGCTTAGTAGCTACAACCATATCTTCACTTACATCTACCGCAGTTACATTTGCCCCTCTTTGCAGAAGGATATCAGCGTACCATCCAGCAGCACAGCCTGCGTCAAGGACATCATTCCCTTGTAAATCTTGTGCTAGCTCTGAAAGCATTGCTGGCCTTTCGTATTCCGCATTAAAGAAACTTTTTGTATCGACTGTAGTTGCATAAACGGTGGATAGCTGATTGAATACTTCTATTATTTTGTCCTTCATTATAAATTTAAGTAATTCTCTTCAATAATTTTCATTAAAAGTCCTAATGTACGACCTTTAAAAGCATCGGGTACTGGTTTCTGATCAGGGGTAGCATAATAGCAATACGAGCCGTCTTGACATGTATAACCTAGCTCCTCTAACGATTCCTTTAATAGGAGAGGAATATCCTTTAAACCAGTTGTTTCTTTAAAATAGTCACTGATTGCTACCTTTACATCTAGATCGTTTTTACCGGTAGAAACGATAAATAAATCATTTTCTCCCTGCACGATCCACTGGTCCTTCGAGTAGAGGGAGATTCTTTTACCTTCTAATGAAACAATTCCATTTAAGTTAACTCCAAAAATATTATTTACCATGTAGCGAACTTCCTCGCCTGAAATATCCTTGTCTTGAGTTCTAAGTAGATAGTTTAAAGCTTCTTTTGGGGACGGATTTTTCAAAGATTCTAGTAGTTCGCTGTTTAAAACAGCCGCCTTTTGTAAATCAATTGCAAAGACCTTTTGGACAAAATCAAATACTGTTTCAGCAGAGATTTTAATATTCAGCGAAAAGTATTCATCCATCAATTGTAATTTCGTTTTATCCTCTAGTTCTGCTTCTGTTAGAGTAACTCCTTGCTCAGAATATGATCTTTTTAGTTCTTCTAGAATTCCGACATTAACCATCCATCCATCCTCCTTATAATTAAAAGGGTATAATTCACAATTATATCCTAGGGATAAGGTATTTTATAGAAATAAATTATAAAAAATGTAAAAAATAATGTGTACATTTTAGCAAAATAGGAGTATTATAGAAAAGTTCTTTAGTGCCAATATTTTCTAAAACTCATTATAAAGTATTAGAATCTTAAATGGGTAAATAGACCGCTTTTTTTGGTTCTTTATTTACTTAGGTAAATAGTTAGACAATTCATTTTTTTGAGGAGGTTCTCTATATGTCAGAAAAGGATACGAAAGTTCCTATTTTAGATAAACGTTCTTCAAGACGTACATTTATCAAAAACTCTGGTTTGACAGTTGGTGGAGTTGTATTAGGGGGAGCTCTAGGAAGTCTTCTAGGAAAAGACAGTTCTACAGCTACAGAAAAACATAGCCCAGTAACAGCATCCGTTAATTACAACCAAGCTCTTATGTTCTTTGATAAAACACAATTTGATACAGTGGAAGCTGCAGCTGAACAAATCTTCCCGAAAACAGATATAGGGCCCGGGGCGAAAGAATTGCTTGTAACTTACTACATTGATCACCAGCTTGCTGGCCCGTTTGGTTTGAACTCAAAAGAATATATGACTGGACCATTTTATCCAGGGGAAGCTGTTCCGGAACAAGGTTACCAAACACATTTGAACCGTCAGCAAATCTTTAATCTAGGGATTATTGCGTTAAATAAAGAAGCAATTGCTAGATCAAAAGCTAAAAAAAGCTTTGCTGCTTTATCCGAAGAGGAGCAAATCGAAATACTGAAGGATTTTGAAGCAAACAAAGTAAAAATTCAGGGGGCGGTAAGTTCTTCTTACTTCTTTAGCTTACTTAGAAAAATGACGATTGAGGGAGCATACGCTGACCCGATGTATGGTGGAAACAAAGATATGGCTGGTTGGAAAATGAAAAACTTCCCAGGTCACCAAGGTAACTATATAGGCACATTGGAAAAAGATGAATTCGTGAAGATTGCTCCACAAAGCTTAAATTCACAGCATCAACATTAAGAGAAAAGGTGAGAGACTGTGGCAACAAAATTACCAAAAACAGATATAGTTTTAGTAGGTGTTGGTTGGACAGGCGGTATTATCGCAGCAGAGCTTACTAAAAAAGGATATAAGGTTGTAGGGATTGAACGTGGGAAAGAACGTACAACTGCTGATTATATGATGGCGCATGATGAGCTTCGTTATGCGGAGCGTAAAGAAATGATGCAAGACTTATCGAAAGAAACACTAACATTTAGACATAATACAAGACAACGTGCACTTCCTTATCGAGAGTGGGGAAGCTTCTTAATTGGTGAAGGAACTGGTGGTTCAGGTGAGCACTGGAATGGCCAAACATTCCGTTTCTTACCGTACGACTTTGAGATTTATTCCGAAACAGTTAAACGTTATGGTAAAGGTAAAATTCCTAAAGGCATGATGCTTCAGGACTGGGGGATTACCTATAAAGAGCTTGAACCATATTTCGATCAATTCGATTTAATGACAGGTATTTCCGGAGAGCCAAACCCATTACCAGGGTCTCCTCAAATTAAGTACCCAAATCCACCAATGATTGAAACGCCTGTTACTGCTTTATTTAAAAAAGCATCAAATGAACTAGGCTATCATCCTTACCATATGCCGTCTAATAACTTATCTCAGGCTTACACAAATCCTGATGGAGTAGCTCGTGCTGCTTGTCAATATTGTGGGTTCTGTGAGCGCTTCGGCTGTGAATATGGAGCAAAAGCGTCTCCAATCGTAACTGTATTACCGGTTGCTCAAGAAACTGGTAACTTCGAAGTGCGTCCTCACAGTGTTGTTCGTCGTGTATTACACACGGATGGAAAAGCAACGGGAGTTCTTTATGTAGATACTCGTACAGGTGAAGAATTTATTCAAGAGGCAGAAGTGGTGGTTGTTTCAGCGTACCAACTAAACAACATTAAAATTCTTTTAAATTCTAAGATGGGCCGCCCTTATGATCCGACAACGGGTACAGGTGTAATCGGAAGAAACTACGCTTATCAAACTTACCTAGGAAGAGCAGTAGGATTCTTTGATAAAGAGTACAATATTTATGGTGGAGCAGGAGCTCTTGGTGCACAAATTGATGACTTCAATGGTGACTTCTTCGATCACTCTAACTTAGACTTCTTGCATGGGGCAACTATCCATATTACGCAATTAGGTGATCGTCCGATTGCAAACAATAATGTTCCTGATGGCACACCAAGCTGGGGTAAAGAATTTAAAGATGCATCTGTAAACAATGCAAACCGTGCATTACTTATTAAAGCGCAAGGTGCATCTCTTCCATGGCAAGACAACTATATTGACTTAGATCCTACTTATAAAGATGCATTTGGAGATCCATTACTTCGAATGACATTCAACTGGAAAGATCAAGACCGTAACCTAATGAAATTCATGGGTGAGAAATCTGCAGAAATTATGAAACAAATGGGTGCAAAAGAGGTTAGTATGGGGGGAGCAAATATTGCTGACTACGATATCCGTAACTACCAATCTACGCACAATACAGGTGGAGTTATTATGGGTGCTGACCCAGAAACTAGTGCATTGAACAGCTATCTACAAATGTGGGATTTTGAAAATGTATTCGTTCCAGGTGCAAGCGCATTTACACATAACTCTGGTTACAACCCAACAAACACAGTTGGAGCTTTAGCTTACCGTGCTGCTGAAGGTATTGAAAAATACTTGAAAAACGGTGGAAGTTTAGTTTAATTTTTAATAAGTATAGAATTAGTCAACGAATTCTTAGTTATTAAAGCAAATATAGTCAACAACAAACAATTAGTTAACGTAGACATCTCCCTGGCAAAGGAGATGTCTTTTTTGTATTTCTTTTCGACAGCACACATAACAATTTCGTATAATATTAAAATATTTGAAACTGGGTTGTAAATAATATTTCAACTATTTCATCATTAATTCATATGGTTAGTAGACAGGAACGGAGAAGTTGCTTTATAGGCTTTAAGGATAGATTTTGGTGGAAACCGATATATTGTTCATGACAATAGCTTCTAGGCAATTTTATACGACAATCACTTACTTAGACGAAACAAGGGAAGCTATGGAGATATACAAAAACAGACCTACACAAGAAAGAAAAGTGAGGAGAAACTATCCAATGAGAAATACACTTATCCAAAATGTCCGGATTTGTTTAGAGGATGGTCGAATGGTAGATGGAGAAATTCTGATAAAGGATGGAAAAATTCATGAGATTTCGGAGCGCCGTATATTGGTTGCTGCTGAAGAGACAATAGATGCAACAGGACTAATAGCGATTCCAGGTTTTATTGATATTCATATTCATGGAGCGGTGGGTGCGGATTTCATGGATGGTACAGTAGAAGCTGCATGTAAAATAGCTACTTATTTGCCTTCTGAGGGAACAACCTCCTACTTGGCTACAACCTTGACACAATCTTCTGAAGCGATAAAGAACGCAATAGCGGCTAATCGGCAAATGCTTGAAAAACAACACCCCTTTGGGGCAGAAATGCTCGGATTTCATCTGGAAGGTCCCTTTATTCATTCGGAGCAAGCAGGAGCACAGCCAAAACAATTTATTCAGGCTCCTTCAAGTGAGCTTTTGAAGGAATGGTTTGGTGATAAGCTAGAGAACTTAAAGATTGTAACACTTGCTCCAGAGTTAGATAAGCAGTTTGACCTAATCAGAATGCTCTCTGAAAAGGGTATTATTAGCTCTGCAGGTCATTCTAAGGCTAGCTTTCAAGAAATCAGTGATGCAATGGAAGTTGGTCTATCTCATCTTACGCATTATGCTAATGCGATGACAGGTCTCCATCATCGAGAGGTCGGGATGGTTGGCGCAGGATTATTATTAGATGAGCTATATTGTGAGGTAATCGCCGATGGGGTCCACCTGTCCGAGGATATGCTTCGGCTGCTAGTTAAAATAATTGGATCTGAAAGGATGGTTCTTATCACAGATTCTATGAGAGCAAAAGGACTGTCTGATGGAAGCTATACACTAGCAAATCAACAAGTGCAGGTGTATGAACAAAAAGCTGTTTTAGAGGACGGAACATTAGCGGGTAGTGTTCTTAGGATGAATGAGGGAGTAGCGAGGATGCAGCGAATATCCGCTTGGTCGATGGAGGAGATAATAAGGATTTCATCTAAAAACGCTGCAAAACGATTAGGAGTGTATGATAGAAAAGGTAGTATTACCGTTGGAAAGGATGCAGATATTGTTCTGGTCAATGATGTCTTTAAGGTTTGCTACACTTTTTGTAAAGGTGGACTGAGCTATTCCAATGAAGCAAAATAATATGAAATGGATACACGTTAATAACTACGATGAAATGAGTAAGCAGGCTGCATTGATTTTTAAGAAACAGATAGAGGAAAAACCCGATAGTGTGCTAGGCCTTGCAACTGGTGGTACTCCTATCGGTTTTTATCAAGAGCTTATAAAGCTATATCAGCAAGGACTTTCTTTTTCGAAGGTGAAAACCTTTAATTTAGATGAGTATGTTGGAATTTCTCCGCAAGATGTAACAAGCTATCATACTTATATGCAAGAGCATTTATTCCGGCACATTGATACTCCAAGTGAGAATATTCATCTTCCAAATGGCTTGGCAGAAGATTTAGATGCAGAGTGTAAGAGATATGAGGCATCTATCGCAGCATGTGAAGGAATTGATTTGCAACTATTAGGAATAGGGGTCAATGGACATATAGGATTTAATGAGCCTGGAACACCTTTTTCGTCAACTACACATGTAGTGACACTGGCAGAGCAAACAAGATTAGAAAATGCCAAGTACTTTCCTGAGGGGCAGGAGGTACCTGAACAAGCGATTACAATGGGAATCAAGACAATCATGGGGGCAAAGAAAATAGTGTTGCTAGCATTTGGAGAAAATAAAATGAATACCATGCAACAATTTCGAGAAGGACCGGTAACAGAGAGTATTCCAGCTAGTCGTCTAAAGGAGCATCCGAATGTAGAAATTATTTGTGGAAGATAGATTTGGGGAGGAGAAGGATGTATGACAGAGTTAATCCTATATCCACATCTTACAGTTTACGAAATATAGCATTTAGCTTGAAGCATCGTAAAAAGATTAAGCCTTGCCCCCAAGGTCAAATGGGTACCAAGTTCTTCCTGGCCGTTCCCCGATTGCTTGTCGGGGCAGAGATAGTCACTTGTACATTTTTGGTGACAGTATATCTATTGGGTAATTATTCATGTAAAATTATCCAGAAAGAAAAGGGGGATCAAGATGGATTATAAGGGATCTAGTGTTTATGACCAAGAGGCGTTTTTTGCTAGCTATATGGAGAGAAGAAATAGAAAACAAAGTCCAAATATTGCAATTGAAGGTCCTATTATATTCGAGCTAATAGGAAGTTCCGAAGGATACACTGTTCTAGATCTAGGATGTGGAGATGCATCCTTTGGTAGGGAACTCCTTTTAGAGAAGGGAATCCTATCTTATACGGGTCTTGAGGGATCTTTCCAAATGAGAGCTGCTGCATTAGAAAATGTAAAAGGGTTAAATGGAGAGATTGTAGCGGGAACGATGGAGACATTTGAATATCCAGAAGAGAGCTTCGACCTTGTAACCTCTCGTTTTGCTATCCATTACGTAGAGGATATTCAGAAGCTTTTTGAACAAATTTATAAGACATTGAAGCGGGATGGACGGTTTGTTTTTAGTGTCCAGCACCCACTGACCACCTCATCCTTTAAAAGCAAGCAAGCTGGAGAGAAACGGGAGGATTGGATTGTGGATGATTATTTTCATGAGGGTGAAAGGAAGGAACCTTGGATTAATCAGTCAGTCGTAAAATATCATCGGACATTGGAAACGTATTTTCAGGCGCTCCGGAATGCAGGCTTTAACATTGTGGATATGCGGGAAGGAAAACCGGAAAGGGAAAATTTTCTGGAGGAAGAAGAATATCAGCGGAGACAAAGAATTCCGTTAGTATTGGCCTTTTCTTGTGTGAAATAGCTATGGGCTGTTGATTAAAGTGTCCGTTAAATTTTCTGTGCAGCCTAACTCTCGTTTGGGGGTAGTTTACTCTCGTTCAACTAGAGGTTAATCTCGCTCATGAAGGAGTTACTCTCGGATAGAGCAGAAATACTCTCGTTCAGGTCCTTTACTCTCGTTCGAGAGGTAGATACTCTCATTCAGTGTAGATTTACTCTCATTTAGAATGGTGGAATGGCATGACAAGTGGCCGCTAGATTTCCAGTGTATCTTTGCTATCTTTCATCGTTTTCACCTTCCAACTAACAATAAAAAAACCGGCCCTAAGAGCCGGTTTTTAGATGTTTTATATATGCTTTAAAAATTCTACTAAATCCCTATGATTTTCAGGAACAACCCCGTGACCTTCACCATAAGTTTTAAAGGTTACTTCTGCTCCGGCATCTTCAAAATATTCCATGCTCTCGACTCCACGTATAGTCGGGATTATATAATCATACTCTCCATGAGAGATAAAGATTTTTAAATGATCAATTGTAGATTTTCTGTATTCATCCCTGACAAAGTCCGGTAAGTATCCGCTTAACGCTACCACCGCTTGAATTTCTTTACCCATTGTAATACCTAAAGTTTGGGCCAGTACTGCACCTTGACTAAAGCCTAGGATAACAATTTTGGATGGATCCAGTTTATATTCATTGATTGCCTCTCTTATAAACGCTTGAATATGTACGATTATTTGGTCAAAGACGTGACGTTCAGGTTTTCCTTCCTCTTCAATTGTAAAAAAAGCATAACCAGGATTATGTACAATTGGTCCTCTTAGGCTAAAGAGATGGTGGGTATCTTTAAATTCTTGGACAAGCTGTGGTAAGTCTTCCTCGTTGCTTCCCATACCATGTAATAAAAAGATGGCTGGCATATTATCTACTAATTCCTTTGGTTCCAAATGTTTATATGTAAAAGGTGATTTCATCTAAAACCTTCCTCTCTTGCAATAGTATTACCTATTTTACCATACTCTTTATCCCGCATTAAGGGACAGTTAGACTCCCACTTCAAGATGGCAAAAGAAATGAGACAGCTAAGTGGGAGATCAACTGTCCCTAAAAACCCGATTGGTTCAACTAATGATTGGTGGGGGATGAAGGAAAACCCCCACCAATCAAAGTTTCACTTTATTGTTTTTCTGTTAGTTGCACCTTGCAATAGTTTTATTAAGCATAAAAAGGGAAGCAATTAGTAAGAATAGATATATAAGGGAGTGAGCTATCATGAAGGATCCAAGGGAAATACCAAAAGAAGAAGGAATAGACCATAGTCTGACGCTTTTAAGGGAAGGGTATTTGTTTGTACCAAATAGAAGGAAGGCCTTTGCTTCCGATATATTCGAAACGCGCCTGCTAGGAAAGAAAGCAATTTGTTTGGGAGGCAAGGAAGCAGCAGAGCTTTTTTATGATAATGAAAAGTTTATTCGAAACGGTGCGGCTCCCAACCGAGTAAAGAAGACACTATTTGGAGAAGGAGCTGTTCAAACTTTAGATGGCCCAGAGCATCGTAATCGTAAAGCAATGCTTCTAGCAGCGATGGCTCCAGAATGTATGGAAAGATTAAAAGATATAACTCAAAAATGCTGGCAAGCTGAAATACTAGAATGGGAAAAACAAGAAGAAATAATTGTATATGAGGAAGCAAAAAAGCTTCTTTGTAAAATTGCCTGCGAATGGGCAGGTGTTCCTTTAGTGGAGGGAGAAGAAAAACAAAAGAGTGTACTGCTAGGAAAGCTTTTTGAATCTCCCGCAGCAATGGGTCCGGAACATTGGGCGGGTAGAAGGGCAAGGAGAGAAGCAGAGGAATGGATTGAAAGGTTAGTAAAAGAGGTTCGGTTAGGTCAATTGAATCCCCCTAAGGGTTCAGCATTACAAATTTTTTCATTCCATAAGGACCTGCGTGGTGAGCTATTAGATGCCAAAATAGTGGCAGTGGAAGTAATAAATGTGCTACGTCCTATTATTGCAATCTCTGTGTATCTAAGTTTTACTGCACTTGCTGTTATTCAGTATCCTCAAGAGAGAGAAAAGCTAGATTTGAAGGAAGAAAAATATAAAAAGACGTTTATTCAAGAGGTTCGAAGGTTTTATCCTTTCTTTCCAACAGCGGTAGCAAAGGTGAAAAAGGACTTTACTTGGAAAGGATATCAATTTGAGGAAGGAACACTTACGCTTCTTGATTTATATGGAACAAACCATGACCCGAACCTTTGGGAAAACCCTGAGTTGTTCAGACCAGAGAGGTTTTTAGAATGGCAAGACTCTACTTTTAGCTTTATCCCTCAAGGAGGGGGAGAGTTTGACTTGGGGCATAGGTGTGCTGGAGAATGGGTGACAATTGAAATCATGAAAATAAGCTTAGACTTCTTCGTTAACCGAATAGATTTTGATGTTCCGCAACAAGATTTAAGCTTTAGCTTTGTCGAGATTCCTAGCATTCCAAAAAGTAAAATTAGATTAAGGAATGTAAGAAGGAAGTAAAAAACACAGCTGATATCTGCATCAGCTGTATTTCTTAGATAGGGTGAATAGAGCTATTATCGATATACTGCCAAGAGGGAGGCGAGAGGAATGGAGTTTGATGCGAAAACACTCAACCGTGTTAGACGTATGGAAGGTCAATTACGTGGTGTTTTACGTATGATGGAGGAAGGGAAAGATTGTAAGGAAGTAATTACACAACTTAGCGCCGTGAGATCAGCCGTGGGCCGAACAATTGGCGTTATTGTAAGCGAAAACTTGGTAGAATGTGTACGACAGGCAGAAGGAAAAGGAGAAAGGATGGACGCTGCTATTCAGGAGGCAGTAAATCTATTGGTTAGAAGTAGATAAGCCTCCAACTCCCTTCCTTTATTTGTAGCATTGGGTGTAGCGATAATAGTAAAAATCTAGATGTGAATTTCTAAAAAAATCGACGGTTTAAGTCTGCCGTCGATTTTGACTAGCTATATCAGCTGGTAGTCCAGCGCAGCCTTCCCTAACGTTTTGGCAGCAATTAGCATTGCCTTTTCATCGAAATCAAACCGAGGGCTATGGTGTGGATAAGCTTCTCCAGCTGGTCTTGCTCCTGTAAAAAAGAAAGTACCGGGAACCTTTTCTAAATAGTAAGCAAAGTCTTCTCCAATCATTAGTAGCTCTGATTCCTTTACATGCTGTATGTCCGGAATCGAGGTTGCTATCCTTGTGAGATAGTGTGTTTCTTTTTCATGGTTGATGACTGGTGGATAACCTCGCTCGTAAGTAAGAGAATAAGTACAATCTGCTGCAATACAGGTGCCTTCTACCACTCTCTTTAGCTCTCTCTCCATTAAATCTCGCATCTCAGGAGTAAATGTACGGATCGTGCCACTTAGCTTTGCAGTATCTGCTATTATATTAAATGCGTTTTCAGCCACAAAAGATCCCACAGAAAGAACTGCGGCCTCTGTTGGATTAACACGTCTCGATACGATTTGCTGTAAGTTTACAACTAATTGGGAAGCAATGGCTATAGCATCTTTTGTATCGTGTGGTGTTGCCCCGTGACCACCTTTTCCTTGAATAGTTAGGATAAAACGATCGGCTGAAGCCATAATCGGTCCCTTCCTATAAGTGATTGTACCGAGAGGTGTTTGGGACCATAAGTGTGTGCCGAAAATAACTTCGACACCTTCTAAACAACCAGCCTCAATCATCGGCTTAGCACCTCCGGGAGCATACTCCTCTGCATGCTGGTGTATAAATACATACTCTCCTGCTAGTTCTTCTCGAATTTCATTAATTGCTTTTGCTAAGGTCAGCAAGGCTGCAGTATGACCATCATGACCACAAGCATGCATCACACCTGGTACGGTAGATTTATACGGAACTTCCTTCTCGTCTTGAATAGGTAATGCATCAAAGTCTGCACGTAATGCTACCGTTTTACCTGGTTTAGCACCTTTAATTTTAGCAACTACACCATTCCCTCCAACATGCCCCTTATAAGAGATCCCTAATTTCTCATAGTATGCTTGAATATACCGGGAAGTATTATATTCCTTAAAAGAAACCTCCGGGTGCATATGTAAATATCTTCTAATATCAACCATTTCTCCGTATGATTCCTCTAACAGTTTAAATAATGTGCTACTCATAAAATACCTCCTTATTAACATCCTCAAAATTATGTATGCAGTAAAAGTAGAAGTTATCTTTCATTCGACTCTTAAAACAAGTTGCTATTCAGGGAGAAATTTTCTTAATCGTACATCGATCTTAAGTTATAGTTACATTATAACAGAAAATTCCGTCTATAATTTATCGTTTCTAACTATATTCTTATGCATATTTCCAAATCTCCTACACATCCTATTCACATAAACATAGAAGGAGGAATTAATATGTCAAAAATAACTAAATTATTATCTCTGCTATTGTTGGTGGGCTTTTTAGTTGCATGTGGAAATAATGATGATAATGCAAATGACAATAACAATAATAGTAATGGTACTTCCACAAACGACAATGCAGAAACAAATACTAACAATGGGGGTACAGAAGGTACTGGAAATAATACTGTATCTTCAAACGACAATCAAAAGGTAGATGTTGCAGACGAAGCTGCAGCTAAAATTGCTGAACTAGAAGAAGTAGAAACAGCACACGTGCTAGTGACGGAAAATAACGCATACGTGGCTGTGAAAACGAAAAACGGAAATGAAGGCGGCAAGGACCTCGAGCAAAAAATTGGTGACAAAGCTAGAGAGGCTGGAAAAGATTTTAATAATGTATACGTATCTCTTGATCCAGATTTCTTTGAGCGAATAAAAGGTTATGGAGAGAAAATTAAAGCAGGGGAGCCTATCGAAGGGTTCTATGACGAATTTAAGACTACCTTAAAGGATGTATTCCCAGACGCAAATTAAATAAATGTGCGGAGAATATATAAAAGCATGGAAATTACCAATCAGTAAATTTCCATGCTTTTTTATTTTATTACCTGTCATTTTACTTAAGGCCTATATTCGCTTTAACATCCACCTCTGCATACTTTTTAGCATCTGCACGTGAACCAATTAAAGTTCCAACTATACCTCCTATGAATCCAATAGGAACAGAGAATACGGCAGGGTTTGTTAATGGGAATAAAGCTTCGCCGTTTAATAGGTGTGTTCCATCTGTTCCCCAAATATTAGGACTCAGGGCAACGAGTACAATCGCAGAAATTAGACCCGATAGAATGGCAGTCATAGCACCAGTAGTATTGAATTTCTTCCAGTAGATTGTATAGATAATAACTGGAAGGTTCGCGCTAGCTGCAATACAGAAAGCAATAGATACTAAAAATGCTACGTTCATTGTCTGTGCGCCGAGTGCTAAAACAATCGAGATTAAGGAAACTCCAACTGCTGCAAAGCGTGCGGCTTTCATTTGCTCTTTTTCTGTTATTTTCCCTTTTTTAATAATTTGCCCATAAATATCATGAGCGAAAGCAGAAGCACCTGATAATACTAGCCCTGCCACAACAGCAAGGATAGTTGCAAATGCAACCGCTGCTACAAAGGACATTAAGGCGTCTCCACCTAGAGCTTGGGCTAACAAAGGAGCAGCCATATTACCAGCAGGGTTCGCTGCAATAATTACCTCTGATTTTACTAAGGCAGCTGCACCAAAGCCAAGGAAGATAGTTAATACATAGAATATACCAACAATCCAAGTAGCATAAATAACAGAGCTGCGAGCCGTTTTAGCATCCTTTACTGTAAAGAAGCGCATCAGAATGTGAGGTAAACCAGCTGTCCCTAAAACTAGTGCAATCATCATTGAGATGGTATCTAGCCCGTTTGTATACTTTACCCCAGCGTTTAAATAAGCTTCGCCATGTGGGGTAGCACTTTTCATCTCTGTAAACATGGAGAAAATATTAAAGTTAAAGTGAAGGAGCACAAGGAAAGAAATAATTACTGTTCCTAGCATCAATAGAACGGCCTTGATAATTTGAACCCAGCTTGTGGCCGCCATTCCACCCCATAGTACATAGACGGTCATCATAACACCAACGATTAACACAGCAACCCAATATTCAATACCAAGAAGAAGTTTAATAAGTGCTCCTGCCCCTACTAGCTGTGCAATCATATAAAATAATACGATGGTAATTGTGCTGATCGCTGCTGCTCCACGAACCTTTTTCTGATTAAACCTTGCAGTAATCATATCCGCTAATGTGTATTTCCCTAAATTTCTTAATGGCTCGGCTACAATGTATAGCACCACTAAGTATGCAACTAAATAGCCGACGCTATAGAAAAATCCATCAAATCCGAAAAGTGCAATAGCACCAGCAATCCCTAAGAAGGATGCCGCTGAAAGATAATCTCCAGCAATTGCTATTCCGTTTTGCCAGCCGGTTAACCCTCCGCCGGCAGTATAAAATTCACTCGCAGAATTTGTTCGTTTTGAAGCTATATACGTAACAAATAGTGTTAGAAGAACAATTCCTACAAAAAATACTAAACCTATCGCACTTATATTCAAGCGTAATCACCGGCCTTTTCTTTTTCTATAATTTCATCTGCATCTTTATCAAAACCGTTTGCTTTACTTACATAAATCATACAAAGAGTCCAAGTCATAATAAACTGTGCAAGCGCAAGTATCCAAACCCATGTAATATCACCAATTGCTGGTTCGTTTAGAATAGTGGTATAAGAGGTTAAGATAGGCAAACTAATATAAAACAACAAGAAAAATATAGTAATAGGAAGGATAAATTTTACTTTTCGTTTTTTTAAGGCTTTAAATTCCTTGCTTTCTGAAATAGCAACATAGTTGTGGATATGTTCATCCTTTCGCTTATTTGATTCCACCTCTTTCTTGGAATTTTTTTGATCGGGGCTAGGACTATCTGATTTGAAAACGCTTTCTAAATTCTTCGTCATCTCCATACCTCCTACTAAATATTTCAGTTTTCGGAATATTCAGCCTTAAACTGTATTACTATTCTAATTTAAACAGAAGGAAAATATCAATAAAAAAGTTCATAAAATGGACAAAAAAATAAATTTTGGTAAACGAATAGAAAAATAGATTAGTAAAAAGGGGTGTATATAAGAAATTTCCTAAAACCTAACAAAATTTTTTATCTGTAAGCCAATTTAAGATTGAGAGAAAAAGTGCTAGGATATAAAGGTTGGAGAATAATAAAGGAGGTCCTGTTCATGAGTTTAGCTAAAACCCTAGAAAAAACGATACGATGCAACTTGAAAATAACAAATAACGCACGTAAAGGGATACAGGAATGGTCAACTGATGAACATGACTTTTTTCGAATGCAAGAGTCTTACCATGTTTATATTGAAAAAAAGCCACTAAATGCACATGGAAATGTAACTGTATCCATCTATTTTGATAATGATTCCAATAAAAAGCTTTCTGAGATCCTTGGAGGAAAAGTAGCTGTTTTAGAATGCGTGCTTCAGAATGATGGTTTTCTAGCTACAGCACTTATTATTAGAGGAGCCAATACACCTGTCGTAACAAATAGAAGATTAGCGGTATCTTTAAGTTTTGTGACAGCTAAAAACAATGGTGCTGGACTTCCGTTGTCTTTACATACATTGATTCGGGATCTTCCAGTTGCGGAGGAAAGGTCTGAGTATGTAAAAAAACGGATTTCAAGCTGGGAAGGTTACTTAAAAATACAAGAAAAAAATGCAGATGTAGAAGATATAACGATAAGCTTTACCCATCTTCATTTTAACGAAGACTTCAGTCGCATGACTGTACATGGAACTCAGCTAGAAGCAAAGGCTTGGGGAAAGTTAAAGGGCCTTAGTGCAAGTATTAAAGGGATGACTGGAGAAGTCGGCGACGTACTAAGAGCAGACAAAGCAAAAAAACTCATTGAGGTGGAGGTTAGACCTCGATTTCGAGAAGTTGCTAGAAAAAATCAAGTAAATACAAGCTCAAAGGAAATGGTCTTTAGTAATTTTGCCACTCTCAGTCAAATTAGACGTCTTCGAAAGGGCTTTGAAGACTTACAAAATGGATTGGCGGCAAACCCAAATTTAGAGAAGATATTATTTGAGGATAGACCGACCGTACGTATACACCAGAAGAACAAAGAGCTTGAATTTCATAACCGGCTGAACGAATATCAGCGTGAAGCTGTTATTGGTGCAGTTTCTTCTGAAGATCTTTATGTCATTCAAGGACCCCCTGGAACAGGGAAAACAACTGTTATTTCAGAAATCTGTCAACAGAATGCAAAAGCAGGTCTCCGAACCTTGGTAGCCTCTCAATCTAACCTTGCAGTAGACAATGCATTAGGCCGACTCCTTTCTAATAAAGATATTCGGATTCTTCGTTTTGGTAGAACAGAAAGTATCGAAGAGGAAGGGAAAAAATTTATAGAGGAGAATGTAGGCCTCTACTGGAAAGAACAGACCTATGCTGCCTTAAGCAAAGAAATAGAAGAGCATCCTTTAAAGGAAGGACAGCTTAAGGAGAGGTTATCAGACTTAGAAAAAGAGATAACGGATATAGGTGTGCAAATAAAGACACTGGAAGAAAAGATTGTTGAAAAAGAGAAGGCTCAAAAGAAACAAGAGGAAACGCTACAAGAAATAAGGGCACTTAAGAAGACATTAATCCGCTGGAAGAAGGAGCAGGAGGAGCAAGAGAACGAGCTTGCAAAACTTCAGACCGAGAGAGCCAAACTGATAGAAGAGACAAATAAACTCGAGGGGTTTATAGCTTCTCATTCGTCCATTCAGCAGATAACAGATGAGCTAAGTGTATTGGCGGTAGAGATAGATAGGACAAATCGAGAGATTGCCTTCCAAGAAAAGTCTTTCACATATAAACAGATAGAAGAGGAATTAGAAAAGACGAAAGAAGAATATCGTCTTATTCAGCTGAAATCCGGACAATCTGAGCAGCTCGTTGAACAAGTAAATGCCATTAAAAAATTTGACGAATTGAAGAAAAAGATAGACGATATCGGATTGACTCCTTCTTTCTTGCTTAATCAGCAAATGGAAGAATTGGATGCCATCATTGAAAAAATTAAAAGCTTTGCAGATTGGCAAGAAGTAAATGCAAGACTTGCAGCTGCAATAGACTATCTGGAAAGACTATTGAAAAAGAAAAATGTAGCGGTCGAAAACATCCTCCAAAATGCAGGAAGAAGTGGGATCGTTTACGATTCTAGCTATACCGTAAAGGAAATCCATCAATTTATGGACCGTATGAAGTCTATCCTTGCTTCGGAAGACGATGTGAACGCGGAAAAGCTTAGTATACTTCTTGAAGGCTGTTATGTAAGAAGGAAGTATGTTTGGAAGCAAGGAGAAATGCTTCAGCACGCAAAACAGAGCACTACTACTAAATATCAATCGATTAAGCAGGAGTTGGCTAAGCAAATCCGTTCAGAGGCGTTACATTATGAGCCTAAAAAAAGAGACTTAGCAAATAAAAACTTGGCATACTCTCAGCAATTGGGACAGTTAAAGGCTCAGCTTGAGAGTATGAATATAGCTGATTCAGAGACAATGCCTGGTCTTGCTGAACTAAAACACTCTCTCCAGAGCCATCAAAAGAAGCAAGAGGAATTAAAAAAGGTAGAAGATACCGTTATAAACTATGCAAAGCGCTTAAGCCATCATTCGGAAAAATTAGCTAAAATGAGCGAACGAATGGAAGAGCTTCGAACGAAAATAGAAAGCTGTGAGCAAGAAGTAAAGAAAATCAATGTGGCTGGTGTAGCGTTAGAAAAAGCTTTCACGAGTTTGGAGGAACTAATAAAGTCAAATCCAGAAGCAGAGCTAGAGAGTACAAAGATAGATAAAAAAGTGCTAGAGCAGGAGAAAAAGGAATGTGAGCAGCAGCTAGCAAGTCTACCAATAACCCAAGCTCTTCAAAAGCAATGGGCAGAATTTCTACAGGATGCCAACGATCATGACTTGGATGAGATCCGCAAGCTTTATGTAAGACATGCCAACTTGATTGGGACAACCTGTGTAGCCTCTGCTCGCAAGGAGTTTATGGAAAACTATCCGACATTTGATGTAGTAATCATCGATGAGGTTTCAAAGGCAACACCTCCAGAATTGCTGTTGCCAATGCTAAAAGGAAAGAAAATCATCTTGGTTGGAGATCATCATCAGCTTCCTCCACTTGTTGGAGAGGATACATTAGAGGAAACGTTACAAGCCATTTTAGAAGAAAGTGATAACTTTGAGGAAAAAGAAGAGCTGAAAAAGCTATTAAAGGAGTCTTTATTCGAAAGATTGTTCAAAAATCTGCCGAGTAGCCATAAGACGATGCTAGCTATTCAATATCGTATGCACGAAAACATTATGAATACGATCACACCGTTCTACGAGGAAGAAAACTATCGCCTTCAATGTGGTCTTACAGACTCGGATAGTATGCGTGATCACTTATTAGAATCACGTTATGTGAAGAGGCAGGATCATTTGTTATGGCTTGATATGCCAAACGAAAGCAAATACTTTGAAGAAAGAATGAAGGATGGGAAAAGTAGATTTAACCAGGCAGAGCTGGATAAAATCCGAGAAGTGCTTTTTGATCTGGATAGAGCAACAGAGGCTGCTATTAAAGAGGGTAGGATGGCTCCAGGTGAAAAGAAAAGTGTCGGGGTTATTAGCTTCTACGGAGAACAGGTAAAGAGAATCGATCGACTTATTCAACAGGAAATTAGCTTGAAGCATCTCCACCTTCGTACAGGGACCGTGGATAAGTTCCAAGGGATGGAGATGGATGTCATTATTCTAAGTATGGTTCGAAACAACCAAGAGAAGAGTGGAGATATCGGGTTTGCCAACGACTACCGAAGATTAAATGTGGCGCTGTCTCGCGCAAGAGAATTGCTGATGCTTGTGGGTAGTACAGAGATGTTCACAAAGCGTGCGAAACAAAGGAGTTCACGAGAAATGTACGGTCGTCTATTAAAGGTGGTCAAATCCCAAAACGGCTTAAGAACAGTCAACTAGAGGTGTCGAATCATGCAAGAATTACAGAAACGCTTAAGAAGAGAGCTCGAGCAAGATAAAAATGTTCAAATCATGGAAACTGCAGAATGGTGTGTCCCTGTTTATACCATTGAGGTGACATACCGTCCCATTAAGCGAATAAAGATGGATGTGCTGATGAAAATGATGCTCCTCTCGTTTCAGCAAGCGGAGATTGAAGGTAGCAAACAGCTTAGCGAGATTCTATTGGTAGAGCAGCTGTTTATAGACGACTTGATAGGATTGATGAAAAAGTCAGGCTTGATTACTGTGACAAATGAAAGGATCTTCCTTACCTCCAAAGGCGAGGAGCAGTTAAGTAAAGGTATCTTTGAGGAAGAGCAGGAGCCTGAAACAGAGGGGCTGCTATATAGTCAAACGCACGATCTATTTTTACCTGGGGAGATAAAGCCAGCGTTGGAAGGAGAAGAGCATCTTCAGGTATTCAGGTATACTCCAGAGAAGAGACTCGCACGCTTTCGCTGGGAGGAAGAGACTGTGGTCGAGGCCTTAATTAAGAAAGGGGTAGAGGAGCATAGTGAACTGCAAATAGTGATTGGTGATATTGTATCCACCGAAGAATTATATGTAGATGATGTTCCTTGCTTTGAGTTTCTTTTATTTAACGAAAAGGAAGATTTGTTTTATACGAGAGTATGGAATACGTTGACGGATGAGTGGGATAGTGTATTAGAGCAACAGATACAGGAGAAAGAGAAGACGACCTGGAGAGAGAAGTACCTTGGATAATTGGTAGGAGAATGAACGGAAAAGTGGTCGCTGTTAAATTTGAATAAAGCTCGCTTAAGGAAAAAAGAAGTGCTTATGATTCTATAAAATGATATGAATCATAAGCGCTTCTTTAATTTTATACCTTCGGTTCTCCGCTGCATCGGACGCTTTCCCAGTGGCTAATAGGGTGGGGTCCGGCTACTTTTCTTATTCTATTTGTTGGTGAAAGTATTCGATAGGAATAAATAAGCCTACTTTTCCATGTTCCTCGTGTTTCATGGTGGCAAAGACTACACCAATTACTTTTCCATCTTCATTTAGAACAGGGCTCCCGCTATTTCCTCGGTAAACTGGGGCTTGGATCATCATGACTGGTTGCTCCCAATCCTTCAGCTGGTAATATTCTAAGATGGTTCCTTCATTTGCGATATCCAAGAAGCCTAAAGGATTTCCGATAAAGGTAATAAGTTCTCCCTGATCTGCAGTAAGTTGATCAGCTAGCTCAAGATAGGGAAGGCCATCTTCTTCTACTTGTAAAACAGCTAAGTCTATGTCAGGATATGTATCCACCACTTCTGCACGGAATCTTCCTGCCTCGGGAAAGTTGACTGTCACTTGGTTACTTCCTTCAATGACATGGTAATTAGTGAGGAGGGTTCCATCCTCAGATATGGCAAAGCCAGTTCCTCTGCTATTATCATTTATCACGGTCACTACTGCCTCCTTGTAGGCGGCGATATCTTCTTGTGTGGAAAGTCTAGCAGATGTTTTGGCGAATTCTACGGCAGGTATGGAAAACGTTTGAAATAACAATCCTGCTGTGTTGAATACAAGGACAAGAGCAATCAGATAAAAGATCCATCTGGGAAAGGGTGCTTTCGGTTTGGGTGGATTTCTTCTTTCTTCGGCAGCTTTTTCTACTGCTTCTCTTTGAGCTTCTAAAACGAGAAGGCGTAGCTCCTCATCATCGATATCCTCTTCCCATTCGCTTTTCGTTCTATCGTTTGGATCCATGGTTTCGCATCCTCCTTGGTCCAGTTGTTAGTTCTATTATACATAAAGTCAAAATGGAAAAGCATACAAACATTTCCCTTGATATTCTGGAGGTGTGGGTATATTATATGTACATAGGCTGCGTTGTACGTATCAATATAAAGTTTTAACCTTTAAGCTGTAACAGGGAGTTTTATATAGAAACTGGAATGACAGGCTTCATTCTCTTCGGACAATGAAGACAAGCAGGAGAGTTTCTGCGAACACCCACTTTGAGGAGTGGTGGTTTAAAACTTCTATATTTTCAAGTACGGCAAAGGCGGCTTACCTAATCGTATATTATAGTGTCTAATATGCATCCTCCAATGGAGGGTGCTTTTTTTGTTGCTTGTAAAAGGTGGTTAATACAAGGAAATGGAGACTTGCTATCCCCTCCTAATAAAAATTACATTGAAATAGTGTGTTACACATTTATTATATTCCTATAATTTATTTGCAATGGCTTTGTCATGTGGACATGTTAAGCTAGGGTCGTTAGTGAAAAGGAGGAATTTCATTTTATGAAGAAACAAATTGTAGCACTAACTGCTTTAGCAGGGCTTTCTTTCGGAATTGCAGGTCAAGCATCTGCTTCAAGCATCCACACGGTAGAGAAGGGTGATACCCTTTGGTCTATTTCACAAGAGAATAATGTTAATGTCCAAGCTATCCAAGAATGGAACGACTTGGACTCCACAATTATATATCCAGAACAACAACTTAATTTTCAGGAATCAAGTAAGGTATATGTCGTAGAAGTAGGTGATACACTTTACAGTATTGCACAAGAGCAGGGCATTTCTATCAACAATTTGATGTCGTCTAATCAGCTGACAAGTGATTTAATTCATCCGGGTGATCGATTAAATGTAAGTGGAGGAGCGGTAAAGGCAGCAGCCATCTCAAAAAAAGAAGCGGAGAGTAAACCAGCTGACGCTTCAAAAGAGCTAACTGTAACGGCGACAGCCTATACGGCTTCCTGTGATGGCTGCTCAGGTGTAACAGCTACTGGAATTGATTTAATCGCAAATCCAAATCAAAAGGTAGTCGCTGTTGATCCTTCCGTTATTCCATTGGGCTCAAAAGTTTGGGTAGAAGGATATGGAGAAGCGATTGCAGGCGATGTTGGTGGAGCTATTAAAGGAAATAAAGTAGATGTTTTCATCCCTTCTTATGAGGATGCGATGAACTGGGGAATAAAAACTGTTAAGGTGAAAATCCTAGATTAATCAAACTTAAAACTAGTAAAACTAAATAATATTTTACAATACGTCTCGTTTAAACAATAACGAGGCGTATTTTTATTTACATATAAAACTATGGATTTTTTCGAACCATCACGTTATACTTAGAACTATAACGTGATGGTTTGGGGTGATTTGATGGGAACGAGAAATTAAAAATTGGTGAGCTTGCTGCAATGACTAATGTGACAAAAAGAACCATTGATTATTATACAAATCTCGGGCTCCTTCAAGTAGAGCGCTCGGCATCTAATTATCGGTATTACGATTCCGCTATGGTGGAACAATTGCGCTGGATAGAAGAGCAAAAGGCTAATGGAAAATGTTTAGACGAGATTCGAAAGCAACTCACTCAAACTGCAACTAGAGAAGAAGAAATTGATATACAAGAAATAAGGTTACAAATGCGTAAGCTTGAGAAGGATGTAGTTAAGCTCATGGCGAATATGGATGAGAACCAAAAGCAAGCTGTTAAGAAAAAGGTTTCTCCAGATAGCGTGGCACTCATCCAATCATTAATTCTATTATTACCTTAGGAGGTGACGTTCTACTTCGCGAGTAGAACAACTTATTGACCGCATTGAATCTAACGATATTTACCATTTTGATAGCATTAACAGCTTTCTTCGTAGCTACGGAGTTTGCTATTGTTAAAGTCAGACAATCACGAATAGATCAGCTTGTTGCTGAAGGGTCCAAAGGGGCGCTTTCTGCCAAACAAGTAACGACTCATTTGGATGAATATCTTTCAGCCTGCCAATTAGGTATTACTGTTACAGCTTTAGGGATCGGTATGGTTGGAGAATCTACCTTTGAATTTATTCTTCATCCTCTATTTGAAACAATAGGCATCCCCACAGATTATATTCACTTCTTTACTGTAGGAGCAGCCTTCCTTATTGCTACTTTCTTGCATGTAGTAGTTGGTGAACTTGCTCCAAAGACAATTGCCATTCAAAAGGCAGAAAAAGTTACATTAATGTTTGCTAAGCCAATTATGGTGTTCTATAAAATTCTTTACCCGTTTATCTGGTTCCTTAACGGTTCGGCTAGACTATTAGTAGGTCTTTTTGGTATGAAGCCTGCAAGTGAGCATGAGCTTTCGCATACAGAGGAAGAGCTGCGTTTATTACTTTCCGAAAGCTTTAAATCCGGAGAAATCAATAAAAATGAGCTTAAATTTGTAAATAACGTCTTTGAATTTGACGATAAAATTGCTCGTGAAATTATGGTGCCTCGTACAGATATCATTGGCTTTGATATCAATGCGACTTTTGAGGAAGTCCTTACGCTTGTTTCAGAAGAACGCTACACTAGATATCCAATCTACGAGGGTGATCGAGATAATATATTAGGGTTCCTAAATATTAAAGACTTCCTAACATTAGGAATGAAAAACAGAATTGTTCCAGAAACTTTTCAGTTACAAGAATTTATTAACCCAGTAATTCATACAATAGAAACAACCAGAATCCAAGACCTTCTTCAAAAAATGCAAAAAGAGCGTATTCATATGGCTATATTGCTTGATGAGTATGGTGGAACGTCTGGATTGGTTACGGTAGAGGATATTCTGGAGGAACTTGTTGGTGAAATCCGAGATGAATTTGATGACGATGAAATTCCAGAGGTACGAAAAATAAACGAAGATCATTATCTTGTATATTCAAGTGTTTTATTAGAAGATATCGCCAAGCTGTTATTTATTGATTTAGAGGAAGAGTCAGTGGATACAATAGGTGGTTGGTATTACACACAAGATATGGATTTAGATTTAGATAAAACAATTTACTATCAGGGATATGCTTTTTCTATTAAGGAAAAAGAAGGGCACCAAATACGCTATATTGAGATAAAAAAATCAGAAGCTCCTGAGAATTCTGAGACAGAGGTTACAGTAGTAAAAGATTAGGGAGGAGAATAATTTCTCCTCCTTATTTTTTTAGGAAAAGAGGTACATATGGAAGAGCTTCTAACCATTCTGAAGTATTTAATTATTGGACTTGTCCAAGGCTTTACAGAGCCTATCCCAGTATCATCAAGTGGTCATGTCATGATCGTAAGTGAGATATTAGGGATGGGGGAGCAGGGCTTTACGTTTGCCATTCTTACGAATACAGCATCCTTACTAGCGATTTTAATTATTTATAGAAAGGATATTATAAGACTTTTAACTAATTCATTATCCTTTATGAAAACAAAAGACTCACGCTATCGTAGTGAATTTAACTTTGTGCTTTATATTATTATTGGGACAATTCCAGCAGGACTTCTAGGCGTGCTCTTTAGCGATGTCATTGCGGAGAGCGTCAGTATGACTACCATTGCTATCATGCTTTTTGTGACAGGGATAGCGCTTTGGGCTATTCGTAATTCAAAGGGCTCAAAAGGGGAGGCCGACCTATCGGCAGGTGACGCTTTTCTTGTTGGGTTAGGGCAAGCGGTGGCATTACTGCCTGGCATCAGCAGATCTGGGGCTACAATCATTACATCAATGGCTGTAGGGATGAAAAGAGAAACTGCACTACGCTTTTCTTTCATGCTCTATATTCCGATCAGCCTGGGTGGAGTAGTGCTGGGCTTCACGGATTTTTTGGATGAGCCCAATAAGGGAGAACTTGCTATCCCTTATTTAGTAGCTTTTGTTTCTACTTTCATCATGACTTATTATGCAATGAGATGGTTTATGGGAGTCATGATGAAGGGTAAACTAATTTATTTTACGTATTATTGTTTTATCGTAGGAGCATTACTTTTACTATTTTATTAACAAAAAGCTGCACTCCCTGGTTAGTTGGGATGCAGCTTTTTTTTCTTTAAGTGGTAAGTAAGCATACGATTCATTAGCGGTTCAATTTGGCTTCTATCTGAATCTGGTAGTTCGTCCATCATCCAATCATATTCTTCGGCGATTAGTTTGCTTATTAAAAGGGCAGCCATGGAGTGGTGATGGACAGTTATGTGATTAAATATCTCCTCCACTTGCAATCTTACAGATGCAGGTAAAGAGGTATGTAAGGTCTTCAGGCCTAGCTGAGCTCTAGATGGCTTGTATTTATATAATAATACTCTTGAAAGATGCTCCATAACATTGGAAAGCATTCGTACTGACCATATATGGTTGCCTCTGTCCTCTGATTTTTTGTATTGAAATAAAAACCATGCAGTATCTATCACATCATCTCGATATTGTTCCAAAGAGATAGCTAAGCCTTGCGTATGGATATATGATTTTAATAAATTTTCAGGGTCATAAAGGACCTTAAAATAATCTTTTGCTGGAAAATCTTCTGATGTTACAGTGAACAAATCAATATGAAGCAAGTCTTCGTAGACAGCGATAATCTGAGGAGCGATAATATAGACGCTATCTTGGAATATAATTGGCTTATACGCTTCTAAATGTTTTATTCTATTAAGTAAAAATAAATCTCGGTCTTCTTTATCGACTAAGCAATATAAATCGATGTCAGAGAATTCATCGTGCTCATTTCTTCCCATGGAACCTTTTAAAAATATTGCCCTCACTAAGGGATCTGCTATTAAACTTTCACTAATTTTCTCGATAGCTATCTCTTGTTTCATTTAACGCCCTCCTCTCTTTCATCCCTATTTATCCCGATCAATTTAACATTCTATTAAGTATCATTTTACCAATATAAGTAACTCATATCCACAAGTTTTGCATGGACGCCAAGGGATTGGTCAGTCATCAGCAAAAAGTCTTGTATATTAATGCCTACAAAAAGTGAATAAGTACATTAGCAAGAAGTCCTAACATATAGAGAATAGGGAAAAGTAATCATTTTTAAAATTGATTAGGAAAATAGAATCCTAATTTCCATAATTATTTAGGGTTCCTAAATTTTTTTCTTTGTTTTGAGCCTTTATGACCAGCGTATTCCTTTCTAAGTACCTAACTAGCTAACTAGCTAACTTGGTAATATTCATTCAATTCTGAAAACTAAAGAAAAATGCGACTTAATTCGACAAAAAAGAATGCTTTTTTCCTATATAGTGAGTGGTACAGCGAGAGATTTACTAAACTCCATGAGATAGTTGCGAGTAAATTGCAAAGGAGGGACATAACGTTTTACAGAAGTACCTATATAAAAAGGAGGAAGGAAATTGAGAAGAAGAAAAGGATCCACTAAGGCACTTAGCCTTGCAGCATCTTTACTAATGACGTTCTCGCTAGTTGCTCCAAATGTAGTAAATGCCGAAGCATCAGTCAAAAACCTTCATCAATCTTTTAGAGATTCTAATCCTAATAGTATCTCTGTAAAGGACAAGCTTAGTAGTAGTCTACTAGAAAGCTTTAAAGAGGATGACAAAGTTACCTTTCTTATCAAATTCAAAGATAAGGCTGATACTGTCAAGGTTTCTAAAAAAGCAGAAGAATTGGCAGAATCTAAGAGCTTATCCTCCCATAATACTAAGTTAATGAAACGTTCTGCAGTAGTTTCTGAATTAAAATCTACATCCTTAGAATCTCAGGAATCTGTACTAGAGTTTCTTGAACAGGAAGAAGCAAATGGAAACGCTAAGGACATTGAATCTTATTATATTGTCAATGGACTAGCGGTAACCGCAACCAAGGAAATAGCTGAAAAGGTTGCTAGCTTCCCTGAGGTGGAAAAGGTTCTACCAAATGAAACACGTCAGCTTTTTACAACTAAGGTAGAAACACAAGAAACGCCTAAGGCAGATATTGCGAACGTTGAATGGAATATAGAACGTGTAAAAGCTCCAGAAGTTTGGGATATGGGAATTGATGGAGCCGGGACAGTAGTGGCAAGTATTGATACTGGTGTTCAATGGGATCACCCAGCTTTAAAAGAGAAATATCGAGGCTATAACAAAGCAACAGGAGAAGTTTCCCATGACTTTAACTGGTTTGACTCTACCTCTGGTGCAGGAGCTACGCCATATGACGATCAAGGTCATGGTACTCATGTAACTGGAACGATGGTAGGTAGCGAACCGAATGGCTCCAACCAAATCGGAGTTGCACCGGGTGCAAAATTCATTGCAGTTAAAGCTTTTACAGCTTCAGGTGGATCTGACACAGATTTATTAGAGGCTGCTGAATGGATTTTAGCTCCAAGAGATGCAAACGGCAACGCACGAGTAGATTTAGCTCCAGATGTTGTAAATAACTCATGGGGTGGCGGAGCTGGATTAGATGAATGGTACAGAGACGTAGTTATTAACTGGCGTGCAGCGGAAATTTTCCCTGAATTCTCTGCTGGTAACACTACTTTTACAAACCCTGGTGGTCCTGGGTCTGTAGCTGCTCCATCTAACTATCCTGAATCCTTTGCAACTGGTGCTATAGATATTAATAACCAGGTAGCTGGTTTCTCTTTAAGAGGACCATCACCGTATGATGAAATTAAACCGGATATCTCTGCACCAGGTGTTAATATCCGTTCTTCTGTCCCAGGTAGTGGATATGAAGGAGGCTGGGATGGTACATCAATGGCAGGTCCTGCTGTAGTTGGTGTAGTAGCTCTTCTTAAGCAAGTAAATGCAAATTTAACAGTAGATGAGATAGAAGAGATTTTACTAAATACTGCTATTCCATTAACAGATGCTCAGTATCCAGAATCTCCAAACCATGGATATGGTTATGGCTTAGTTAATGCTTATGATGCAGTTTCTTCTATTATTTCTGGTCTAGGATCTTTAAAAGGTCAAGTAACAAAGCAAGGAGAGGACACAGAAGCTCCTGTATTTGAACACGCTGCTCCTGCAGAAACATATGCAGGAATGGATCTACCATTATCTGTGAATGTTACAGATAACATCAGCATTGCTTCTGTAGTATTAAACTACCAAGATGCTGATGGTGCATGGCAAACAATTGAAGCTGGGCGCAAGTCTGGTGACTATAAAGCTGGGGAATATAACGTAGTAGTACCTGGAGCTTTAATAACTGGAGAATCTTTCACTTACTCTTGGACTATCAATGATTTTGGCAATAATGAAGTTTCAAGTGACGAATATACAGTGGAAGTGAAACCGGGAATTACAGTTGGATATTCAGAGGATTTTGAGTCTACACCAACTGGTTGGACATCCTTTGGAACAAACGATAGCTGGGAGTGGGGAGTACCAACAACCGGACCTGGTGCTGCAGCTTCTGGTGAAAAAGTATATGCAACAGATCTAGATGCGCTATATGCAAATAGCATGAACGCTACTCTAGTAATGCCTCCGGTTGATCTTCCTGAGGGCAGCGCTTATTTACAATTCAAACAATGGCATAACTTTGAAATGTCGACTTCTGGAAGAGCATGGGATTATGGCCATGTGTTCATCTCTACAGATCGTGAAAACTGGGAGCAGTTATTAATGGTTCAAGGTCAGTCTAACGGCTGGGTTGATGGTGAAGTAGACCTTTCTAGCTATGCTGGACAACGAGTTTATATTGGATTTAATGCTTTCTCTGATAGCAGTGTTCAAAAAGATGGCTGGTATATCGATGATGTAACACTTGCGAATGAGTCACAGACTGGAAAAGTTTCAAAAGGGAAAAATAACGGTAATAATGGTAACGGGAAAAATGCGGTAAATGGCAACAATGGCAACAATGGCAACAATGGCAAAGGAAACGATAAAGATTCTTTCAAAGAAGCAATTGATCCTAAAACCATCAAACCTGAAATGCCTATTGCTAAAGAAGAGCCACCAGTAATTGATGCTACACCAAGTCCAACATTGTTACCACTTGGTGCACAGGTAAGTGTATTAGAATCAGGGCGCTCTGTATATTCTAACCCTGCAAATGGATCTTACTCTCTGACTCATGCTGCTGGAGAATTTACAGTAAAGGCAGAGGCTTATGGATTTGCTTCTGAGGAGCAAGCAGTTGTCATCGCAGCGGATGAAACAACTACTGCGAACTTTACACTGGAAGAAATCACTCAAAATACAGTAAGTGGAACTGTAACTGATCAATCCACAGGAGAAGGAATTCCAAACGCTACATTACTATTAGTAGAGGATGCAAATATTTCTCCGGTGACAACAGATGAGAATGGTCAATATTCTATTACTGCATATGAAGGTGAATACACGTTAAAGGTACTAGCTCGTGGTTACCATGGTACAGAGGTTACTGTCACTGTTGGTGAGGAAGCAACTGTACAAAACATTACATTAGAGCCTTACTACACATATCCAGGTGGAGAAATTGGCTATGATGATGGAACAGCAGAAAATGCACGTGCATGGAATGCTGCAGGAAATGCTTGGGCAGTAAAAATGTCCCTACCTGAAGGAAAAGAAAGTGGAATCGTTACAGACGGAGTATTCCGTTTCTGGGATACTGAATGGCCTGTTCCAGGTGGTACCGCATTCGCAGTAGAGGTTTGGGATGCTACTGGTGCAGAGGGTACTCCAGGTAAAAAGATTGCAGGACCAATCGACGGAACTGCGCTACGTAATGGAGAATGGACAGTAGTAGATCTATCAGAGCATAATATCGTTGTAAACGGAGACTTCTTTATGGTATACCGTCAAACAGCTGCGAATCCTAACACACCAGGACTTGCAACAGATGAAAATGGAACCAATGCGGCAAGAAGCTATCAAAGCGTTTCTGGAGCATGGTCACCAGCACCTACTGCAGAGGGTAACTATATGATCCGTGCACGCGTTAGCTATGAAGTGGATGGTCCAGTTATCACTACTCCAAAAAGCGGATTGGTTACAAATGAAGAAACGGTTACGATTGAAGGTGCTGCTTCTCCTACTACTACTATTGAATTGAACCAAAATGGTGAAGTAGTAGATTCTACAACGGTAGGAAACGATGGCAAATTCACGTTTGAAGCGACATTAACTGAGGGAGTAAATGAATTTACCGTAACTTCTATTCTAGATGGAAGAGAGACTGGTGAATCAGAAGCAATTACTGTAATTCAAGATACTCAGAAGCCAGAGCTTACAATCGACAAGCCGGCTGATGGAGAGAAAACAAACCGTGAAACAGTAACTGTAGAAGGAACTATTTCAGATGATAATCTTGAAACTGTTCTTGTAAATGGAGAGCGAGCTACTGTTTCAAATGGTAAGTATTCAAAACGTCTTCTACTAGATGAAGGGGTAAATGTAATTACCGTGGAAGCAAGTGATCAGGCTGGAAACATGGAAACAAAATCTGTAACAATTACTGCAGATTATTATGCTCCAGAGATTTCTAACTTAACGCCTGCTACAGACGTTCATATAACGACTGGTAGAACTGTGAAAATCGAATTTGACAGTGAGTCAGGATTAAAACCAACATTTGTTATTCATATGCCTCTTACAAATGTAGGTGGTGAAGTAAGTAACGCAACGGAGCTTCCATTTATGGAGATGTCTAGCGGGCACTATGTTGGATATTGGACAGTACCTGCAGATACTGTAGCAAACGGAGCAGTAATCGAAGTTATCGCAAAAGACCAATTTGGTAATGAAACTCGTCAACGAGCTGCTGGTAAGCTGTTTGTCAATGTGACAAACACAAATGCCCCAGCTGTTATGAAATAACATGCAAAATCAGAGAAGCCAGGGATTGTCCTTGGCTTCTCATTCTGTGTGAAATAAATTCATGTAGTTATACCATTTTGAGCAAGGCTTCTCTACCGATTGTCCCCTTATTTATGCCATAACGCTCTGCTTCCACTGTTACAGATTCAAGTGGTGCATTCAATAATTCTTCAATCGTTTTTACACCAACAGCTCTACCAGCTATTATTTGTCTGTCCTTTAGCTTATCGTTGAGTAATCCAACATCTAAAGCTCCGCACATTATATAGCCTTTATCATTTGAGACTGTTAATAATGTGGTTTTAGGTAATTTAACAGTCACCGCTAGAAACGTCGTTCCTTCCAATATAATGGGCTCCATATGAATCATAAAATACGTCACTCTCCTTTTCTTTTATCAACTTATGTAAATAATCGGGATAACGTGAAAAAAGCCGGCGTTTGATGAATAGGAAGAGGAAAACTTACCGAAACGAGCTAATGACGTGGCTATAGACTAATCAGTAAAACCAATTGGATATAGCTGTATGTAAATGATACATTAGAATAGAGTTAGCAATTCTTTCTTCGTTCAAGATGTAAAATTAGAAAAATTAAATTCTGTTGTTTGGAAGGTGTTTATGATGAGGAATGGGTTAAAACAAATAGAAAGGTCCATACCCAATTTAAAAGATGGGGAAAGGTTCCTCCTAGGAATAGACGGTCTTAGTCGAGCAGGGAAGACGACAATTACCAGGCAACTAAAACATCTTTTGTTGGAGAAGAATATTCCTCATGTCATCATTCATCTCGATGATTTAATTGAAACGAGAGAAAAGCGATATAATACCGGACGTGAACAATGGGAAGAATATTATTATTTACAGTGGGATGTGGATGAATTAAAAGAAAGCTTTTTTGAAAAATGTAAGACTGCTCCTTTTTTAAAGCTGTCATTTTACGAAAATGAAATAGACCATCAGCATATAAAGAAGGTTATTCTCCCGCCGACTTGTGTCATTCTAATAGAAGGTGTATTCCTTCAAAGAGAAGATTGGAGAAATTACTTTGATTTTGTCGTATATATGGAGGCTACAAAAGATCAACGATTTAGCCGAGAAGAGAATACAACGAAAAAGCAGATAGAAAAATTCGAGAACCGCTATTGGAAAGCGGAGGACTTCTATCTAGATACAATAAATCCATTACATAAAGCAGATTTAGTTATTCAAAATTAGCTTTCCAAGTAGGAAGAAATTTATGCTGTTTCTATACTTGCTTGAGCTTTTCTCACGTGACTTTAAAAATTTTTAATACCTCCTTGTATAAACAAATTAAAAGCGCACAATCTAATCTCACAAGGAGGTGAGAGAAATGTCAAAAAACAATAACAGCAACCAACTACTTGTACCTGGTGTTAAACAAGCTCTTGATCAAATGAAATATGAAATCGCTCAAGAATTTGGTGTTCAACTTGGAGGAGAAGCAACAGCGCGTGCTAACGGTTCCGTTGGCGGAGAAATTACGAAGCGTTTAGTTGCTCAAGCCCAAAGTCAAATGAGCGGTCAACAACGTTAATAAAATAAAAATGAACTGATGACTAAATATAGTCTGGGTTCTATAGAATTACAAAAGGGTCGGAGTAATATCCGACCCTTTCCTTTTAACTAACAGCTGCAATAATTCCTTCTTCATCATCCAATATTAACTCAATTGCTGAGGAATTAGGATCAAGGTTAAGAAACTCGCGCATAGACTGTCTAAGTGCTTCAATAATATTTAGTGTTGATAACTCATATGTTTGCTGATTTATGAAAGCCTCAGCAGTAAAACCTGTGTCATCATCAAACATAAGTTCAATTTCTACCTCTTCTGGACTTATGCTATATTTTCTTCCTAGATATACACAGAGTGCGTTAATAATATTTTGCTCGGGGATGATTAGTTTTTCCATACTTGCTTATCCTCTTTTTGCTTTCTCTTCATCATATCGAAAATTTTCTTAATTAGTACAACGATTAAGATAATAGCACCAGCGTTAATTAATAAACCAAGTAATGAACCTAACATACCCATATCAGCAAACAAGCTACCAAATAACAGGCCAGCTAATCCACCAACGAAAAGTCCTTTCATTAGACCACCTGAAAAGAAACCACCTTTTGTATTAGTAGTGTTATTCGTTTTGCTTGCTGCAGGAGTTGAGTCTTCCTTATCCTTTTGTATATTAGAGTTCGTATTATTGTTATTGTTGTTCGTGTTAAAGCTTTTTTTTCCAGATTTATATTTTTTCGCTTCTGCAATCATTGTATCTTGAAAAACAAAGCTTCCAACAGAACTAAAAACAAGCGTAGCTGTAAGCAGTAAAACCATTAATTTCTTCAATCTAAACCCTCCACGATTTTTAATAGACGAATGTTTTCTTGTCTATTTGTATTACGTATTAAATGTAAAAAAGTTTCACTTTTAGAACTATAAATTTACATGAAGAGATCTTCGTAATATCTCATTTTCTAATAATGCTAAAAAATCAGGGCACAATTTTAATTCTTTTGCTTTTAGATATGACTCAATTAAAAGATCATCAGACATTTTACTCATAAATTATACCTCCAATTATTATGTTAAAAATAAATGAATATCTTTAAGAACAAATGACATAGCTACCATATATTTGTGTATATCCAATTTAACAAATTTCTTTATATAGAACAATCGTTCTTTTATCCACAGCTAGAAGGGGATAAATTGTTAATAACTTGTTTATATAATTTAAGAAGTCTTATATATCTAATGTGTATATTGTGAGTAACTTTATCCACAAGAGAGAAAAGTGCAAATTTTGTCGAAATGTTTTTTGAGGATTGTTGATTAAAATCGAATAATCAGGGTAACTTATACATATAATACCTACATTTTCTTGATTTTTTTGTAAGTTATCCTAGTTATGCACAGGTATAAGTGGATAACTTATCAGATTTTTTTACTAATACCCTGGAAAATCAATATTTAAACCTGTGAATAAATATATCCACAGATTTTTTTTTACTTTAATTGTCCGTCTCTATTTCATTCACACCGTCCACTAGCTCTTCACAAGTTTCTTCCGTGTCTGTCTCTTCTAATCCTAAATAGCCTAAAGAGATAAGGGAGGCTGCTCCGATTTTTGAACGAGATTTATTGTCAAACATCTATATTTCCTCCTAAATTCATTATTAGTAAATTACCCAGCTATCATTACTCTAAACATTTCGCTCGTTGAAACTCTTCTTGAGAATGCCCGTATAACTATCAGGGAGGGGAATTTTATGTGGGATTCATTACAAACTAAACAGAATTGGCTACAAGATGAAATGTTGAAAAGAGATAAGTTATTGCGAAAGCAAGAAATAATAGAGCACCAGATTGGCCAAGCTTTGGAACGGAAGGGGCTTTATCAGAAAGAGCTTAAAAAGGAACAAAGGGATGTAGATCGTTTAGACCGGTTTTCTATCATGAACTTGTTGCTTGGATTAACAGGGAAAATAGATGAAAAGAGAGAAAAGGAACTGCTTGAGCTTGCAGCTATTGAAGCGAAATATCGTGAAGTGGAGAAAATGATCATTGATTTAGAAAATGATAAGTTTCAGATTCATGTGGAGCTTAAAAAGGTAGAATGGCAGATTCTGGACGAGGAAATGGCAAGACTAAAAGAAGAAAAACAGCAATGGATTAGGAAGAATGATTTCATCACAGCAAAAAAGATAGAAGAAAGTTATGAAGAAAAGACTGCTTTAAATGCCTATATTAGAGAAATTGAGGAGGCTATCTCGGCAAATAAAGATGCTATGCAAGCACTGGAAGAAGCGTTGAAATCGCTAAATGACGCACATGGTTATTCTAGTTGGGATACTTTCTTTGGGGGAGGCTTAATGGCTACTGCACTGAAGCATAGTGAGTTAGATGCCTCAGAGGAAGCCATTCACCGTGCACAGCTATCTCTTCAGCGCTTTCAAACAGAGTTGATGGATCTAAATGAAATAGAGGTAGACAGCATAGTGATAGAAAAAGAGGGGTTCTTAACTTTTGCCGATTACTTTTTTGATGATATTTTCTCTGCATGGACGATTCATTCAGAGATAGATACAGCAATAAATCGTGTAGAAGATATTATTAATAAGCTAGAGGAAATTGCAAAACAACTTGAAGTATTGCTTCTAGAAAATCAACAAAGATCAGAAAAAGTAGAAGAAGAAATTCATCGTCTCCTAAAACTATAAGCTAGACTAATAATGGCGCTTTTCCTTCAATAGGAATGAGTGCCTTTTATTAGCTGTATCACGTATTAATTGAAAAAGTCACCTCCCCCCAATTCTTAGCTTGGCGGGGGAGGCATAGACATTTGCGCTTTTTTGTTATATTTGAGGTTCCTTCTCTTTAAGAGAAATTTCGTTTTTCAGCTGATTTTTCATATTTTCAATATCTACATAGAATGCTCTATCCTCTAAGATAGGAGGGATGGTTTTTCTAATTTCTTGCCATTTATTATACAGTAGGGGGGAAGCAAGCTCTGCTCCACGATATTCAAGTCCTTGGGCTGCACAGATGGCTTCAATGGCCAAAACATGTCTAGTGTTTTGGAGAATCTGTTGAGCATGTCTTGCTCCTATAGTTCCCATGCTTACATGGTCCTCTTGGTTTGCAGAGGATGGAATAGAATCCACAGAGGCCGGATGGGCAAGCGTCTTATTTTCCGATACAAGACTTGCTGCTGCATATTGCATGATCATTGCCCCTGATTGTAGGCCTGGAAGGGAGCTTAAAAAAGGTGGTAGTCCTTCATTAAGCTGTGGATTAACAAGACGTTCTATTCGTCTCTCGGATACATTTGCTAGCTCCGCTATCCCTAGCTTTAAAAAGTCCATGGCAAAAGCAATCGGCTGTCCATGAAAGTTCCCACCCGATATTACAAGCCCTTCATCTTCAAAAATTAAAGGATTATCTGTGGCTGCATTCATCTCAATTTCTAGTTTTTCTTTCACATAACCTAATACCTGCCAGCTTGCACCGTGAATTTGGGGGATGCATCTCAATGAATAGGCATCTTGGACACGAATTTCTCCTTGCTTTGTCACGAGTTTGCTTCCAGCCAACCAGCCTCGCATTCTTTCAGCAACCGCTACTTGCTCAGGATATCCCCTTGCAGTATGAATCGCTGGGTGGAATGCATCAGTGATTGCTCTTAATGCCTCACATGTCATTGCGCTAATCCATTCACTTTGGTAAGCAAGTACTTCTGCCTCCAGCCAATTTATCACTCCTTGGGCAGTCATCGCCTGCGTACCATTAATCAAGGCTAAGCCTTCTTTTGCTTCAAGGGTAATAGGATTCACATGATAACGCTTCCAAATTTCCTTGGAGGAAATTCGAGAATCGCCTTCCCATACTTCACCTTCTCCAATTAATACAAGGGCTAAGTGAGACAGAGGAGCTAAATCCCCAGATGCGCCTAATGACCCTTGAGAAGGAATAACTGGATGTATGTGGTTGTTTACCATATACACAAGACGTTCTAACACCTCTATACGAATTCCTGAGAAGCCCTTTAATAATGCATTTAGACGAAGTACGATCATCGCTCTCGAAACAATTTCTTCAAAAGGTTCTCCTATCCCACATGCATGGGAGCGGATGAGGTGTAGCTGTAATGTATGCGTATCTGCTGAATCAATAGGAACATCACTGAATTTTCCAAAGCCAGTGTTAATACCATATACCGTTTTTCCTGTTTGGACAATGGATTCTACTGCGTCCCTACTATTTTGTACGGCTACAAGCGATTGAGGGTCTATAGCAATTTTTTCATTAAAGTATAAAATCGATCTCATATCCTTAAGTGTCAAATCTTTTCCATTAAGATATATCATTCAATCACTATCCTTTTAATAATAATTTTGTTTTATGAATTAACCACTTCCTTTTATTTTAACGAATTTTCTCCACGCTTTAAGCATTTTTCGGATAAAAAGGAAAAATTTCTCACGCGCTAATTAGTTGTCGCGTTAGTATATCAGTGTAATGAATTAGAAAAAGATGAAATGGGACATCTGAAAAAGGTGTGATGTTTTAATAAGACTGTCACAAGAGCAATGCTACATAGTAGGACTAATGGGTGCTTTCGGCGGACGCTTTCCGCGGGGGGAGCGGTGAGCCACAGCCGGACGCTAACGCGTGCCGCTGCGTGTCTCACCTGACTCCCTCCTCCCGCAGGAGTCGCCGCCTGTCGCTGCCATATTCCCGGTACACTTCCTTCTTCAATAGATATCCCCAGAAGGATAATATCCATCAAAAAAGAATGTGGTGATATTATAAAAACTATTTCAGTGAACGATAAAACAGAATTTATTTATAAAAATCCCTAACTAACAGCAACGAAAGATGAGACGCGCAGCGGGGAACCTGTATATGAAAGGTTAAAAAAAGAAAAAGTTTGGACAATCAGGTTCTTTTCGTAGTAGGTATTATTCTTATTAGGATTTACTAGTCAAAACTTAGTATTAATAGGAATAACAAATGGTTCGGAGCAGCGTCGGCGACTCCTGCGGAAAGCGTCCGACGCAGCGGAGAACCTAAGGTTCAAATATAAAGAAGCCCTTATGATGAATCATAGAGGCTTTTTAAGTCTGGTTCGTGCTGTTCTCGTTGGAAATCACTAGGTTGCTCGTTAAGGTTCTAAACGTTTGCTCATCCTTTTTCTTTATATTTTTTCCTGTTTCTTTTAACGAACGTGGAATATTTGCATATGATAGGAAAAACAAAAGGAGAATAGAGGAGAAGCTGGACTCACTTGCAATCGGTTGATGAGCTAGCATTTCATCAGGAAGGCCTATTGAAGATATTCTAAACAAGATGTTTACGGAAACGTCATTTGAAAATCATCAAAATTATTTCTAGAAAAGGGATGGAGGGGAATATGGACATCTTTGAGAAGATAAAAGATTCTCGCCAATTGGAAAATAAGCTGAAGTGGGAAGGTACTTTCCGGGAGTATCTAGAGATAGTAAAGGAAAGGCCTGAAGTGGCACAAACAGCGCACGCGCGTGTATATAGCATGATTAAGGATGCAGGCGCTGTGGAGGAGAATGGCAAAAAAAGATTCAACTTTTTTGAGAAGGACATATTCGGTCTAGAAGAGGCAATCGAACGGCTAGTAGAAGAATATTTCCATCCAGCCGCAAAGAGACTGGATGTTCGAAAGAGAATTTTATTACTTATGGGTCCAGTAAGTGGAGGGAAGTCAACTATCGTAACTCTCTTGAAGCGAGGCTTTGAAGAATATTCGAAGACAGACAAAGGAGCCGTTTATGCCATTAAGGGCTGCCCGATGCATGAAGAACCATTACATTTAATACCGTCTCATTTGCGTGATGACTTTTATAAAGAGTTTGGAATAAGAATTGAGGGGGCACTTTCTCCTCTTAATACGTTAAGGCTTGAGAAGGAGTACGGCGGCGATATTGAAGATGTCATGATTGAAAGAATCTTCTTTTCGGAGGATAAACGTGTAGGTATTGGAACATTTACTCCTTCTGATCCCAAATCTCAGGACATAGCCGACTTAACTGGCAGTATAGACTTTTCTACCATTGCAGAGTATGGATCGGAATCAGATCCAAGGGCCTATCGATTTGATGGAGAGCTTAACAAAGCAAATCGAGGAATGATGGAATTTCAAGAGATGCTGAAGCTGGATGAGAAATTTCTATGGCACTTGCTTTCCCTTACACAGGAAGGCAATTTCAAGGCTGGCCGATTTGCTTTAATTAGTGCAGATGAATTGATTATTGCACACACAAACGAAACAGAATACCGTTCTTTTATTGCTAATAAAAAGAATGAAGCGCTACATTCTCGAATCATCGTAATGCCGATCCCGTATAATCTGCAGGTCAGTCAGGAAGAAAAGATTTATGAGAAGATGATACGGGAAAGTGATATGAGAAATGTTCATATCGCTCCCCATGCGCTGAGAGTAGCAGCTATTTTCTCCATTCTAACTAGACTAGAGGATTCTAAAAAGCAAGGAATGGATCTCGTTAAGAAAATGCGGCTATACGACGGGGAGACAATCGAGGGTTATAATGACATCGATATAGAGGAGCTAAAAAAAGAATCTACCACGGAAGGAATGCATGGGATTGACCCTCGTTATGTAATTAACAGAATCTCCTCTGCAATCATTCGTAAAGAAATCCCTTCTATCAATGCATTAGATGTATTGCGTTCTCTAAAGGAAGGTCTCGACCAGCATGCTTCTATTTCCAAAGAAGACAAAGAGAGATACATGAATTTTATTTCCATTGCTCGTAAGGAATTTGATGAAATTGCGAAAAAAGAAGTGCAGAAGGCCTTTGTTTATTCCTATGAAGAATCTGCTATTACCTTAATGAACAATTATCTCGATAATGTGGAGGCTTTTTGTAATAAAAATAAATTAAGGGATCCTTTGACAGGAGAAGAGATGAGTCCTGATGAAAAGCTAATGCGCTCCATAGAAGAGCAAATTGGCATCTCAGAAAATGCAAAAAGAGGCTTTAGAGAAGAAATATTAATCCGACTATCTGCGTATGCAAGAAAAGGAAAGAAATTTGACTATAGCTCTCACGAAAGGCTGAGAGAGGCCATTCAGAAAAAACTATTTGCAGACTTAAAGGATGTAGTGAAAATAACTACTTCTGCATCAACTCCAGACGAGACACAATTAAAGAAAGTTAATGAAGTAATCGCAAGATTGATAGACGAACATGGATATAATTCTACCTCTGCAAATGAATTGTTAAGGTATGTGGGAAGTTTGCTTAATAGGTAACATACAGCCAATGAGAAAGAAAACAAGACTGATATATTTATTAGTCTTGTTTTTTTACACTCTTACCCAATCGGGTAACAAGATAGGTAGGTGTTAAGGATGGAAGAAGAGAAAGGGAAATTTCTAATATCTCAGGAAAATTGGACACTACATCGAAAAGGACATCAGGATCAGCAAAGACATATGGATAAAGTCAAAGAGGCTATACGCGATAATTTACCTGATTTAATAAGTGAAGAAAGTATCATCATGTCAAACGGACGAGATGTGGTTAAAATACCCATCCGGTCGTTAGATGAATATAAAATCAGATACAACTATGATACAGGCAAGCGTGTTGGGCAAGGAAATGGATCTAGTGAGGTTGGAGATATTGTAGCGAGAGGGCCAGGGCAAGGAAATGAAGCTGGAAAAGGTAAGAAAGCTAGTACCGGTGCCGGGCAGGATTATTACGAGGCAGAGATTTCAATGGAAGAAATACAAGATGCCTTATTTCAAGATATGGAACTCCCTCACCTCGAAAATAAGCAATACGCAGAGATTATAACGGAACATATTGAGTTTCATGATATAAGAAAGAAAGGCCTTATGGGAAACATTGATAAGAAGAGAACTATTATTTCCGCTATTAAGCGGAATGCTTTAAAGGGGAAGGCAGAAATCGCTCCCATTCATCAAGATGATTTACGTTTTAAAACGTGGGATGAAGTAAAAAAAAGAGAATCCAAGGCAGTTGTCCTTGCCATGATGGATACAAGTGGCTCTATGGGGGTATTTGAAAAGTATTGTGCTAGAAGCTTTTTCTTTTGGATGCTACGATTTCTGCGTTCGAGGTATGAGTCGGTGGACATAGAATTTATTGCTCATCACACGGAGGCAAAAGTAGTGGAGGAGGAAGCATTTTTTACGAAAGGAGAAAGTGGGGGCACTATTTGCTCTTCTGCCTATAAAAAAGCATTAGAGCTGATAGCAGAAAAATATCCTCCTTCCCAGTACAACATCTATCCAGTGCACTTCTCAGATGGTGAAAATATATCCAGTGACAATGTTAAATGTGTGGAACTAGTAAATGATTTAATGAAGGTCTCTCGTATGTTTGGTTATGCTGAAGTAAATGAGAGGAGCAGGTATTCCACTCTAATGAACGCCTACAAAGAAATAGATAATCCGAAATTTCGGTATTTTATTTTAAAAGAGAATAAGGATATTTATAAAGCATTAAAAAGTATCTTTGCTAAAGGAGCTTCCAGTGTATGAGCGGGACACTTGAGCGTGCTATTAACGAAATTACGGAAATCGCAACCGGCTTTGGTTTAGATACGTATCCGATGAGATATGAGATATGTCCAGCAGATATCATTTATACAATAGGGGCATACGGAATGCCGACAAGATTTTCACATTGGAGCTTTGGAAAGCAATTTCAAAAAATGAAGCTCCAGTATGACCTGGGCCTTAGCCAAATTTATGAGCTAGTGATCAATTCCAACCCTTGCTATGCATTTCTGCTAGATACGAATAGCTTAATTCAAAATAAGCTGATTATCGCACATGTGCTTGCTCACTGTGATTTCTTCAAAAATAATGTAAGGTTCTCGAATACTAGAAGAGATATGGTGGAAAGTATGACAGCTACTGCTGAGCGCATAGCACAATACGAAATGCTTTATGGAAAGGAGGAGGTAGAAAGATTTTTGGATGCGGTCCTCGCCATTCAGGAGCATATTGATCCATCCATCATTAGGCCAAAGCTTCCTGAGTATGAAGAAGAGGAAGAAGAGGTAAGGAGAAAAAGCGAATTTGATGATTTATGGAGCCTAGACGAAACGAAAAAGACCAGCCGGCTATTTGTTCCGTATAGGAATAAGTTTCCGCCTGCTCCTGAGAAGGATTTGTTATTGTTTATTGAGCAATTTAGCAAGGAATTAGAGGAATGGCAAAGAGATATACTAACTATGATGAGAGAAGAAATGCTTTACTTTTGGCCACAGCTAGAAACCAAAATTATGAACGAGGGCTGGGCATCTTACTGGCACCAACGAATCTTAAGAGAAATGGATCTTTCCACAGAAGAAACCATTGAATTCGCTAAATTGAATGCGAACGTTGTGCAGCCATCCAAGACGTCTATCAATCCCTATTATTTAGGATTAAAGATATTTGAAGATATTGAACATCGCTATGACCATCCATCAGAAGAGATGAAACGGATGGGAATTTCTCCTGGTGGTGGAAGAGAAAAAATATTTGAAGTAAGAGAAATAGAATCCGATACCTCCTTTATAAGAAACTATCTTACAAAGGAACTAGTTAAGCGAGAAGATTTATATTTATTTGAGAAGAAAAATGGGAATTATGAAATCACAGATAAAAATTATGAACAAATTCGAAATGAACTAGTTGCAATGCGAACGAATGGTGGATTTCCCTACTTAGTTGTAGAGAATGGGGATTATGGTCGCAATGGCGAGCTTTATATTAAGCATTGCTACGAAGGAAAAGAGTTAGATACTCGTTATTTAGAGAATGTAATGCCCTATATCTATCAACTTTGGGGAAGAACGGTTCATGTGGATACGGTAATCGAAAATAAATATGTGCTCTATACATTTGATGGAATAAAAACAAATAAAACCGTAGGATAAAAAACTAGTAACAAAGGGTTTGGTGCGTATGGATAGCTCGTCTAAAGTAGCAGATAATTACTCTTAAAAAGTAAGAAGCACTTACGATTGATTAGAATCGTAAGTGCTATTTACATATGAGTATTTTTACTTTCTACGAGTTTACAAAATCTCCGCCATCCACGTGGATGGTTTGACCAGTTATATAGGTAGAATCATTCGAAGCTAAAAAAACATATGCAGGAGCATTTTCTGCTGGCTGACCTCGACGTCCAGTAGGGTTGTTATCCCCATGTGTTTCCACTTTTTCTTCATCAAAGGTAGCTGGGATCAGTGGTGTCCATATTGGACCTGGTGCCACAGCGTTTACTCGAATTCCTTTATCCACTAAATTTAAAGCCAACGATCGAGTAAAGGAGGTAATTGCTCCTTTTGTAGATGAATAATCTATCAGGCTTTTAGAGCCACGATAGGCAGTGACGGAAGAAGTATTTACGATTGTATCTCCTTTAGTCATATGCGGAAGTGCAGCTTGTGTTAGATAGAACATGGAAAAAATATTCGTTTCGAATGTCTCGAATAGTTGGTCCTTCGAGATATCTAAGAAATTTTCTTGAGGAAATTGCTTTCCGGCATTGTTAACTAAAATATTTAGCTTTCCAAAATTTTCTATAACCTCTGCAATTACCTTCTCACAATTTTCATCGTCACTTAAATCAGTGGCAATCCGATGAGCTTTTACACCATACTTTTCTATAAGCTGAACAGTCTCTTTCGCATCTTCATGTTCATCATAATAGGCAATAGCAACGTCTGCTCCCTCTTTAGCAAAAGCGATGGCAACCGCTCGGCCTATTCCACTATCTCCTCCAGTTATAAGAGCCGTTTTCCCTTTTAATTTCTCCGAGCCTTTATAATTCTCATCATCAAAAATAGGCTGTGGATGCATTTTTTGCTCAATACCTGGCTGACGATCTTGTGTTTGTCCAGAAATTTGTTCGTCTAGTTTTTCATATTTATCACTCATGAGATAATACCTCCTCTGTTTGATATCTACCTTTTTTATTCCCTTGGTGACTAAAAACAAACAAGTTTTTAATGAACGAATGGTGGGTATAAAAATGGTGGAGAAGGTGAAAACTAATGAAGCCAATTATAGGCATAACAGCAGAGGTAGATGAAGAAAAGAATTATTATTTATCACCAGTGTATTCGGATGTCATTATTCAGGCGGGAGGAATACCACTATTAATTCCTCTAGTATCAGAAGAAAATATAGAGGAGCTCTGTGAGCAAATTGATGGTTTGATTATTACCGGTGGAGAGGATATAGATCCTGCTTATTATAATGAGTATCCTCATCTTGATTTGCAAAGGACAACCCCGAGACTTGATAAGATGGAATATGATTTAGTAAAAAAAATGTTAGAGCTAGACAAACCATTCGTAGGCATGTGCAGAGGATTACATATGCTTAACATTGTAATGGGAGGCTCACTATTTCAATCCATTCATTCTCAAAGGGATGAACCAGCTATGCAGCATAGGCAAAATTCAATCAGAACACACCGGTCCCATCCAATTACACTCTTCAGGGAGAGTAAGCTATTTGAAATTTTTCAAGAGGAACATTTCAAGGTTAACTCCTTTCATCATCAAGGAGTAAACAGAGTTGGGGAAGGGTTAAGGGTAGTGGCGACTGCTCCCGATGGAATAGTTGAGGCAGCTGAAAGTACGCAGCATACATTTGTGATGGGATTCCAATGGCATCCTGAGGAGTTTGCTTTAGACGGTGATAAAAAATCGCAACAATTTTTCAAAGAATATATCCGTGCGGCTATTAATAAGAAAAATAATCGCACTGATAAACAAACAAAATAGTGAAGGAGAGAATGGAATATGACAGATAAAAAGAAATCCGAGCAAATTGACGAAAGATCTTTCCAACGTGATTCTCATCTAAACCCAGATGACTTTGAAACAGAAGGCAACAACGGGTATGCAGACAATAAGAAAGAAAAAGACACAGACAAGCTAAAAAGTGAAGAAGAACATAAAGAGAACTAACCCTTAAAAGCATTAGGAGCTCCTAATGCTTTTTTTATATTCTAGGTATAGGAATTGTTTTCTTTCAGCCTTTTTTGTAATGTGGACAAAACTAGTTGGGGTTAGCACTTTCCTTACCTTTGCAGGATGCTTCTAACTGTCTGGCTTATTTATCCCGCATAAAGGGACAGTAAGACTCCCACTTCAAGATGGCAAAAGAAAGGAGACAGCTAAGTGGGAGATCAACTGTCCCTAAAAGCCCGATTGGTTC
>NZ_JBWQPU010000013.1:0-94996 GCF_056620325.1 Psychrobacillus sp. Z3-81
TGGGATAATATCAACGATAATTCCCCTTCTTATTTTGTATTTAATGGTGGTCAAACCTTTTTAAAAATTTCACTAACTGGGGCGTTAGTTTAATAAGACAACAAAACAAACGGAACTTCCAAGCTTATGGAAGTTCCGTTTTTCTTTAAATATTTATCAACAATAAACTTTAACAGAGCCTAATCAATAAATGCAAAAGGATAATACCCATCCAAAAAGGAACAGTTTTGTCCCATCGATATTACTTCTTTAACCGATATCTCCATAGAACATTGCTTCAGCGGTGGTAACACCAGCACGCCACTTTCCTCCATGCAAAAACGTGTCCTTCCAAAATTACTACTCAGAAGGACACGCTGTTATTTTTATCTACATCATGAAATTAAAGTACAGGCTGTTTTCTTTTCATCCAAATGATCGTAATTACCCACGCAAGGAATAGGATAACCGTACCCACTATGAATGGGATATTCAAGTTGATATCAAATAGCGTCCCTGCAAGAGCAGGTCCAATCATATTTCCTAATGACATATATGCATTGTTCATCCCAGCTGCAAAGCCCTGTCCGTCACCTGCAAGCTTTGAGACCGCAGTGTTAACGGCTGGACGAATTAACGTAGTGGCAGTAGAGAAAATCGTTGCTACTAGTAGAATTAGCCAGAAATTGTCGATTAGGAAGAAGAAAAGTAACGAAAAGGAAGCAACTAATAAGTTGTATAAAATCACATTTAGCTCACCAAATCGTTTAAATAATCTATCCACGATGAAGGTTTGGATGATTACCCCTACAAAACCACCTACTGTTAAAATTACGGCAATGCGCTGCGGAGTGTAGTCATATTTGTGATCTACATACATAGAGAAGGTAGCTTGGAAATTTGCGATTCCAAATGAAAATACAAATATGATAATCAGCATAATAAAGTATGGTGTGTGTACGGACTGCTTCATTTGAGAAAGTATATTATTTTGAGCCTTCCCTGTTACAGGTGGTACTATTGGATTTTTAACATCCGGTAAGACAAAGAAGGACAAAATCGATGAAAGTAGAGCTGCAAGTGCTGCTACATAGAATGGAAAGGTTAAACTAACTCCTGCTAAAAAACCACCGAGAGCAGGTCCAATCATAAAACCTAATGACATGGATGCACCTAGCAATCCCATTCCTTTTCCGCGATCATCTATGCTTGTTATATCTGCTACAAATGCCATGGTAGCTGGTACTAAGAAGGCTCCACCTATCCCGCTAAGAAAACGTGCAGCATAGAGCATCCATTCGTGGGTTGCCATTCCAAACCAAAACTGCGACAAGCAGAAAATAGCAAGACCGATCATAATGAGTTTTTTTCGACCAATTTTATCAGACAGTTCTCCAGCTAGGGGAGAGAATATAAATTGTCCTAATGCAAAACAGGCAATGATAAACCCTAATGCCTGGCCGCCTATCCCGAATGTTTCTAGGTAGGATGGCATTACTGGTATAACTAATCCAATACCGGACATAGCTATAAACATATTAAACATTAAAATATATAGAGCAAATTTATTCTGCTTTGTTTCCATGTTGATTCCTGCTTCCTTCATTCTATATTGTTTATTTCTTATAGCAGCTCTCCATATGACGAAACGGAGTAGCCTGTTAACTATCTATTTATAGTGAACCAACCGAATCTATCCTATACTATCTATCCTCTTTGGTTCCCAATAAAACATAATACTACATTTAAAGATAATAACATATTTGCTACCGAATAAAAACTTTCGAGACACGAAAATAATTTTTTTCGAAAAAAACTGTGGTTGAGCATAAGCTCGACCACAGAGTTAAATAGAACCCATCTTAAATTTTAAAAATAATTCGTTATAAACACCTAACATTTCTAACCCAAGGTTATTATAAACCTCTAAGTTTTCACGTGCTTCAACTGGTGGATAAAAGCGTTCGTCTGTTACTACTTCTTCATCTAATAGCTCCATTGCACCGGAGTTCGGAGTAGAGTAGCCTACATAATCGGCGTTTTGAGCAGCTACTTCGGCATCTAGCATAAAGTTGATAAATGCATGTGCACCTTCCACGTTGGCAGCTGTTTTTGGGATAACCATGTTATCGAACCATAGATTAGAGCCTTCTTCTGGAACAGCAAAATCTAAGTCTTCATTTTCCCACATCATATCTGCCGCTTGTCCAGAAAATGTGACTGCGACAGCAGCTTCTTCATTAATCATCAGCTGTGTTACCTCGTCTCCAATAATCGCTTTTACGTTAGGAGTTAGTTTGTTTAGCTTTTCAAGTGCCTCATTCAGCTCTGCTTCATTTGTTGAGTTGAGTGAATAACCAAGACTATTTAAGCCCATGCCAATGATCTCGCGTGCTCCATCCACAAGTAACACTTGACCTTCTAGAGAAGGGTCCCAAAGTGAATCCCAGGAGTCAAACGTTTGTCCCTCTAATAGGGTAGGGTTATATACAACTCCAACCGTCCCCCAGAAATAAGGGATAGAATATTGGTTCTTTGGATCAAAGGATAGATCTAGGAAGTACGGGTCAATGTTTTCTAAGTTTGGCAAAAGAGAATGATCAATAGGAAGCAATAAATCATTTTCCTTCATTTTTTCTATCGCATACTCAGATGGAACAGCTATATCATACGCAGTACCACCTTGCTCTATCTTTGTCATCATCGCTTCATTGGAATCAAACGTTTCATAGACCACGCGGTAGCCAGTTTCCTCTTCAAATTGGTCGATCAATTCTGGGTCGATATATTCTCCCCAGTTAAAAATAGTCACCGTGTCGGTGCTGCTTCTACCAGAGCTCTGGTTTAAATAGTGGTTTACGAAAAGAAGAACCACAGAAGCAACTAGAATTGCAATCCCAGCTCTTACGATTTCCTTCATTTTCTTACCCCCATTCCAATAGGGTTTTTTCCACGTTGGCTAATAAAGTAGTAGCCAACAACTAGTGCAAGGGTAACAACGAAGATAATACCGGATAAAGCATTAATCGTTAAAGTGATCCCTGCTCTTGCCATAGAATAGATTTCCACTGACAGTGTAGAGAAGCCATTTCCTGTTACAAAGAAGGTAACCGCAAAATCATCTAATGAATATGTTAGTGCTAAGAAAAATCCTGCAAAAATTCCTGGTTTGATAAATGGAATGATAACTCTTGTAAGGATGTCTCTTCTTGTGGCACCTAAATCGGCTGCAGCATCAATCAGCGAGCTATTCATTTCTTGCAGCTTTGGCAATATCATTAACACAACGATTGGAATACTAAATGCAATATGGGAAATCAAAACAGAAGCAAAGCCTAGCTTCACACCAATCGTTGTAAATAAAATCAAGAAAGATGCCCCAATTACTACGTCCGGGCTTACAATCAATACGTTATTCAAGGACAAGATAGAATTACGTAAGGATTTGTTTCGTATATAGACAATCCCTAAAGCTCCAAATAGCCCTATAACGGTAGAGAAAAGTGCTGATAGCAATGCGACAATCACCGTATTGATTAAAATCATAATAAGTCTGGTATCAGAGAAGACCGCACCATAATGCTCAAGCGTAAAGGATTCAAAGTTATTCATTCCTCCGCCACTGTTGAACGAATAGAAAATTAAATAAAAGATAGGGGTGTATAAAATAATAAAGACGATCGCTAAATAAATCTTAGCGGAAAGCTTAGTTTTTTCCATTTGGCATAACCCCCTTCTCTCTTTGACCAGTAATCGCCATGACGATGACCATGAAAATGATTAAGAAAACAGCGATTGTTGACCCCATTCCCCAGTTTTGGGTAACTAGGAATTGCTGTTCAATAGCTGTACCTAGTGTAATTACTTTGTTTCCTGCGATTAATCGAGTAATCATAAATAAAGATAGGGAAGGGATAAAGACCGCTTGAATTCCCGCTTTCACTCCATTAATCGTCAGTGGGAAAATTACCTTGGAAAAGGTAGTCCAGCTTGAAGCTCCTAAATCTCTACTTGCATCGATAAGCGAAGGATTTAGCTTATCTAAAGAGTTGAAGATTGGAAGAATCATAAACGGAATAAAAATATAGACAGATACAAATATAAAACTAAAATCAGTAAATAAAATTTGCTGCTCTGTAATACCAAAGACACCTAAGAAGGCGTTAATTGGACCGTACAGTCCAAAAATCCCGATAAACGCATAAGTTTTTAATAATAGGTTTATCCAGGAAGGGATAATGATTAAAAGTAGCCAAAGCTGCTTATGTCTAGTTTTCGTTAACAAATAGGCAGTAGGATAAGCCACTAATAAAGAAAAAAGTGTGATTAAAAAAGCATACCAAAAGGAACTAAGCGTTAGCTTTAGATAAACAGAAGTAAAGAAGTTTTGATAGTTTTCTAAAGTAAAGTTCCCATTTAAATCAAGAAAAGAATAATAGGCAATTAAGGCGATAGGTGCAATAACAAAGATTAAAATCCAAGCGTAGTAGGGAATTAAAAACAGTCGTTTTTGCTTAGTTTGCATGGCTGTCTTCTCCATAGGATTCAAGACGCTTGTCAAATTCTTCTTCTGTTTCGTTTAAACGCATAACATGAATTGCCTCTGGGTCAAAATCTAAACCTATCATCTCACCAACTGCTGCCTTTTTAGTAGAATGTACGAGCCATTCATTGCCTTCTTCATCATAAGTAGATAACTCGTAGTGCACTCCTCTAAATAACTGCGTATCTACTTTTACTTTCATTTTTCCCTTTTCTACAGAAGTGATCTCTAAATCCTCTGGACGGATTACGATATCTACTTTTTCGTTTGGGTTTAAGCCTTGGTCCACACACTCAAACTCTTTTTGACCAATTTGCACGCGGAAGTCAGCAACCATCGTTCCAGGTACGATATTTGATTCGCCAATGAAATCTGCAACAAAACGGTTGATTGGCTCATCATAAATGTCCATAGGAGTTCCACTTTGCTCAATATTGCCGGCATTTAATACGAAAATTTCATCTGACATGGCAAGTGCCTCTTCCTGGTCATGGGTAACGAAAATGAAAGTTTTCCCTAAGCGCTGTTGAAGCTCACGAAGCTCATACTGCATTTCAGAACGAAGTTTTAAATCAAGCGCTGAGAGCGGCTCGTCCAACAAAATGATTTCAGGGTCGTTTACAATCGCTCGAGCGATGGCAACACGCTGACGCTGACCACCAGACATTTCAGAGATTTCTCTATGTTCATAGCCACTAAGGTTAACAAATTTTAATGCTTCTATTACTTTTTCCTCTATCTCTTTCTTCGGCAATTTTTTTATGCGAAGACCGAATGCCACGTTGTCGAATACATTTAGATGTGGAAAGAGGGCATAGTCTTGAAAAACGGTATTTACTTGTCTTTCATTTGCCGGCAGGTTATTAATTTTTTTGCCATTAAAATATATGTTCCCGCTTGATGGTTGCATGAAGCCAGCGATCAGGCGAAGAATGGTTGTTTTCCCACAACCAGAAGGTCCTAAAAGCGTGTAAAATTTCCCTCGCTCTAGTTCAAAGTTGACGTTATTTAATACAGTAGTATCCTCGTCATAATGTTTTGTGACATTTTCAAAACGAATAATAGGTGTATCTGACATTTTTAGCCCTCCATTTATAAATAAGAATTGGTAACAACATAAATAACCTCGGAGATTCCTTCAGCAGCGTTTTTTAATAGATGCTGCTCAGATGCCTCAAAATAGATGGACTCCCCAGCAGAAGCTAAATGCTTTTGCTTTCCAAACGTTAATTCAACGCGTCCCTTTAACACATAGATGAACGTTTGGGATAAGGAGGGCTCAAATTCCCTAAATTGTCCGCCCTTTTCAAAGGTAATCTTGACAGGCTCCATTTCATTTTCATTGGATTCCGAAATTAGCCAATTTAGTTGAAATTTCTTTTCATCGTCTACATAAACCGTCTGTTCGTGTTTTCCATAAACGATTTTTTCCTCGGAGACATCGTCATCAAAGAAATCTTTCGGCTTGGAGCCTAAAACGTTCAGTATCGAAAAAAGTGTTTCAATAGAAGGAGAGTTAAGATCTCTTTCTAGCTGAGATATAAATCCTTTGCTTAAATCAGTTCTTTCACCCAGCTCTTCTTGCGTTAACCCCTTCTTTAGACGCAATTTTTTAATTTTTTTTCCTATTTCCATACGTATTTCGTCCTTTTTTGTCTCTGTAAGAGTAATTTCTCCTAAAGCAAAGTTTATTCTAACACAACTTTAAGTTTACTTTAACAACTTTTTATAAAAAAAATAAAATAAATTATTTCGACTAATAAGGCAAAATCGTTTTCTCCTTTTTCCCTTGCATATAGTAGAGGGGATGAAGAAAAAAGGAGAGGTTGTCATGCGATTAAGAGAGTGTCTACCAGCTTTTCCTAGCTCAGCAAGCTGGATAAATAGTTACGTGGAGAAGGATGCTTTAGTAGGGACCAAACCAATCCTACTGTTTGTTTGGTCGGTTAGCTGTCCAGCCTGCGAGGGAACAGCCGCATGGGTGGAGAAACTTCAGCAAAAATATGAGGGCAGGTTCCATGTAGTAGGAGTTCATATGCCAAGAATGCAAGCGGACACGGATTTGAGGTTAATTAGAGAAAAAGCGAGTAGGTTAGGGATGACGTATCCCATTTTAGTGGATAATGATTCTTCCTATACAAGATTGCTTGGAAACCAGACAGTACCTAATTTTTATCTATTTGATAAAAAGGGAAGTTATCGTCACCGCCAATCGGGTGAAATTGGATTGCGAATATTGGAGCAGCGGTTAATTACCCTAATTAATGAAATGATGTAATATTTCTTAACGGTATATATTGGTTTGTGGTAAACTAGTGGCAAGTAGGCACTAGGGGGAAAGAACATGCGCAAGGAGTTCGTGGTAATAGGTTTGGGGCGCTTCGGTGGCAGCATCGTAAAGGAACTGATCGAGCAAGGAGCCGATGTAATGGCAATTGATATCGTATCAGAGCGAGTAGATGAATTTTCCTCTATCGCAACCCAAGCAGTCATAGCAGATACAACGGATGAAGTAGTATTAAAATCTTTGGGGATACGAAATTTTGAGCACGTCATTGTTGCAATTGGCGATGACATCCAATCGAGTATCCTAACTACGCTTATGCTAAAGGAAATTGGTGTAAAGAGGATAACTGTAAAGGCACAAAATGATTACCATGAAAAGGTTTTAAAAAAAATAGGTGCAGATCAAGTAGTCCATCCTGAAAGGGATATGGGGATACGACTTGCAAATAATATACTTTCTAATAACGTCCTAGATTACTTGGAGCTTTCAGATGAGCATTCCATTATGGAAATAAGAGTAAATGAAAAAATTGCGGGTCACTCTATTATAGACCTAGACATTCGAGCGAAATACGGTATTAACATAGTAGCAGTGAAAAGAGGGAATAACTTGATGATATCCCCGCAGGCCCAAGATGTCCTTCAATTAGATGACGTAATGATAATCATAGGAGCCGATGTGGATATTATTCGATTTGAGAAAAAGGTTTTCGCATAATGGCAATGAAAAATAATACAGAGCGAGTACGTGATCGATGGATGATCACGTACTCGCTTTTTTGTTCTGGTGTTTTATGGGTATTTTGTTAAGTCATTCTCGGTTACTCTCGGTTGGGTGGGGTTTACTCTCATTCGACGGGTTATTACTCTCGGATAGAGAAGTATTATTCTCTTTCAAAATGGTAGAAGGGCATGGCCGGTGTCCGCAGGGGATTTAGTTCCACCATTTTCGGTTACTCTCGTTTGTTGGGTTTTTACTCTCGGATAGGGGCTGGATACTCTCGGTTGGAGAAGCTTTACTCTCATTCAGCGGTTTTATTCTCGTTCGTCGGTGGTTTACTCTCAGATAGGGGAACTTTATTCTCGGTCAAAAAATGGTAGAAGGGTATGGCCAGTATCCGCAGGGGATTTTGTTAGGGCATTTTCGGTTATTCCCATTCGCCGAGGGTTTACTCTCAGATAGGGAGACTTTATTCTCGTTCAAAATGGTAGGACTAGCAATCTATTAGGACCAGACAATGAAAAAAGGGCACTTTCTTATCCGATTGGACAGAAAGTGCCTTCTTTTCAAAATTTATTAGCTATTAAAAAAGCTAAAGTTTATCAGTATTTATACTTCCATGATAATTGGTAAAATCATTGGACGACGCTTTGTTTTTTCGTATAGATAAGGACTAAGCATATCGGTGATTTCATTTTTTAGGTCAGACCATTCTAAGGACTTGTCCTGAATAGTGAAGCGTAAATGCTTGTTTAGCATTTGCTGGGCTTCATTAATCATGGTGCCTGATTCACGCATATAAACAAATCCGCGAGAGATGATGTCAGGCCCGGAGACAATTTTTTTCTTTTCCATATCTACACTTACTACAACAATTACTAAGCCTTCTTCTGAAAGGATGCGTCGGTCTCGTAAAACGATGTTTCCGATATCTCCAATTCCGCTGCCATCGATATAAATATCACCAGAAGGGATGCGGCCGGCAACATGTGCCTCGTTTGCACTTAATGCGAGGACATCACCGTTATCCATAATAAAGGTATTTTCTTCTGGAACGTCACAGTCCACTGCAAGCTCTGTATGCAGCTTCAGCATACGATATTCACCGTGGATAGGCATGAAAAACTTTGGCTTCATTAAACGAAGCATCAGCTTTTGCTCCTCTTGTGAACCATGTCCAGATGTATGCACATTGTTAAGTGAACCGTGGATTACATCTGCACCAGCTCGGAATAGAAGGTTGATCGTACGGTTGACGCTCGCTCTATTTCCTGGAATTGGAGAAGAGGAGAATACAACTGTATCACCTGGCTGGATTTGAATCTGACGGTGGGTTCCGTTGGCAATTCTAGATAATGCAGCCATAGGTTCCCCTTGACTTCCAGTACAGAGTATTAAGACTTCATTCGCTGGCAAGCGGTTAATTGCGCTTGCTTCAACGAATGTTTCTTTTGGTGCTGTGATATAGCCAAGCTCACGACCAATGGTAATATTATTGTCCATGCTTCGTCCAAACACGGCAATCTTGCGATTATGATGAACCGCTGCATCGATTACCTGTTGAAGGCGATGGATGTTAGACGCAAAGGTTGCAAAAATAATTCTTCCATCAACCTTACGGAAGATAGAGTCCATACTTTCTCCAACCTTACGTTCTGACATAGTGAAATTTGGAACCTCGGCATTGGTACTGTCTGAAAGGAGACATAGTACACCGTCTTTACCGATTTCAGCCATTTTCGTTAAGTTGGCAGGCTCTCCTACAGGTGTAAAGTCAAACTTGAAGTCACCTGTATGCACAATATTGCCAGGAGGCGTTTTGACAACTATACCAAAAGCATCTGGAATACTATGTGTAGTGCGGAAGAAGCTTACTGCCGTTTTTCTGAATTTGATGACATCATCTTCTTCAATTTCATGCATTTTGGTTTGTCTTAATAAACCATGCTCTTCTAATTTATTGCGAAGAAGCCCTAATGCGAGCTTCCCGCCATAAACTGGGATGTTGATTTGCTTCAAGAGATATGGAATTCCCCCGATATGATCTTCATGCCCATGGGTAATAAAGAGTCCTTTAATTTTATCTACATTTTTTACTAGGTATGTGTAGTCTGGAATAACATAATCAATACCCAGTAATTCATCCTCTGGAAACTTAATTCCTGCGTCAATCAAGATAATCTCATCTTGAAATTGAACGCCGTACGTGTTTTTGCCGATTTCGCCTAGTCCGCCAAGCGCGAAAACAGCTGTTTGATCGTTTTTAACAAATTTCATAGACTATTCATTCACAATCTGAAAATTTGGACTTGCTTGTTCGAACTCTAAATGTTTACCTTCAAGCAGTTGGATGAACTCGATGTTATAGTTTCGATCCTTCAGAATTGCACGGACTTCTCTTTCTGATTCTGCCTTAACGTATAAGCTCTTGGTATTTTCTCGAACTGGCACCTGATTAGCGTTTTCTTGATACAATACTTTGTAAATCATTTGTATACTCTCCTTTTTCACGTTCAAATATATCAATTCTCTTTATAATATCATGCCATTTCCCTAAAATAAAGAAAAGCCCTTCAATTTTTGAAGGGCAGCCCATTTAAGCGATCGTTTTTTGTCTGAGTATTCCGCCGAGTCGTCGCAACAGTTTCTTTTTTAAGCGTTTCAACATGGCTATTCACTCCTTAATGTTATTATATAAAAAAAACTAGAGTGTGTAAAGTATTTTTACAGAAAAGTCAAATAATTTACAGGGGAGTTTTTTATTTATGGTCAAAAAAGTACTGATTTATGATATAGATGGTACCATCTTGGATAACGAGAAGAAAATACCAGCTGGTGTAGAGGATGCATTTGAAACCGCTAGACACAACGGTCATGAGATTGTTATTGCTACTGGAAGAGCTCCTTTTACCGCAAAAAAAATTTTCGAACAACTCAAGATTGAATCATATATATGCTATAATGGACAAATTGTTCAATTCAAAAATAAAACCATTCATAAAGGGACTTTGAGTAAGGAGGTTTTAGGGAGATTAACGGAGTTTGCAACGAATCGTAACGAGCCGCTTGTTTATATGGACATGCATGAAATGGTGTCCAACCAGCCTAGTCATGAGCATGTAATTAACAGTATTTCCACGTTGAAAATTGGTTTTCCTCGCCATGGAGAAGATTTTTATTTAACTAATGATATTCATCAAGCACTTATTTTTTGTGATTTAGATACCCAAAAGGAATATGAAAAAGCCTTTCCAGAGCTATCCTTTGTCAGATGGCATAAGCATTCCTGTGATGTTCTTCCGAAAGGCGTATCCAAGGCAGTGGGAATAGAACTATTACTTAAGCATCTTGAAAAGGGTGTGGAGGATGCCATTGCCTTTGGAGATGGGCTTAATGACCGGGAAATGCTTCAATATGTAGGAACTGGGGTAGCTATGGGTAATTGTGTAGAGGAGCTAAGAAGCATCGCGGACATTGTGACAGATACAGTAGACGACAATGGTCTGGTTAATGCGATGAAACAGCTAAGATTAATTTAAAGGAGCACTTTCATGTTAGAGTCGAAGAAAAAATTTGTACTTGTCTACGGAGATGCGTTCGTGGATTATATAGCAGAAGATCATCATAACAGAACCTTTGAGAAGTTCTTAGGTGGCGCCACTTTGAATGTCGCTGCCGGAATCGCAAGACTAGGTGGAGACGTCTCCTTCATTACAATTACAGGGGATGATGAGACCTCGGTATTTGTTCGCAAAGAGCTGGAGAATGAAGGTGTTGATCTATCCTTCAGTCAATTTGTGCCAGAAAAACGTGTTAGTGGAGTTTATGTGCATTTAACGCCTGAAAATGATCGAATCTTTCACACTTATATAGATGAAACTCCTGATTTACAAGTGGGGTTTATGAATATTAATCAGGCTGCCTTTCAGCAGGCCTCCGTTTTTCACTTTTGCTCCGGGACACTTTTCCATCCAACAGCAAGAGTAACTACGAGGAATATAGTGGAAGAAATAAAGTCCAATAATGGCCTATTGTCCTTTGATGTAAACGTTCGCCCGTTAAGATGGGAGAGCGAGGAGCTTTGTAGAGAAACAATTCTTTATTTCATGCAACAAGTTGATATCTTGAAGATGACAGATGAGGAGCTTTTCTTCCTAACGAAAACAACGAATAGAGAGGATGGATTAATGGCATTGATGCCATATAATATTCCTGTCATTTTGTTGACGTTAGGAGCAGAGGGCACACTTGCCGTAATTGGTGGAGAAAGGTACCACATTCCGGTTGAAAAGATAGAAGTGGTAGATACCACTGGAGCAGGGGATGCTTTTATGGCTGGAGTATTAACAAGAATCCAACAAGAAGGTATTCCGCAAACGATGGAGCAATGGCTTCGATACATTTCATTTGGCAATTCGATGGGGGCTATGTGTGCAACTAGAATGGGTGCACTTTCGGCAATGCCTAGGTTAGCTGATATCGTCTCCGTATAAAAACAAGAGGATCGAAATAGATCCTCTTGTTTTTTTTGTCCAAGCCCGTTGTAGAAGGATTATTCAGTGTGTTTTACTTTTCAAGTATAGAGGCTTTGCTCGGTATTCTGGTATACATATAAAATTCTTCCGATATCTGTTAAGTTAGGTGGAACTTTTATCATCCCTCCCCGTAAAATTAGTACGGCTATTCAACGATGGGAAGTCGATTGATTTAGATAAGTATGACAGTCTAAGGAGAGAGGGACTTGAAGCAGTATTTCTTTCGAGAGGTTGTGTATATTGACAGAGGTAAAGCGTTTGAGGTGGTAAACGAAGAACAAGAGTGTGTAGGCTTTATTGGAGAAGCAGACATCCTGGATTGTGAAAAAGAACATACTTTTTCCTTTACATCTAATAAAGGGAATAAGGTGTCCATGGGAATTAAAAAAAGAGGCTTTTATAATTTTCTGAGTGCTAGATATTTGATAGAAGTAGGGGGGAAAAACTACTTTTTAAAAGATAAGACTGGAAGCAGTTTGCTTTACTTTTGTGTCGTAGGAGAAATAGAAGGAGAAAAGTTACTAGTGGAAGAAAATTGGAATAAGGATGTCGAGGTAAAAATCCATGGAAGACAGATTGCTGCTATAAAAAAGGAAAATTTTTCGCTTAAACCAATCTTTCTTATAGATGAATTGCTCGACGAGTCATCTCCCCTTTTTGCCATAATCATTTTGATGTACTTTATGTATAAGATATACAATAAAGAGACAGCGTTTATCGAAATGCTTTTTTTAAATTAGAAAGAAGCTATCATCTCTGTAACCATTGAGAAACTAAAAGAAGGTGTCTTTATCGTTTTTCTTTCTAAGTAAATTAAAAAGAATAAAAACCCTCCGAGGAGGGTTTTTAGGATCTGTTATATGGAGTTGCATCTGGTATTTCAGCATAAGGGTTTTCTTTATTTATATGATCGTAAAACATGATTCCGTTTAAATGGTCTAGCTCATGCTGAAATGCAATAGCTGGTAATCCCTTTAAGCGTTTTTTAAATGGCGTGCCATCTGGGTAAAAGCCGGTAGCGGTAATTCTCGCATAACGAGGTACATAGCCTTCGATTACCTCGTCAACGGAAAGACATCCTTCGCCGGAGGTAATATAGGTTTTTTCTACAGAGTGACTGATTATTTTAGGATTGACTGCTACAAAGCTTACTAGTTCGTCATTTTCATCGGTTAAATGGAGAGCGAACATTCTTTTCTCTTGATTGACCTGTGGAGCAGCAAGTCCGATTCCCGCTCGTAGGTTATATTTGCTGGCAATTTCTTCGTCCTGACTATTTTTTACATACTCTAGAAGGTCGTTTGCCAGCTTAATATCATCCTCAGACAATGGAAATGTCATCTCGGCTGTTTTTTTACGTAAGGTTGGGTGACCGTCTCGGATAATATCTTTCATTAAAATCATTTCAATCGTCCTTTCCGTTTTCATATATATATTATAACGAAAGTTACACGTAAGCTAAACAAAAAGAGCATATGGTTCAGTTGAATTTCCATCTCATAACTATTATAGTTTAAAAGGAAGATAGGAGGTTGAGCAATGAAACTAGTGAGATATATTTTCCCCTTCTGCATGCTATTACTCCTTTCTGCGTGTTCCTTTGGTGATACAACGGAACAAAAGCTTTCTAATATCCTTTCAGATATTTATGAATTAGAAAGTGATTATCGTGATGTGCAAGCAGACTTAGCAGAAACTGAAATAAAAGAGCAAACAAATTTTCAAAGAATGATGGAGCTTACACAAGATCAACAGGATGAGCTTGCTGTCCAGGTGGAAGATACTGCTAAAATATTGGAAGAACGCATAGCTCTAGTGGAAAAAGAAAAAACTTCCATAGAAGCTGCGAAGGAAAAGATGGAAGAATTAACTTCCCTTGTTGCTGATACAGAAGACGAAGTAGAAAAAGAAGGTATCAAAAAAGTACAAAATGCCTTAAAAAATCGTTATGAAGCTTATGATAAACTAATCGGTGAATATGATGCTCTAACAGCTTTACAAGGCGACTTGTATAATATGTTACTTGATGAAGAGGCTAATATTGGGACAATACAAGACCAGGTAGAACAGGTAAATAAGCAAAATGAGGTTGTTCAACAAGCTGTTGATCATTTTAATGAGCTAACTGCTAGTTTAAATGATGTAAAGCGAGAAGCTTTTACTGTCCTACAAGATGAATAGTTTTCTGAAAAGGTGGTACTTTAATAGTACTGCTTTTTTTATTCTCCTGATATATTACAGGAAGAAAAAAGAACTATAACAGCTAAATATATTTCTAATTTTCTAATAAAAAAATATTAGGATTCTAGATGATTGACCCTTCATTTATTCTTAAGTATACTAAGGTGGAAATGAAGTTGTATTACTCGGTTCGTGAAAACATTTTAATACAGAACAAAAGGAGAGTTGCTAAATGGCATCTAAAAAGGCATCGAAGTTTGATCCTATGAAAACGCTTCAAGAGATTGAAGAAAAATTTGAAATGTTCCAGATCTTGAATGAAGAAGGAGAAATTGTAAACAAGGAAGCAGACCCTAAATTATCAGATGAAGATTTAGTGGAATTAATGACGCGCATGGTTTACACAAGAATCTTAGACCAACGTTCTATTTCGCTTAACCGTCAAGGACGTTTAGGATTCTACGCACCAACAGCGGGACAAGAAGCTTCACAGCTTGCTTCACATTTCGCATGTGAAAAAGAGGATTTCATCTTACCTGGTTATCGTGATGTACCTCAGATTGTGTGGCACGGATTACCTTTATGGCAAGCGTTCCTTTTCTCACGTGGTCACTTTATGGGGAACCAAATACCTGAAGGTGTAAACGTTTTCCCTCCACAAATTATCATTGGTGCACAATATATCCAAGCGGCTGGTGTCGCAATGGGAATGCAAAAACGTGGCAAGAAATCAATTGCTATCACGTACACAGGTGATGGTGGGTCATCACAAGGGGACTTCTATGAAGGAATCAACTTCGCTGGAGCATACCGCTTGCCAGCTGTATTTATTGTACAAAACAACCAGTATGCTATTTCTACACCGAGAGAACTTCAAACTGCTGCAAAAACGATTGCTCAAAAGGGTATAGCTGCAGGTATTCCAAGTATATTAGTTGATGGAATGGACCCGCTAGCTGTTTATGTAGCAACAAGAGATGCTAGAGAAAGAGCAGTGAACGGAGAAGGTCCAAGTCTAATTGAAACGCTTTGTTACCGTTATGGACCGCATACAATGGCAGGTGACGATCCTACTCGTTACCGTACATCTGAAACAGACTCTGCATGGGAGAAAAAAGACCCGATTGTTCGCTTCCGTAAATATCTAGAAGCAAAAGGTATTTGGAGTGAAGAAAAAGAGAATGAAGTAATCGAACGTGCAAAAGAGGAAATTAAAGATGCGATTAAAAAAGCAGACGCTGCACCAAAACAAAAAGTAACAGACTTAATGAAGATTATGTATGAAGAAAATCCATATAACTTAGAAGAGCAATTAGCTTACTATACAGAGAAGGAGTCGAAGTAACCGATGGCACAAATGACAATGATTCAAGCAATAACGGATGCACTTCGTTGTGAGCTTAAAAACGATGAAAATGTGTTAGTCTTCGGCGAAGACGTTGGTAATAATGGTGGGGTATTCCGTGCTACGGAAGGACTTCAAAAAGAGTTTGGAGAGGACAGAGTATTTGATACTCCGTTAGCTGAGTCTGGAATTGGTGGACTAGCTGTTGGGTTATCACTTCAAGGCTTCCGTCCAGTGCCTGAAATTCAGTTCTTTGGATTTGTCTATGAGGTAATGGATTCGATCAGCGGCCAATTGGCTCGTATGCGCTTCCGTACAGGAGGAGCATTCAATGCTCCAGTAACTATTCGTTCTCCATTTGGTGGGGGCGTACATACACCAGAAATGCATGCAGATAGCTTAGAGTTACTTATGACATCTAGCCCAGGTGTGAAGGTAGTAATCCCATCTACTCCATACGATGCAAAAGGATTACTAATTGCTTCTATTAGAGATAACGACCCTGTTGTTTTCTTAGAGCATATGAAATTGTATCGTTCTTTCCGTGGAGAAGTGCCAGAAGAGTCTTATACAATTCCACTTGGAAAAGCAGATGTGAAGCGTGAAGGAAAAGACTTAACAATCATTGCATATGGTGCGATGGTACATGAAAGCTTAAAAGCTGCAGAAGAGCTTGAAAAAGAAGGATATTCTGTAGAGGTAATTGACTTACGTACGGTTCAGCCTCTAGATATTGAAACAATTATCAGCTCTGTAGAAAAAACAAATCGTGCGATTGTTGTACAAGAAGCACAAAAACAAGCTGGTATTGCTGCAAACGTAGTTGCAGAAATCACTGAAAGAGCTATTTTAAGCTTAGAAGCTCCTGTGCTTCGAGTAACAGCGCCAGATACTGTATATCCATTCTCGCAAGCGGAAACAGTATGGCTTCCAAACTCTAAGGACATAATGGAAACAGCTAAGAAAGTGTTAACGTTCTAATATAATTTTTACTATTTACTATAGAGAGGATGAGGACTTTGTCATTTGAGTTTCGTTTACCTGACATCGGAGAAGGTATACATGAAGGAGAAATTGTTAAGTGGTTTGTAAAACCAGGCGATGAAGTAGAAGAGGACGATATTTTATGTGAAGTACAAAACGACAAGGCAGTCGTTGAAATTCCTTCTCCTGTAAAAGGGAAAGTAACAGATGTACTAGTAGAAGAAGGTACGGTTGCTGTTGTAGGAGATGTACTAGTAAAGCTCGACGCTCCTGGCTATGAGGATCTTCAGTTTAAAGGAGACCATGGTGGGGAAAAGAAAACAGAGGAGCAAGTTCAAGCTACTTATGAAAGTGGTCAAAACTTGGAGAAGGAGTCAGTAGAGACTTCTAACAATAACAATCAAGAGGCACCAGTAGCAGAGGCTGGAAAGACACCGGTAGGTATTGCTCCAGTCAAAGAAGAAGCAAGTGCTAATAATCGAATTATTGCAATGCCTTCTGTTCGTAAATATGCACGTGAAAACGGTGTGGACATTCTAAAAGTTACTGGAACTGGTAACAATGGTCGTATTTTAAAAGAAGATATTGATGCGTTCCTATCTGGTGATCAGCCATCTGCTGCAGCTGCTTCTACTGAAGTAGAGGAAGCAAACACTACAACAGAAGAAACAACAACAGCACCAGTTGCTTTAGAGGGCGACTTCCCAGAAACAAGAGAAAAGCTTTCTCCAATGCGTAAAGCGATTGCGAAAGCAATGGTTAACTCGAAGCATACTGCTCCGCACGTTACGCTAATGGATGAAGTAGATGTAACAGAGCTAGTTGCTCATCGTAAAAAATTCAAGGATATCGCAGCTGAGAAAAACATTAAGCTAACTTATTTACCATATGTGGTAAAAGCATTAGTAAGCACGCTTCGTGAATATCCATTATTAAATACGTCATATGACGATGAAACAAATGAAGTTGTTCAAAAGCATTATTATAATATCGGTATTGCAGCTGACACAGAAAAAGGTCTTTTAGTTCCAGTGATTAAGCATGCAGATCGTAAATCTGTCTTTGCCATCTCTGATGAAATTAATACCCTAGCTACTAAGGCTAGAGAAGGTAAGCTATCTCCTGCAGAAATGAAAGGAGCTTCCTGCTCTATCACGAATATTGGTTCTGCTGGAGGTCAGTGGTTCACACCAGTTATTAATCACCCAGAGGTAGCAATACTCGGAATTGGTCGAATTTCAGAAAAACCTGTAATAAAAAATAGTGAAATTGTAGCGGCTCCTGTGTTAGCATTATCTTTGAGCTTCGATCATCGTATGATCGATGGAGCGACTGCACAGCATGCGTTAAATCATTTGAAACGTTTACTAAGCAGTCCAGAATTATTATTAATGGAGGCGTAAAAAATGGTAGTAGGAGATTTCCCGATTGAAACAGATACTTTGGTAATTGGTTCAGGACCTGGAGGTTACGTAGCGGCGATTCGTGCTGCACAAACTGGTCAAAAGGTTGTTGTAGTAGAAAAAGAACACATTGGTGGAGTGTGCTTAAATGTTGGGTGTATCCCATCAAAAGCATTGATTTCTGTTGGTCACCGTTTCGAACAAGCAAAGCATTCTGATGATATGGGTATTACAGCAACTGACGTAAAAATTGACTTTTCAAAAGCACAAGCTTTCAAGGATAGTGTTGTAAAGAAACTAACTAGTGGAGTATCTGGCTTATTGAAAGGGAATAACGTAGAGGTTGTTAGTGGAGAAGCTTATTTTGTAGATGCGAATACTGTTCGTGTAATGGATGAGTCTTCTGCTCAAACATATAAATTCAAAAACGCTATTATTGCAACTGGATCTCGTCCGGTTGAAATTCCAACTTTCAAATATACAAAACGTGTGATTAACTCAACTGGCGCATTAAACCTTGAAGAAATCCCAGGGAAATTAGTAGTAATCGGTGGAGGATACATCGGAACAGAGCTTGGTTCTGCTTATGCAAACCTTGGTTCTCAAGTTACGATTATCGAAGGTGGAGACGATATCCTAGCTGGTTTCGAAAAACAAATGACTACTATCGTGAAAAAAGGCTTGAAGAAAAAAGGCGTAGATGTAGTCGTGAAGGCTTCTGCTAAAGGTGTAGTAGAAACAGAAACAGGCGTTACTGTTACTTACGAAGCTGGAGGAGAAGAAAAATCAGTGGAAGCTGATTATGTATTAGTAACTGTAGGTCGTCGTCCAAACACAGACGAAATCGGCTTAGAGGAGCTAGGCATCAAATTTGCTGAGCGCGGTTTACTTGAAGTAGATAAACAATGCCGCACAAGCATTCCAAACATTTATGCAATTGGAGATATTGTTGCTGGTCCTCAATTAGCACACAAAGCTTCTTATGAAGGAAAAGTTGCTGCTGAAGCAATCGCTGGTCAATCCTCTGTTGTAGATTACCTAGCAATCCCAGCAGTATGCTTCACAGATCCAGAACTTGCTACAGTAGGTTTATCTGAAGCACAAGCAAAAGAGCAAGGCTTTGACGTAGTAGCAGGGAAATTCCCATTTGGTGCTAACGGCCGTGCGCTTGCATTAAATGCTGCAGAAGGCTTCGTGAAGCTTGTTTCACGTAAAGAGGATGGTTTATTACTTGGTGCACAAATTGTAGGTCAAGGAGCATCTGACATGATTGCTGAGCTTGGTCTTGCAATTGAAGCTGGTATGACTGTAGAAGATATTGCGATGACTATTCATGCTCACCCAACATTAGGTGAAATTGCAATGGAAGCTGCAGAAGTGGTAATGGGTCACCCAATCCACATTATCTCTAAATAATTTATTTCACATAAGGGTACGGAGAATATTTTCTCCGTACTTTTTTTATTGCCTAAAATAGGAACAAGATAGACTAGTGGTAGCACGGGTATATTTGGGTATTAATAAGCTGCATGTATGCTTGTTTTTTGTCCAAAATATAGGGAATGGAGAATATATACACTGTCACCTGGGAAACTACATTGGTAAAATGAAGAAAGAGAAGGGAAGGAATACATATGAAAAATGCAACTAAGATGTTATTAGCAGCTTTGTTACTAGGGTTAGGGGCTTGTAGTGGTGAAGAAGCAAAAGAGGTGGAAGAAAAGCCACAAGATACAATAACTACTTCTCAAGAGCTTGAAACAGAACAAGTTGTAGAAAAAGAGACTGTAGAGGAAGAGCCACCTGTAGAACAAGTGGAAGAGCTCTATGAACTTAATCCTGCCAACTGGACGCTAGATCCTATTGCGGATGCTGATCCCGAGGTTGTACTAATGACGATTGACGATGCGCCTGATAAGCATGCAGTAGAAATGGCCAAAACATTAAAAGAGTTAGAGGTTCCTGCCATTTTCTTTGTAAATGGACACTTCCTTGATTCGGAAGAAGGACAGAAGAACCTAAAGACAATCCATGAGCTAGGCTTTGCTATTGGTAATCACACGCAAACTCATGCAAATCTGAAAGATAGTACCGAGGAACAGCAACGAAATGAAATTTTGGAGTTAAATAAAACAATCGAAGAGATTATCGGTGAAAAGCCCAAATTCTTCCGAGCTCCATTTGGTGCAAATACAGATTTTAGTAAATCACTTGTAAAGCAAGAAGGCATGATCCTCATGAATTGGACATATGGCTACGATTGGGAAAAACAATATATGGATGCCGAGAGCTTAGCAGAAATCATGGTAAATACACCTTATTTAACAAATGGTGCAAATCTCCTGATGCATGATAGAGAGTGGACAGCGGCGGCCTTACCGAAAATTGTGGAAGGTCTTCGAGCAAAAGGCTTTGGCTTTGTCGACCCTAAAACAATTAAAGGACTTTAAACAGGCAGTAACAAGCATTTACGATTCTACTTATAGTAGGGAATCGTAGGTGCTTTTTTATTAGGCGTTGATTGTAAAGAACCTGTCTACCCAGGGTTAGCTAGATCAGGAGCGGTAGCTAGCAATTTGGTTGACATTCGCAAGTAAATCTACTGGAACCGCAAGTAACCTCATCACGAGCGCAAGTAACCGGTCCGCCTCCGCAAGTAACTGAATTGCAAGCACACGTATTGTTCAACAAACCGCTTGTATTGGAAAAAGCATGGGAATGCTCTCCACTTTTTGCAAGCGAAAAGTGACCATTTCCCAAAAAAACTGTCTACCTAGGCCGTTTTCTAAACGAACTATATTCATAGACAAGTAGGCAGAATAAGCGTAAAATATTTTCTATTCTTACATAATAATGGAGGGGGAACTTTTCGAGGTCTTATATGAAAAAGATAGTATTCATCCTATTTCAGATTGTATTTTTATATCTATTCTCTTTCTTAGGAACGTTGATTGTGGAGATGCTTTCTATTCCGTTTCCTGGAAGTATGCTTGGACTGATTTTATTGTTTATCTGTTTACAGCTGAAAATTATTCCTGTTAGCTATATAAAAGATGGAGCAGGATTTTTGTTAGCATTTCTTGCTCTTTTCTTCGTTCCAGCTACTGCGGGAATTATGAAATATCCTCAATTTCTTTCTTGGACTGGAGGACTTATGCTATTTTCTTTGATTGCAAGTACGATTTTCACTATTTTTATAACGGGGAGAGTGTGTGAGTTCTTTTTGAAGAAATGGGCGAAGGAGGAAACGGCTTCATGACAGCTATCGTGGTTATTTTAGGGACCATTCTTCTGTATGTGGGTATGACGTATGTATATAGAAGATTTACTTATCCGTTGCTTCTGCCCATTTTAACGACGACTACTATAACCGTCATGATCTTGAGTTTGCTAGATGTTTCCTATGAGACGTATATGTCAGGTGCTAAATGGATTGACGGAATGCTTGGGCCGGCGGTTGTTAGCATGGCATATCCGCTCTATATACATAGAGAGAAGCTTCTAAAGTATCTACCGACTTTAGTGATGAGTGTTTTCGTTGCATTGCTATCTGGCATGATTAGTATAACTATTTTATCTAAGATTTTTTCTTTCGAAAAAGAAGTTTTACTCTCGTTTTTACCCAAATCCATTACTTCCCCTGTAGCGATGCCAATTAGTGAAAGTATTGGTGGTCTCCCTACGTTGACAGCAGTTCTAGTAATTATCGCCGGGCTGATAGGAGCTTTATTTGGACCTCTATTATTTAGATATGGTGGGATAGAAAGTGCAGTAAGTCGAGGGATCTCTATGGGGAGTGCCTCTCACGGAATTGGGCTAACTAAATTGAACGAATATGGTGAAGAAACCTTAACGATGGGAACGGTAGGAATGACGTTAAGCGCTATTTTTGGAGCTTTCGTTTCACCGCTCTTTGCGTTAATTTTATGAAACAAAAAGTATTTCGAAATAGCAAAGGCTATGTTTTCTAATTATTCTACAAAAATGTCATTCTAATAGATGATTACATCTAAAAACACCTACGATTTTTTATCATAGGTGTTTTACTTTTGACCGTCTAAAACTTCTCATTAAAATATCGGCTGTTGCTCTTTAATTACATGAATCATCTCTAAGGTATCGTCCTCGGGGCCTTGAACCGGTAAACCAGCCTCAAGGTTCATATGGATATAATTTATATTATTTTGAGTAATTATTTCCCCGGGAATAAAAATAGGAATCCCAGGAGGATAGACCATAACAAATTCAGCAGAAATTCTGCCGGCTGCCTTGGCTAAGGGAATGGCCTCGGTTGTTGCATAGAATGCATCTCTTGGAGACATAGCGAGACCAGGGATTTCAGGTAATGTTACAGAAGGCTCCACAACCGCTGCTTCTGATTCGTGTGCAGCTACCATTCTAGTAAGAGCGTTTACTAGTAAGTTTGCCTCTTTTTTTGTATCTCCTAAAGTAATTAAACACAAGATATTATATAAATCGGATAGCTCCACTTCAATGTTTGCTTTTTCTCGAAGCCATGTTTCCGCCTCGTAACCGGTGATTCCTAAATTTTTCACGCTAATTAATAGCTTTGTAGGATCCATATCATACGTTGCGGATGTTTTTAAGATTTCTTCTCCCACACATCGGATATGGGGGATTGCATTGATTCTTTTTCTTGTATCCTTTGCTATTCTAATGGCATCACCAATCAAATCTTCTCCATGAATGGCAAGCTGTCTTCTAGCAGTATCTAAAGATGCCAAAAGCGGATAGGAAGTGGACGTCGTTGTAAGCATGGACAAGATCGATTGTACTCTTTTAGAGGACACCAACCCTTCTCGTACGTTTAGCACGGAGCTTTGCGTCATTGAGCCACCTAGCTTATGCACAGAGGTCGCAGCCATGTCTGCTCCAGCTTCCATCGCAGAGATCGGTAGCGCTTCGTGGAAATGAATATGAACCCCATGAGCTTCATCGACAACAACAGGAATGTTTTTGGCATGTGCTAAATCAACAATCTTCTTTAAATCCGCTGCCAGACCGAAGTATGTAGGATTAATCACCAAAAGTCCCTTAGCGTCTGGATGTGCTTCCAGTGCCTTTTCTACTGACTCTACAGAAATTCCATGGGAGACACCAAGCTCTTGGTCTACCTCTGGATGAATAAACACAGGGATCGCTCCCGCAAAAACGATTGCAGACATAATAGATTTGTGTACGTTCCTAGGTACGAGTAGCTTGTCTCCGGGTCCGCAAATAGTAAGTATCATCGTCATAATTGCACCACTTGTTCCCTGTACAGAGAAGAAGGTTTCATCTGCTCCAAATGCTTCTGCAGCTAGCTGCTGAGCTTTTTTTATTGCTCCTTTTGGAGAATGTAAATCGTCCAGTGGAGCAATATTGATTAAATCTATAGAAAGGATATTATCGCCGACAAATTCACGAAATGCAGGGTCTACTCCTTTTCCTTTTTTATGACCAGGTATATGAAACTGGATAGGGTGTCGATTTCGGTGCTTTAAAAGCGCATCGAAAATAGGAGTTTCTAATTGTGACAATTCTTATACCACCTCTATACGGAAATTTTTATTCTACTAATATAATTGGAACTTTTTGAAACAAGAGAATTATAGCATTTCAGGAAAAGTATTACTATAAAAATGTTAGTATTTGAAACCTGCTAAAGGATTCTTTACACTGATGAAAAGGGGGAAAGACTATGACATTCCAAACGAGAGTTACAGAGTTGCTGCAAATAAAATATCCAATCATTCAAGGTGGTTTAGCTTATTTGGCATATTCTGATCTTTGTGCAGCTGTTTCTAATGCGGGAGGACTTGGCCAAATCACTGCCATGAGTTTAAAAACTCCTGAAGAGCTGCGAGCGGAAATTCATCGAGTTAGGACGCTAACGGATAAGCCGTTCGGAGTAAACTATGCGATTGGACAAACAGGAAAACCATATGAGCATATGTTGGAAGTAGCGATAGAAGAAGATGTCCCTGTCATTTCTATGACTGGTGGAAACCCTGCTCCTTTATTAGAAAAGCTGGCAAATACCAAGATTAAAAAATTAGTGCTTGTTGCGGCAAAGCGTCAAGCGAAAAAGGCAGAGCAATTAGGTGCTGATGCAGTAATGGTAGTTGGTCAGGAAGGTGGAGGTCATCTTGGAAGAGATGACGTAGGATCAATGGTATTAATTCCTCAGGTAGTAGATGCCGTATCTATCCCCGTCATAGCTTCGGGTGGCATAGCGGACGGCCGTGGCTGGATGGCTGCGCATGCGTTAGGAGCAGAGGGCATCGAAATGGGTACAAGATTTATTGCAACAAAGGAATGTATCCATGCATCTGAGGCCTATAAACAAGCCATATTAACGAAAGAAGAAAATGATACGGTCGTTATAAAAAGATCGTTAGGAGCGCCAGCAAGGGCCTTAAAAAACGAATGGACCGATAAAATCCTGAAACTGGAGCAAGAAAACCCTACTTATGACCAGCTGAAGGACTATATAAGTGGAGAAGCTAATAAGCAATTCATTTATAATGGCTTAGACAATCAAGGCTTCGGCTGGGCAGGTCAAGCGATTGGGATGATAAAGGATATTCCGACGACGGAGGAGCTTATCCATAGGATGGTTCAGGAAGCAACAGACATACGCAAAAAATGGAGTCTATAGGAGAGATGAAGACATGGAATATAGCTATCCTTTTTCATTGGATTGGTCAACGAAAGAAATAGTGGATGTTGTCCAATTTTTTGAAGCAATAGAGGATGCCTATGAAAAAGGCATTAAACGAGAGGTACTAATGGAAAAATATAGACGATTCAAGGAGATAGTTCCTTCGATCGCTGAGGAAAAAACATATTTTCGCGACTTTGAAAAAGAGAGCGGATATGCAAGCTACCCAATTATTAAAAAGATGAAGGAATCAGATAATAATACGATAATCAAAGGGTAAAATGAAAGGCGTTCCAAAGTTCACCATGCTTCTGGAACGCCTATATTTTTTAGAGATTATGTAGAGGTTTCTATTCTTGATTATTTCATTTGAATCATTGTTTTATAAATCGGAAGAAGTTTATCAAAGGTGTCTTCTGCGATAGATAAGAATTCTTCTTCGCTTAACTTGATCGCTTGTTCCCTTGGTATATGCTTTCCAACTAGGAACTCTCCTTTTTTCACATCGCGTAATCTAATTAAAAGCTCCTCTACACCGTCTTTTCCTGCTTCTTGGATAGGAAAGGCTTCTGGCTTCATATGATCGCCTGAAACGATAAAATCTTCAGGTAATTTAGCAAAGAGATTTTGTTTGCTTAGTAAGCGCTCTGCAATCCCCTTTTTGTCAGGAGCTTCATAAATAACTGCCAGGATAATAAAGAGGTGAGATCCCCATAAACCAATTTGGAAATGTGGTAAAGCCTTGTAGCCTCGTTTATACGGTGCAAAGGCAACCCAGCTATCCTTTGGTGGATTGACTGAACGTCGTGCGTGTTTAGCGACATGTGGGAAATATTCATCTCCTAATACTCCTGAAAAGTAACCGCTATAAACTTCCCCTAATTTCTCAAATTTGGGGCGAATACGTTCAATTAAAGCGGTCATCCTATTTTCTAAGCCCTCTATTTCGAATACTTCAAAGTCTGATTTGTTCCAAAAAGTTTTGTTCATATCATGGCTCCTTTCACTTTCTATGTTTATTTTAACGAATTTATGGGTAAAAATCTTGTAAGTAGTTAAATTAATTTAACACATATCGACCAGTTGCATAATGTAAAATAAAAGTTCTAAATATTCAAGAAATTATAGTGGAGAAAGGTGTGTTAACTATGAGACAGGTTGTGCATATTATCCGAAAATATGACATGGAGAAGGAAAAAATCCAGACCTTGAAATTAGAGTTGGATTACCAGCTTGCAACTTTATATGAGGCCATGCAAAACAACGATGAGGAAGAGATAAGCGATACCAAGGAGCAGCTGAAAGAAATTCACAAGCTGTTAGAAGAGCTTAATGCACTCGACTGACACTAATAATAAAAGACACCATGCTAGTAAACGACAGCAGGTGTTTTTTTCTTTATACTAGAAGAAATGGTTGTAGAAGGGGAGCTGTCGATGAACTTACATTCTTTAGATAAATATGCAAAATCGCTGATTAAACAAGCAGCTAATAATATACGGCATTCGTTTTCTTCCGAACTTATTATTGAATCAAAAGAAGCAGCAAATGACTTAGTAACCAATATCGATAAAGAAACCGAACAGTTTTTTATTCGCCATATTCGATGTGATTATCCAGACCATCGCATTTTGGGAGAAGAAGGGTTTGGGGATACCTTTACTGATTTAAAAGGGTATGTATGGATACTCGATCCGATTGATGGAACTACTAACTTTATTCATTTTAAGCGAAACTTTGCGATTTCTTTGGGGATATACAAAGATGGGGTTGGGATACTCGGGTATATTTATAACGTGATGGAGGATGAGCTAGTAAGTGCCACAGCTAATGAGGGTGCTTATGTGAACGATATTAGAATTCCTCCTTTAGAAAGCACGACAGTGGACCAAGCGATTATCGGGGTTAATGCTAGTTGGATTGCTCCTAATCGATATATTGAGCATGATGGAATGCTTGCACTACTTCGGGATGCACGAGCTACTCGGTCACTGGGATCTGCTGCTATCGAAATCTCTTATGTAGCAACTGGTAAGTTAGATGCTTATATGTCGATGCGGTTAGGCCCGTGGGACGTGGCAGGAGGCATGGTCATTGCCAAAGAAGTAGGGGCAATAGTTTCAACCTTGGTGAGTGAATCTGTCAATCTATTAAAGAAGGGCTCCTTCCTAGTTTCGAAGCCTGGCTTACATGAGCAATTGTTATCTGAATATATTTTATGGAAGAAATAAAAGAGGCAAGGTAATGGGAGATACCCTGTTTGGTGCAGAAATAAGAAAGCACTTATGATTTTTTATCATAAGTGCTATTCATTCAATTTGACTCTATAGATGATTGGAGTCTATAACAAGCCCTTTTCTCTCATTTGCTTCTTTGTTTTAAAGCCAAAGCCCATTACTACACACAACAAGACGATGAAAAGGATGATCAGTGGTATATTGCGTAGTGCAACAGCTACTCCAATCAAGGCCATAGAAAGCATTGCACCTAGGGAGAACAGAACGAAAATCCATTTAATATTACCCATTTATGTTAACCTCCAAAAAAATAGTGAAAAAAATTATTACTTTAATCTCGCTTGTGATATAATAACACAGTTATGGAGTCGAAAAAAGAATATGGAGTGGAAATATGACAAAATTACGTCAAGATTTAAGAAACATAGCTATTATAGCACACGTTGACCACGGAAAAACTACATTAGTTGACCAATTATTAAAACAATCTGGTACGTTCCGTTCAAATGAGCATGTAGAAGAAAGAGCAATGGACTCTGGTGATATTGAGCGTGAGCGTGGTATTACGATTCTAGCGAAAAATACAGCCATTCAATATAAAGATACCAAAATCAACATTTTGGATACACCTGGACACGCTGACTTCGGAGGAGAAGTAGAGCGTATTATGAAAATGGTAGACGGTGTTCTATTAATCGTAGATGCATATGAAGGTTGTATGCCACAAACTCGATTTGTGTTGAAGAAGGCTCTTGAGCAAAACATCAAACCTATCGTAGTGGTAAATAAAATTGACCGAGACTTTGCTCGTCCTGCTGAAGTGGTAGATGAAGTGCTTGAATTATTCATTGAATTAGAAGCAAACGACGAACAATTAGAATTCCCTGTTATCTATGCATCTGGTATTAATGGAACAGCGAGTCTTTCAGATGACCCTGCTGATCAAGAAGAAAACATGCAAGTTATTTACGATGCAATTGTAGAACAGATTCCTGCACCAGTGGATAATAGTGAGGAACCACTTCAGTTCCAAGTATCATTACTTGATTACAATGACTATGTTGGTCGTATCGGTATCGGACGTGTCTTCCGCGGTACTATCGAAGTTGGACAGCAAGTAGCTCTAATGAAATTAGACGGCTCTGTAAAGAACTTCCGTGTAACAAAAATCTTTGGCTTCTTAGGATTGAAACGAGTAGAGATTCAAAAAGCTTCTGCAGGAGATTTGATTGCAATCTCTGGTATGGAGGATATCAATGTTGGAGAAACCATTTGTCCAATCGAGCACCAAGAGGCTCTACCGATTCTTCATATCGACGAACCGACTCTACAAATGACGTTCCTTGTGAATAATAGTCCATTTGCAGGTCGTGAAGGAAAATGGGTAACTGCTCGTAAGATTCAAGAACGTTTGGATGCACAGCTGCAAACGGACGTATCTTTACGTGTAGATCCAACAGATTCTCCGGATGCTTGGGTTGTATCTGGTCGTGGAGAATTGCATTTATCTATTTTAATTGAGAACATGCGTCGTGAAGGCTTTGAGCTTCAAGTTTCCAAGCCAGAGGTTATCGTGAAGGTCATTGACGGGGTTCGTTGTGAGCCAGTAGAACGTGTTCAAATAGACGTGCCTGAAGAAAACGTTGGATCAATTATTGAATCTATCGGTGTACGTAAAGGTGAAATGCTAGATATGATCAATAACGGAAGCGGCCAAGTACGTCTTATCTTCTTAGTGCCAGCTCGTGGATTAATCGGTTATACAACAGAATTCCTTACCCTAACTCGTGGTTATGGAATTATCAACCATACTTTTGAAGAGTACAAGCCAATGGCACCTGGTCGTGTAGGAGGCAGATCTAAAGGGGTTCTTGTTTCAATGGAAACAGGTGCAGCATCTACTTACGGAATTCAAGGAGTAGAAGATCGTGGAACTATCTTCGTAGAGCCAGGAACAGAAATCTATGAAGGAATGATTGTTGGAGAGCATACACGTGATAATGACTTAACAGTGAATATCACAAAAGTGAAAGCAGCAAACAACATTCGTTCTGCTAATAAAGAACAAACAACAACACTTAAGAAGCCTCGTCTAATGTCTCTAGAGGAATCTCTAGAATATCTAAATGATGATGAGTATTGTGAAATAACACCTGAGTCAATCCGCTTACGTAAAAAAATTCTTGATAAGAATGAGCGCGAACGTATGGCGAAGAAAAAGAAATACGCTGAACAGGAATAGTAACTGAAAGGGTGTAGAACCTTGGAGGAGCAGCAATTTGTTTTTGGTAGGATGTCAAGCATCGCTAGATATATCTATGAAGTAATGCCAAACTTCGATGTGGCTGGTTATGTATTGTTTTTCATCGTCTTTTTGTTATCCGTGATTGTTTATAAGCTAGGCTTTGCCAAAAAGCTGAAATTTAGCCAAAACGTAGTGATTTATATCTTCTTAGTTTTGGGATGCTTAATGCTAACGTTCCTAGCCTTTTTCCTTCCAGTAGTAGAAGGATTAATCGTAGCAGCATTGATCTTGATTATTTACAAAACACGAATGAAGCTAGAAAAAAGAGGCACAGCTTCTTAAGAGAAAGCACTAGAATCCTTGGATTTTAGTGCTTTTTCGTATGAAAATAGTAAGTGAAATCTAACTTGGGTAGTAAAACGGTGATTTGAATTTAGAATGGGAATATATTGGTGAAAATATTTTGTGACTGGTAGTTACTAGTCGAAAAGGATGGACCGCTACCACTTAGCCAGCTAGACAGCTTCTTTGGGAAGGCATTCCCATGTCTCTTCAAATACATGTGGTCGTAGAGATAATATGTGCGCCTGTGAGTTGGTTACTTGCGGAGGCGGAGCCTTTACTTGCAGTCGTGATGAGGTTACGTACGGTTCCAATAGATTTACTTGCGAAAGTCAACTTTTAGGCTCGTTTTACCAATAGAAAACCACATCCTCTTTTTAGATAAAGAGGGTGTGGTTATTTTGGGTTAGAAATCGTTTTCTATTAAACGTGAGCTTCTGTAGAAGTAGAAGTTCCCAGTTGCTAGACGTTCTTTCGTTCTTTCTTCAATACGTTGGTGACAAATAGTGCACATATACGTATGAATGGGGCGATTTCGAAGCTTTTTAGCTAGAGGTAGGTCGTGTGGTAGCTCATCGATTTTATCGCAAATGACACATTGTACCTTCATTTCATCAGCTCCTACTCTACACGAAATGCTGTGATTTGTTTGATGGGATTATTAAGGTTTGAACCGTCTTTATAAATAATATGGACAGGTCCATCCTCCTTTAAAGGCTTTCCTTTGTGACTAAATTTCATGAGAATACTGTCTAAATCATCTAGCGCAAGCTTATGCTCTCCATTAGCCGTTTCAATGACTAAAGTAGTTGTGTCTTTATTTGGTTCTGCGTTTAAGATGAATTGCTTTAAATCAATTCCATAGGTATTGGTTAGTAATTTTGTTCTTTCATATTTCTTTTCGGACTTTAAAGTAGGAGGAAATACGGCTCCTTCTATAATTTCACGAGACCAATGGGCAGAGGTGACTTTTGTATATTCTTCTGACTCATCTTTATACTCGTATTTTCCTTCGAAGTATTCATCTAAATCTATTTTACGATCATCAAAGATCCAAACCGATGGGTCAAGTGTAATACTAAATTTCACTGCACCCTTTATAGGAATGATAAATTCCATCAAAATTGCCTCCTTCATCTTTCTAGTTATAAGTATACAAGGAAATTGAAAACTTCTAAAGAAATATTCATTATCTCCCTATTATACATGATAGAACACTTGCATTTTTTTCATTTCAAAGATACACTTTAGGAAGTTAAAGAACAGAAATAAAAATAATGGGGGCGTCCTCATGGATACAAATATACAGGTTTCCTATAAGGAGAAAGCATTGGAGCTTCTTAAAAAAGATGCTGAAAAGATAGCTCAATTGATAAAAGTTCAAATGGATAATCTGACAATGCCACAATGTCCTCTATATGAAGAGGTTCTTGATACGCAAATGTTTGGTTTGTCTCGTGAAATAGACTTTGCTGTAAAGCTTGGCCTTCTTGAAAAAGAAGAGGGTAGAGAAATTATGGCCTCCTTGGAGAAAGAACTGTCTGTTTTACACGAAATCCATACAGAAAAATAAATTAACAAACTCAAACAAGTCGTGTTTGAGTTTTTTTCTATAGTATTTTCACGAGGTTTTTTATTAAGTACAAACAAGGAGTTAAAATGATTACATATTTCAAACGATACTTTAAACACTTCGACTACCCATTGTTTTTTGTCTATTTGTCTCTTTGCTTGTTCGGACTAGTGATGATTTATAGCGCAAGTATGGGCTGGGCTGTAATCAAGTATGGTTGGGAGCCGGATGTCTTTTTTAATAACCAAAAGCTGAATCTCGCAATCTCTCTTCCAGCGTTTTTTCTCGCGTCTATTTTTCCTTATAAGCATTATAAAAGTAAGCCGATGATGATGCTAATGCTTGGTGTCATGTTTACCTTGCTGTTGTTAGTACATTTTATCGGTTCTGGTGGGGAAAGTGGATCTCAAAGCTGGATTCACCTCGGCTTTGGGAATATCCAACCGTCGGAAGTCGCAAAAATCGTGATTGTTCTTTATTTTGCGGCTATCTTTACTAAAAAATATCAAGCAGGTACTATCAATAAATTAAATGAATCAGTTGGTCCTCCGTTACTGGTCCTTCTAGGTGTATTTGTATCCGTAATGCTTGAAACAGATATCGGAAATACTTTAATTATTTGCTTTGTGGCGGTTTCAGTTATAGCTGTTAGTGGAATTAAATTTAAGTATTTTGCTAAAATGATAGGGTTAGTTAGTATTGTAATAGCATTCGGTTTGTTAGTTATTTACCTATTAAAGGATTCTTTGCTGACGGAGCGACGGTTAGGAAGATTAGAAGCGTTTTTTAATCCTTTTGCAGACGAACTTAATTTCGGCTATCAGATTGTCAATGGCTATATCGCAATTGGGTCAGGTGGGCTTAAAGGTTTGGGACTCGGCAATTCGAATCAGAAGTTTGGGTACCTGCCAGAGCCACATACAGATTTTATCATGGCCATCATTGCAGAGGAGCTAGGACTGATAGGTGTGCTTGTTGTTTTACTAGGATTATTTTTTCTGGTTTTTAAAGCCATTTCAATCAGCATAACCACAAAGGATCCTCAAGCAAGAATGATAGCTGCTGGGATAGCCAGTATAATAGGTTTTCAAACATTCGTGAATCTAGGAGGAATGCTAGGACTTATCCCATTAACGGGTGTACCATTACCATTTATCAGCTATGGTGGTACGTCAGTCATTCTGTTATCGATCGCAATGGGGATTTTGATGAATGTTTCTATGTTTGTTAAGTTAGAAAAGTCAAAACAATAAGGGGTGCAGTGAATGAATAATATCAAGAAAATATTAGTAGCAAACAGAGGAGAAATTGCTATTCGAATTTTCCGTGCATGTACGGAGTTAAACTTACGTACGGTTGCGGTATATTCCAAAGAAGACAGTGGAGCTTTCCACCGCTTTAAGTCAGATGAATCCTATCTGGTTGGAGAAGGGAAGAAACCGATTGATGCTTATCTAGATATAGAAGATATTATTCGGATTGCCAAGAAGAGTAATGCAGATGCTATCCATCCGGGGTATGGATTCCTATCAGAAAATGTTGAGTTTGCTAGAAGATGTGAAGAGGAAGGGATCATTTTTATTGGACCTGAATCGAGACATTTAGATATGTTTGGAGATAAAGTAAAGGCACGTGAGCAGGCAATAAATGCTGGAATTCCAGTTATACCTGGTAGTGACGGTCCGGTTGGAAGCCTAGAGGAAATGAGAGCCTTTGGAGAAAAGCATGGTTACCCTCTGATGATTAAGGCTTCCTTAGGTGGAGGCGGACGTGGAATGCGCGTGGTGCCTTCGAAGGAGGAGCTGGAGAGTGCTTATGATCGTGCGAAATCAGAGGCTAAAGCAGCATTTGGCTCAGACGAGGTTTATGTTGAAAGATTTATTGATAAGCCAAAGCATATAGAGGTTCAAATCCTTGGTGACAAAGAAGGAAATCTTCTTCACCTGTACGAGCGTGATTGTTCTATTCAAAGAAGACATCAAAAGGTAGTAGAAATTGCACCTTCTAATTCATTGAGCCCACAGCTAAGAGATGAAATCTGTCAGGCGGCAGTCAAGCTAATGAATAATGTTGGATATGTTAATGCAGGTACTGTAGAGTTTTTGGTTACGGATAATGAATTTTATTTCATCGAAGTAAATCCACGTATTCAGGTGGAGCATACAATTACTGAAATGATTACAGGGATTGATATTGTCCATGCGCAAATTAAAATTGCCGATGGATTGTCTTTAAATAGCGAGGATATGAACATACCGAAGCAGGAGGATATCCCGTTATTTGGTTATGCCATTCAGTCTCGTGTTACTACAGAGGATCCACTAAATAACTTCATGCCTGATACTGGGAAGCTTATGGTTTATCGCTCAGGCGGTGGCTTTGGAGTTCGTCTAGATGCAGGAAATGGCTTCCAGGGAGCAGTTATATCCCCTTATTACGATTCTCTTTTAGTAAAGGTTTCTACATGGGGAATGTCCTTTAAAGAAGCAGCAGCGAAGATGGACCGGAATTTACAAGAGTTCCGTATTAGAGGAATTAAAACGAATATTCCTTTCTTAGAGAATGTTGTTAAGCACCCATCGTTTTTATCAGGTCAATTTAATACTAGCTTCATCGATACAACACCAGAGCTGTTTTTATTCCCGACTAGAAAAGACCGTGGCACGAAGTTGCTGAACTACATAGGAAACGTGACTGTAAACGGCTTCCCAGGAATTGAGCAAAAGGGTAAGCCGGCATTTGAACAGACAACGATACCAAACTTCGATTTATCAGAGGCACCTCCTGCAGGAACAAAGGATATTTTAGAGCAGCAGGGTGTAGAAGGTCTGATGAAGTGGGTGAAGGATCAAAAAAACGTTCTGTTAACAGACACGACATTCCGCGATGCTCATCAGTCGTTATTAGCAACACGTGTTAGATCCTATGACATGTATGCGATAGCAAAGCAATCTGCTAGAGGGATGCATGACCTGTTCTCCTTTGAAATGTGGGGAGGAGCAACTTTCGATGTTGCATACCGATTCTTAAAAGAAAATCCATGGGATCGCTTGATTAAAATGCGCGAAATGATTCCGAATGTGTTGTTCCAAATGCTTTTCCGTGGAGCAAATGCAGTAGGATATAAAAACTATCCAGATAATGTGATTCGTGAGTTTATTCAACGCTCTGCAGAAGCAGGTGTGGACGTATTCCGAATATTCGACAGCTTGAACTGGATCAAAGGGATGGAAGTAGCGATCGATGCTACTAGACAGTCCGGAAAGATTGCAGAGGCGGCTATTTGCTATACAGGAGACATTTTAGACCCTTCAAGAAGTAAATATACAATTCAATATTATAAGGACATGGCGAAGGAACTAGAGCAGCTAGGAGCACATATTCTGGCAATTAAAGATATGGCTGGTTTGTTAAAACCGGAGGCAGCATATCGTCTAGTTAGCGAGCTAAAGGAGACAGTGGATATACCAATTCACCTTCATACGCACGACACAAGTGGAAATGGTATTTACACATATGCAAAGGCAATCGATGCAGGAGTAGATATTTTAGACACTGCTCTAAGTTCTATGGCTGGTTTAACCTCACAGCCAAGTGCAAGCAGCTTGAGCTATGCGATGAAAGGCAGTTCACGAGAGATTATTGGAGATGTGCAATCCTTTGAAAAGCTATCTGGCTATTGGGAAGGCGTTCGTAAATACTACAAAGACTTTGAAAGTGGCATGATGAGCCCACATACAGAAATCTATGTACACGAAATGCCAGGTGGACAGTATAGCAATCTTCAACAGCAAGCAAAGGCTGTTGGATTAGGTGACAGATGGGAAGAGGTTAAAGAAATGTATTCCCGAGTTAATTTATTGTTCGGGGATGTAGTAAAAGTAACCCCATCTTCTAAGATTGTGGGAGACATGGCTTTATTTATGGTACAAAATAATCTAGATGAAATTTCAGTGATTACGAGAGGGAAAATGGTAGACTTCCCTGACTCTGTTATTGAATTTTTTGAAGGGTATATTGGGCAACCATATGGTGGCTTCCCGGCAGAGCTACAAAAAGTCATCTTAAAAGATCGCAAGCCTATCACGGTAAGACCTGGTGAATTATTAGAGCCAGTCAACTTTGAAGAGATTGAAAAACAACTATTTGAAAAGATGGGTAGACCTGTTTCTTGTCAAGAGGTTCTTGCCTATACGCTTTATCCAAAGGTATTCGACGAATATTGCGCCACAGTGAAAAACTTTGGTGATGTGTCCGTGTTAGATACGCCAACCTTCTTATATGGTATGAATCTTGGAGAAGAGATTGAAGTCGAAATAGAGGTTGGAAAGACGCTAATGATTAAGCTTGTATCGATTAGTGAGCCTACAGCAGAAGGCAATCGTATCATTTATTTTGAGTTAAATGGTCAGCCACGTGAGATTACGATACAAGATATGAATATGGAAACGACTCATCTGACGAAACCAAAAGCGGATGTAACGAATGAAAGCCATATTGGCGCAACGATGCCTGGGACTGTATTGAAGGTAGTTGTGTCAAAAGGTGATTCCGTGAAACGAGGAGAGCATCTACTAATTACGGAAGCGATGAAGATGGAGACGACGGTTCAAGCTCCATATGATGGAATCGTGAAAGAGATTTATGTAGGTGCTGGAGAAGGCATCCAAACAGGTGATTTGCTAATTGAAATGGAAAGACAATAAGGCTGTCTATATATTAAAGTAAGTTAGTGCCTATACCAAAATATTGGGTTAGGGCAAATTAAATGAGCGCTTATGATTCTATCTGGATGATGGGATCGTAAGTGCTTTTTTATTTTGAACCGCTGGTTCTCCGCTGCGTCGGACGCTTTCCGTGGGGGCGTGGTAAGCCAGCACCCATCGCTAACGCGCGTGGTTGTGCTGTCTTACCTACCACCCTGCTCCCACAGGAGTCGCCGACGCTGCTCCGAACCAAATAGTGTTATCTTCTATAAATTTAAATGAATTTTAATAATAAATATCAGAAAGAATAAAACTTATCAATAAAGAAATTGGCTGGTCGTCTGCTTTTCTTCATTCAGATTTCTAAGACTCTAGGTTCCACTGCTTAGATGCTTTCCGGAAGTAAGCACCCAACTCTTACGCGAGTGGCTGTGCTGTCTTACCTATCACCCTGCTCCCGCAGGAGTCGCCGCCGCTGCTACGAACCAGTAGTACTTCCTTCTATTAATGAATTTTAATCAATCAATATTAGAATGAATAACACTACTTATCAAGAAAGGAAGGGGGCTTGACCACCCTTTTTTCTTTCTAATTCTTATGATTCCAGGTTCTCCGTTGTGTCAGACGCTTTCCGTGAGGCCAATAGGATGTTGGTCAGGGAAACGTTGTCACACGACATGTCGTTCTTAGTTTTCCAGCCCTAAAGTAAGTCAAAGCTGCCTGTCACTTCTGAGGTGAAGATAATGAGGGATTGGCCACTACTATTAGACATGTGGAGATAAAGAAAGTGAAATCGCTTTAGGCGGACACTTTTCCTGTTTAGAATGAGCCATAGCTAAACACTATCACAGGGTGCTATCGCTCACGCATCACCCTGTTTCTATAGGAGTTGCCGAGGCTGCTTTGTCTAAAGCTTTTTTATGATTGCTTTTGATGGTAGATAGATATATAAGCTGTTTTGTAGGGAATTGGTATGTGTTTGGTTTAAAAAAGGGGAGAATGGATGTGTATTAATCTACTAAAATATGGGGTAAAGAAAAGCTGTACGGTTTAGTCCGTACAGCTTAGTTATGCTATTCTTTTATTTTACTACGAGATAGCAATAATACCATATAACATAGCAGTCCGAATAGGAGTGATATGAATAATGAGTGTAATAATGCAATGTAGAGGTTGAGTTTCGTAAAGACAACGATAGCTCCGGTTGTTACCTGGCAGCTTACTAGAATTAAGGCGATAATCCAGCCCCAATATACTACCTTTTGATCTTTATAATGCTTTATGACATGAATAGCAATGATTAATATCCAAATAAATATTAGTCCAGCAGCTAAACGATGTCCCATCTGCACCCATTCGTATAAATTAGAAGGAAGTGCAAAGCTCTCGTTGTTACATAGTGGCCAATCGTTACAAATCAAGCTTGATTCGGTATGTCTCACTAGAGCGCCTGTATAGATAACGATATAAGAATATAAAATTACACCGATTGTATGGAATTTCAGCGTCTTTCCTATTCTCACTTTATCAGCATTAAACTTTTTATCTACTTCAAATATTAAGAGAGTTAGAAGTAATACTGCTGCAAAGGAAATTAAGGAGATTCCAAAGTGAAGAGCAAGTATAAAGTCACCTTGACCCCATAATACTTGTGCTGCACCAATCAAGGCCTGTAGTATTAAGAAAAATAATGCCATAAAAGATAGAAATTTTGTTTCCCTAACATGTCCTAATGCACGCCATGACCATATAGATAAAGCTGCAATTAATATACCCACTGCACCTGTAACTAATCGATGGGAAAATTCTATTAATACTTCTGCTGTGATTACATCTGGAATCAGCTGTCCATTACAGCCTGGCCAATGTCTTCCGCAACCCATCCCGCTATCTGTTTTCGTTACAAGGGCACCACCTAATAGAATTAGGAGCATACCGATTGTTGAAGCAACAGCTAACCATTTAAGATATTTATTATAATGCAATACTTCACCTACTTTATATGTTGATTTATATGCTTTCTATTAAAGCAATCTGCTACTTGATAATATCGAAACCGACAAGAAAAAACAATGTTTAACATTTGAACAGATTGCTGGGAAATCATCAATTCACAAATTGTTCATAAAATTGCCCCTTCTAAGCAACGCAGAGATAGCGGAAATGATTTACTATTGTTATGATTGTAAGCAATCTTAGGAATTAGTGCTATAATTCGGAAATCTCTTTTGACTCTAGAAATTGTAAAGAATTTTCGATATAGTATTAAGTAGCGGAATATGCTTACAACTATGAAAGGAGGGGCAGCATGTCAAATGGTCATTCTATCACCGCTACAAACGAAACGAAGAGGGACCCAGTAACTACATCATTTTTGAAAGACTTCCTTTCATTAATAAAAATTGGAATAGTAAATTCAAATTTGGTAACTACCTTTACAGGCTTATGGTTGGCTTTTCAATTTACGAATCGCAGTTTTCTACAAGAGTTAGATTTACTCTTTTTTACTCTTTTTGGTTCTGCTTTTATTATTGCGGGATCGGCAGCGATGAATAATTATATTGATCGCGATATTGATCCAGTGATGAAAAGTAAAAAAGGAAGACCGACAGTTACAGGGAGATTTACACCATCAGCCGTGCTGATAACTTCTTTCTCTTTATTGGTTGTAGGTGAAATCTTTTTATTTATGGCTTCAACTTCTGCGGGAGTTTGGGGACTGGCGGGTATTTTTAGTTATGTAGTTTTATATTCTATGTGGTCAAAAAGAAGACATGTCAGTAATACAATCGTTGGTAGTATCTCTGGTGCCATTCCACCGGTAATCGGTTGGGCTGCAGTAGAACCAAGTTTGGGTATCGGTGCTTTCGGATTGTTTCTAATCATGTTTGTATGGCAACCACCACATTTTTATGCATTAGCAATGAAGCGTACGGATGAATACCGAGCTGCAAACATACCAATGCTACCGGTTGTGAAAGGCTTTAAACGCACAAAAGTGTCTATGCTAGCTTGGGTAATACTCTTATTCCCTTTGCCATTCCTACTTAAGGAGCTAGGTATTGCTTTTCTAGTAATTGCTACAGCATTAAATATTGGATGGCTCGTGCTAGCACTAAAAGGCTTCCGTGCAAAAGATGATATCAAATGGTCTACTGGTATGTTCATATATTCATTAAACTATATGACTATTCTTTTTGTTTCCATGATCATCATTTCTATTTTTGTTTAACTACTGGAATTCTTTCTTTAATTGTTAAGAATTCATATAAAACTGAACCACAGTCCAAATGCACATGAACACAATAATGAAAGAGGGGTTTGATTTAGCTATGATGAAAGGGCTCAAAAAATGGCGACTTTTTTCACTGTTAGCAGCTCTTACGATTTTCTTGTCGGGTTGTGGCGAAGAATATTTATCTACGCTAGCACCTGCTGGACAAGTCGGAAGAGATCAATTTAATTTGCTACTACTCGCGACTGCAATTATGACTTTTGTTATTATAGTGGTAGTAATCATCTATGTAATTGCGCTTACTCGCTTCAATCGTAAAAAAGTTGGAGAAGATGTCATTCCTAAGCAAGTAGAAGGAAGTCACACACTTGAACTAATTTGGACAGTTGTTCCGATTATTTTAATTCTTATCCTTGCAGTTCCAACTGTTTATTACACGTATAAGCATGCAGATGTATCAGCAATGGAAGAAGTAGATGAAGAGGGGAATAAAACAGCTCTTCAAGTGAATGTAACTGCTAAACTATACTGGTGGGAATTTGAATATCCAGATTTAGGTATTGTTACTGCACAAGAATTAGTAGTTCCTACGAATGAAAAAGTTTACTTCAACTTAAAAGCAGCGGATGTTAAACACTCATTCTGGATTCCATCCGTTGGTGGGAAAATGGATAATAACGTAGAAAACGTTAACCAATTCTACTTAGAGTTTGATAAAGAATCTGAAGGTCTGAAAGACGGAGTATTCTACGGTAAATGTGCAGAGCTTTGTGGTCCATCCCATGCTTTAATGGATTTCAAAGTAAAAACACTAGCTAAGGAAGACTTCAACACTTGGGTAGAAGCAATGAAAACGACAGAAGCTTCTGCTGATTCAGAGCTAGCAGCACAAGGAGAAGAAATCTTTGTGAGCGCTGGTTGTATTGGATGTCATGCTACTTCAGGAACAGCACCTGCTGATCAACAAGGACCAAGCTTAGCGTCATTTGGAGATCGTAACCGTGTAGCTGGTTTCATGAAACATGACGAAAAAGATCTTAAAAATTGGATCAATGATCCTCAGAAATACAAGCCTGGAAATATCATGCCGCAGCCTGAAACAATGAACAACGGCAAGAAATTTAATGATGAGCAATTAGATGCTCTAGCAGAATACTTAATGGGATTATCTGTTGAAAAGTAATCTATCAACGGATAAATATGAGGGAGGTTTAAGCTGTGAGTTCTATAGCTAAGAAAAAAGGCTTTGGCGCAACCTTATGGGATTACCTTACTACGGTTGACCATAAGAAAATCGCAGTCCTTTACCTTGCTACCGGTGGTTTGTTCTTTGTAATCGGCGGTATCGAGGCAATGCTAATTCGTATTCAGTTAGCAAAACCGGACAATGATTTTTTAAGTGCTGGTCTTTTCAATGAAATTATAACAATGCATGGTACAACAATGATTTTCCTTGCCGCCATGCCGATACTCTTTGGTTTTATGAATGCCGTCGTGCCATTACAGATTGGTGCGCGTGACGTAGCATTTCCATTTTTAAATGCACTTGGATTTTGGTTATTCTTTTTCGGTGGTATCTTCTTAAACCTTTCTTGGTTCTTTGATGGTGCACCTGATGCTGGTTGGACTTCTTATGCATCTCTTTCTCTAGCATCACCTGGTTTTGGTATTGACTTTTATGCACTCGGGCTCCAAATATCCGGGGCAGGGACATATATAGCGGGTATCAACTTCCTAGTAACAATTATTAACATGCGTGCACCTGGTATGACGTATATGCGTATGCCGTTGTTCACTTGGACTACATTTGTTGCTAGTGCGTTAATTCTGTTCGCTTTCCCACCATTAACAATTGGTCTTTTCTTCTTAATCTTTGACCGTATGTTCTATGGTAACTTCTTTGATCACACAATGGGTGGTAATACAATTATTTGGGAGCATTTATTCTGGATTTTCGGACACCCTGAAGTATATATCTTGATCTTACCGGCATTCGGTATTTTCTCTGAGATTTTTGCTATATTCTCTCGTAAAAGACTATTTGGTTATACTGCGATGGTATTCGCTACAGTATTAATCGGTTTCCTTGGATTCATGGTTTGGGCTCACCATATGTTCACTGTTGGTTTAGGGCCTACAGCAAACGCAATCTTTGCGGTAGCAACGATGGCAATTGCGGTACCTACTGGGGTTAAAATCTTTAACTGGCTACTTACCATTTGGGGAGGAAGTATCAAGGTTACGACACCTATGCTTTATGCGTTAGGTTTCATTCCTTCATTCGTAGCTGGTGGTGTTACTGGTGTCATGCAAGCAGCTGCTCCGCTTGACTATCAATTACATGATTCTTACTTTATCGTTGCCCATTTCCACTACGTAATCGTAGGTGGGGTAGTATTAGCTATTTTAGCTGCGCTACATTTATACTGGCCATTAATGTTTAACCAAATGCTAAGTGAAAAACTAGGTAAGTGGACTTTCTGGTTCTTCTTCATCGGTTTCCACTTAACGTTCTTCGTACAGCATTTCTTAGGATTAATGGGTATGCCACGTCGTGTATTCACATTCGGAGCAGACCAAGGATGGGATTTATACAATGCTATCAGTTCTTCTGGTGCGATCTTCATGGCAATTGGTGTTATTATCCTAGTAGTGAATATTATTTTGACAGTTGTGAAAAACGAAAAAGTTGGTAATGACCCATGGAAAGATGGACGTACACTTGAATGGGCGATTCCACAACCAATTCCATTCTACAACTTTAAACAAACTCCACTTGTTCGTGGATTAGATACTTTCTGGATTGAAAAGCAAGAAGGAAATAAAGAAGGTATGACATACGCAGAGCCAATCTCTGATATTCATATGCCAAATAACTCCTTTATTCCTTTCGTAATGTCTCTAGGTTTATTCATTGCGGCATTCGGAGCTCTTTACAATGACGTGCCTGATAGTGATTGGTCTGTACCAGTGCTAGTTATCGGTCTTGCGATTACTGTAGCTTCTATGGCTGTTCGTTCTGTGAAAGACGATCTTGGATATCACATCCATAAAGAAGATTTAATGAAAGAAAAAGGGGGTAATTAATAATGGACTTAAATAAAAAGTACTCCCCGCAATCATGGCCTGATCATCCAGAGCAGGCTACACTGGAAGGTAAAAACAAGTTTTTAGGCTTCTGGCTATTCCTTGGTGGTGAAACAGTTCTTTTCTCGAGCTTGTTCGCAACGTATCTAGCGTTAAAAAACAAAGGTCCAGAGGGAATGGAGTATACTACTCAAGATATATTTGAATTACCTCTAGTATTTGTCATGACAATGTTACTATTAACTTCTTCTTTAACAAGTGTTTATGCTATGTACCATATGAAGAATCATAACTTTAAAGGTACTCAAACTTGGATGGCAATTACGGTTCTTCTAGGTTTAGCGTTCTTAGTATTAGAGATTTATGAGTTTTATCACTATGTACATGCATTTGGATTTACCTATGGACACAGTGCATTCTCCTCTGCATTCTATACGCTTGTAGGGACGCACGGTCTTCACGTTGTGATTGGATTAGGATGGATTATTCTGTTGTTAATCCGTAACGCAAAACGTGGATTTAACTTGTATAACGCACCAAAATACTATACTGCTTCGTTATACTGGCACTTCATCGACGTAGTGTGGGTATTCATCTTCACAGTAGTATACTTGATGGGAGTTGTTGGCTAAGATGGGACACGACACACAAGTTTACGTAAGATCTAACACGGAATTTGAATATTTAAAGCGCAAAAGAAGAGAAAATATGCGATTACAGGTTACCACCTTCGCTATCATGATTTTCTTAACGCTTATCGCATTTACAGCAGTAGCTGCTGATATGTCTAAATACTTCATTATTCCAATCATCCTGCTATTAGCAGGAGTGCAAGTAGTACTTCAACTGTATTATTTCATGCACATGAGTGAGAAGGGCCACAATGTACCAGCGTTCTTCTTGTACTTTGGCGCATTGATCGGTGCAACATTTGTTATTACGTTTATCACAATCGTTTGGTGGAACTAATAAAAAGAGGCTAAGTGAATTTTCACTTAGCCTTTTTATTATTTTAAAAAATGTACTTTGGGAGTGCTCTAAACAACATGTAGGTGTATGAAGCAACTAAAAGAGAAGTGTCTTTTGCAGCATGACACCACCCAACATTTTACTGATGAACCTTTTTTCTGAATTGTCATAGTTCGTTCATTTGAAGTTATGGTAGTAGCCCAGTATAATAAGATGGAGCAACGTTTAAAGGAGGGTGGACTATGTCTATCAGCATATTTGGGTTCCAGGCATTGTGGAGTCCGGTATTAATTGGATTATTAGCTTGTATGGCTATTTTATATTATTTAATCACAGTAAAGTGGAGAGGCGATTTTAAGGTCTCTGAACCATTGAAAAAGTCGGAAGCAATCAATTTTACTATAGCACTTGTTTTAATTTATATCGTAAAAGGCTCACCGATTGATTTACTTGCACATATTATGTTTTCTTTTCATATGACACAGATGGCTCTTTTACTCCTATTGGTGCCTCCGTTATTGATCAAGGGGATTCCTTGGTGGGTTTGGAAGGCTGTAATTGAACTGCCAGTAGTGAAGAAGATATTTCCTGTTGTGACGAAGCCTCTATTGGCTCTTATCGTGTTTACTGCTATTTTCTCGATTTATCATATTCCCATGATTTTTGATTATGTGAAGTTAAATGAAGCACTACATGGAGCATACACATTTGGCTTATTTTTATCAGCTGTGTTTATGTGGTGGTCTGTATTTGATGTAGTGGGAGAAGGTTTGCATGGCTTGAAAAAGATAGGCTTTATTGTGGCGAGTGCGATTCTTATCACACCAGCGTGTGCGCTAATTATATTTTCTGGACATGCCATGTATGAAACTTATACAAATGCGGATGTTTGGTTGAAGGCAATGGAGCTTTGTGTCCCAGTAGATACTTTATCCAGTCTAAACCTATCAGGACCTGAATTGTTCTCTAGTATGACACCTCATGCGGATCAGCAGCTTGGTGGCATTCTTATGAAGATAATTCAAGAGCTAATTTACGCATTTTTCTTAGCTTCGATTTTCTTCAAATGGTCTAAATCAGAAAAAGATAATGCGGACGCAATCACACAAAAGGCATTAGACGATTTAAAAATACAAGCAAAATTTTAATTTCTAAGGAGAATGAAGATGAGTCTTCCAGTTTTACCTACCATTAGTACATTTTTTATCGTACTAAGTGCGGTTTTAGTAGCAATCGGATGGATATTAGTGAAGCAAAGAAAAATAGATGCACATCAAAAAGTAATGACCCTTGCTGCTATATCTGCCTTAACTTTTTTCATTATCTACGTTTCTCGAACTTTATTTATAGGGAATACGGCATTTGGTGGTCCAGAAGATATTAAAATATATTATACTATCTTCTTGATTTTCCACATTATATTAGCGACAGTAGGAGCAGTTTTTGGACTAGTTACGCTTTACCTTGGCTATAAGGACAATATTAAAAAGCATAGAAAAATAGGTCCTATTACAAGTGTTATCTGGTTTTTCGTAGCTATCACTGGTGTCGCAGTATATCTTCTGCTGTATGTTTTCTATAGTGGTGGAGATACAACATCTGTCTTCAAAGCGATTCTTGGTGGGTAACTCTAAGGAAATATAATAATAAAAAAGTGGAGACTGATTCATGGTCTCCACTTTTTTTATTGTCATAATTTGAAGTTTAAGCGAATCATTCCCGCTTCCTTTGCGGTTAAAAAGAGTATGACAATCAAAGGTCCTAGTAAAAAGCCTAGGAAGCCAAACAGCTTTGCTCCAACAAACATCGCGATTAAAATTGCGAGAGGAGATATGCCCATTTGAGAGCCCATTAGCTTAGGCTCGACAGCTCTTCTTATAATGAGCAGAATAATAGCTAATATCGTTAGCTTCGTAGCGAGTATCATATCTCCCGTAATAAAATGATAGATAGCCCAAGGCCCCAGTATTGCTATAGATCCTAATATCGGGATAACATCAATAATCCAAATGACGATTGCCATAATCAGTGCATATTTCGGAGAGATAATAAATAATAGACCAATGAAAGATGCGACAAGAATGATTAAGCTTGCTAGTATCTGAGCCTTGAAAAAACCAATTGCCACTTTTTTCACACTACCTGACATGAAGCGAACCTTATAGGCAGTAGCATCTGATAAGAAGGAAAAAAACTTAACTCTCAGCGTTTCGAGATCAAGCATAAATAGAAATAACGCTATGATAAACACAATAAAATTTACAATAAAACCTGGAATATTGGTAAGTAATGCTGAAATATTAGAATAGCTAAGGAGATCTAGCAAAGCATCTCGCATACTCATTAATATAGAATCCAATTTGTCCTGGATGGTAGAAACAATCTCGGTAGGTAGACCCTCCATATATTTGAATAAATTATTTTGAAAATCAATCCAAAATCCCGTTAGGTTGTTTAGATAATATGGAATCATATTGGATAAATAAAGGAGCTGGCTAATTAACTTTGTAATGACCAAATATAGCAAACCAGAAATGATGGTAATAAAAAAGCTGAAGTTTGCTATGACAGCCGGTTTCCGCTTCCATTTAAATGTCCTTTCCGTAAATTTGACGATAGGTTCAAGGCATATTGCCGTGAGCAAAGCCAATACGATAGGAATAGACGCAGGTAGTATAAAAAGAGCTACAAGAAGGAGTATGAGAATCACCACAGCGTATTTAATATGTTCTTTTTTTATTCGTTTTAATACCATTCTCCATTGCTCCTTTGTGCTTGCTCTTATTAGTATAGACAACATATTCCATTTTGAACGGGAAAATTTCCTTAACATTCCACTTTACGTTAACTTTTAGATACTTATTCTAACCTTTTCCATAAGGACAATATGTATATGGAGAATTTGAGTTTTTTTTCTATTAAGTGGGAATGGGTGGTAAAAGGAGTATATTCGATTATAGAGCTTATTCTCGTTCGAGTGGGACTTACTCTCGTTCGTAGAGACTTAATTCTCGTATAGGTGTCGATTACTCTCGGATAGACGGGGTTTACTCTCATTTAGGCCCAATACTCTCGTATAAGGATGGTTTACTCTCGCATACAAGTTATTTATTCTCACTTGGCTTATAAACAGGAATCCTGAATAGTGAGCAAGGATTTTTCGAAGCTAGAGCTTATTCTCGGTCGAATGGGATTTACTCTCGTTCGCCAAGACTTTATTCTCGGATAGATGTCGATTACTCTCGGATAGACGAGGTTTACTCTCGTTTAGGACCAATACTCTCGGTTAGGGATGGTTTACTCTCGGATACAAGTCATTTACTCTCACTTGGCTTATAAACAGGAATCATGAATAGTAAGCAAGGATCTTCGATTCGATTTTAGAGCTTACTCTCGGTCGAGTGGGATTTACTTTCGCTTGCCAAGACTTTATTCTCGGATAGATGTCGATTACTCTCGGATAGACGAGGCTTACTCTCATTTAGACCCAATACTCTCGGTTAGGGATGGTTTACTCTCGGATACAAGCGATTTACTCTCACTTAGCTTATAATCTAGTTATCGGTCAGGAATCCTGAATAGTAAGCAAGGGATTTTGGTACTGGTGCTTATTCTCATTCGAAACCCGAATAGGCAGCTTTCTCTTGGGTACGACAGAGGGGACAATTATTCGAAGAGAAATAGATATCCAATGCTCAATATCCGGTCTAGTAATATAGGATGATTCTAGAAGAAAAAAAGAAGACAAAGTCCATAATAGCTTTGTCTTCTTACAGGTTATGCATGGTGATTTTCAAATGCTGCAAGTTCTTTGTTTAAAGCAGCTAGTGTTTGTTGGCATGATTTTACAAGGTGGTTAGGGAAGTGCTCGCCTTCTCCATATTCCACACCGTGTGGATAGTAGTGCTTACCAAGAACAGGCTTTAGTAGGGTAATGTTTGCGTCATGAGCGCCTACATCTCCATCTTTTGTGTAACCAAACACGCGAAGATAAAAAGTTCCCTCTTTAATAACATACTTTTTATCGTAAGTCACTCGCTCATAGTCCCATTGACCTGCACGAACTAAACCATGTTCTTTCATTACATCATCAAGTAGATTTAAATCTACTACTCTGTTTTCTATTCCAGTGTTTTCGAAATACATTGCTGTTTACCTCCTTCACGTTCAATTACCTAAAAATACGTTCTATTTTATATTAATTTAAATTTAAGAATGTTGCAATGATAACATTGTCTGTTTATGTAATGACTTGATATACTATGAAGAAGAAACTGTAGGGGGTGGGGGTAATGAAAAATCTATTTCGCATTTTGCTTATAGTAGTATTTTTGTTATTACTCTATATATATTTTGATACTCCGATACAGGAAAATGAGATCATTACTGGCTCAAATAATTACGGACAGCTTATTCCTTTAGAGGAAAATGAAATAGTAGAGACAAATAATATTTTTGAAAGGCCGAAAATCGGACTTTCCACTTTCATTGGGCAGCCGACGAAGCAGGTGGTCGAGGAGTATGGGAAACCGATCAGGGTCGAGCCGTCTTCGTTTGGATATGATTGGTGGGTGTATAATGCTTCTTTTTCTAGTTATATGCTAGTAGGTGTTCAGGACGATAAGGTTACGCAGGTTTTTGCGTTTGGAAATATGCTAGACACGGCTCCCTACCAAATCGGTCAAACTCTTGAAGATATTTATCGTTTTACGCTCGTCTCTTCTGAGATAACGATGACCCTGGATGAGAATATGTATACGTTTTCTCTGAATGAGCAAGATATTCATACTAGAATACTGGTGCAGTTTGAGGACGTATATGCCATGCTGTATATTGATCAGGAAGATCAAAGCTTAGAGGCTGTTCGGTTTACGGATCCAACTACCTTGCTGCTTCATAAACCTTATGATATTTTGTATAGCGGCTCTGTAGTGGAAACACCGATCCCAAACTCGTCGCTGCAAGCTAAAATAGATATTGAGAATGCTAGACAAGTAGTAGAGATTTCGAATGTCTATCGCTTTCGACATGGTGTAAAGGTGCTTGAATCAGACCCAGCTTTACAAGAGATGGCTCAAACAAATAGTGAAGAGATGGCAAAGAATAATATAGTAGCAAATGAAGGCTTTGAAATTGCCAAGTTTAGTGACAAGCTGAAGGAGTACTCGATTTCCTTCAATAGAGCAGGTGGAAACACTGCAGCCTTTTACTTTGATGCAGGAGAAGCAGTTAACGGCTGGTTGAACTCTAAGGATCATCGAGATACTTTATTAGGAAAAACGTACACCCATACTGGAGTAGGGGTGTACAGTAATTATTACACTCAAAACTTTATTGAACGACCGGGTATGTGGAAGAAAAAGTATGATTATTGATAAATATAAGTTCCGTTACTTTCCTCATATAAGGAGCGAATGTGCAGGGGGACGTTGTGAAGGGCAGCAAAATTTGCTGCTCTTTTTTGTATGACTTCGACGGGTTCATTTATTTTTTCTTGAAGCTCTTCGTAAGTCATAGAAGGGATTAGCTCTACTCCTTCATTGCGAAAGGGGTCTGATGTCATAATACCTGGGACATTTTTATAGAACTCTACTACATCTGCTTGTAAGTAATAGCCATAAACAACCGCTGTTAAGTCGCTGCCTCCTCTACCAAGTGTCGTGAAGTTTTGGGTGTTTTCGGAAACGCCTTGAAAACCTGGTACTACGATGCATTGAAATTCTTGAAATGACTGAAGGATTGCTTCTGTATCTACAGTTTTGATCACGGCGTTGCCGTAATCCTCATTCGTAATAATTCCAGCATTTTTGCCGTATAACATGGTTGCTGGAATACCATCGTTTTTCAGCTCTGCACATAATACAGACGCTGATATGAGTTCCCCACAAGCGGATAATAAATCCGTTTCTACACTAGGAGCAGATGGGGGGAGCAAATCTAGAAGAGTATCAGTAGCATAGCTTTGTCCTCTTCTACCCATGGCCGAGACGACAACTAACACTTGTTGATGAGCAGAAATTGCTTTCGTGATTCTTTCTTTGACTAATTGTCGGTGTTTCTCATCCTGCATAGCAATTCCGCCGTACTTTTGGACTATCATTTATTCAACAACTCTATTCGTGACATTTCAAACACTCCGTTCATACGATACAAGGAATTCATTTTACTGTATGCGATAACAAAAGTTTGGTGTAGGGAGTGAGTGGCTATTTATCCATTAAATGAACTCTTAGTGGGGTTAGAATACAAAATAATAGGGGAACTTCAAAGCCTTGCCATAAATAGATTTATTGATCATTCAAAACAAGTGCAAGATGGGGATGTCTTTGTATCAGAGGCGAACAATCCATCCTTTATTGAAGAAGCAATTAAAAATGGGGCAGTGGCTGTGTTGACGGAGAGATTTATTCCAGATTGTATCGTTCCCCAGATCGTTGTGCCGCATGATATGTGCTTGGTAAAAGATAGGATTACCTATATGACTTTTGAGCAATATGGAAAGCATATGAAAACCATTGCCGTGACAGGAACAAATGGGAAGACAACCGTTACAACATTTACTGGTCAGCTTCTCATGCAGCAGGGTAAGTCTGTTTGTGTCATTGGTACGTTAGGGGTTTACGTAAACGGAGAGAGGCTAGCAGCAAACTATAGAAGCAATACGACGCTTCCTTTTTATGATTTTATTCAAGTAGTTCGTTATTGTTATGAGCATCAGGTGGATTATATTGTGCTGGAGGCTTCCTCCCAGGGCTTGTTGGATAATCGATTAGGAGGATATCCGATTGATGTAGCAGCCTTTTTAAATATAGGAAAGGATCATCTGGAGTTCCATGGTGGGATGGTGCCTTATAAGAAGGCAAAGGAGCTTCTTGTACTGTTAGCAAAGCATCTAGTGGTGAATGACAACGATGAATGGTGTAGGTCTGTTGCAGATAGAGCGTATTTGCCAACAAAAAGCTTTGGAGAAAGTGCTCATAATGATGTTGTATTTTCAAAAGAGGTCTATAGCTGCGACCCTAGTCGATACGAATTTATTGTGGAGGGAAGAAAGCTGCAAGCAGATATGCCTAACACCGGCTATCATAATGGTTTAAATTTAGCCGCAGCCATTGCTATCTTACTGACACTTGGATATGCATGCGAACGTGTAGAAGCGCTTCAGTTGCCAGCTGGAAGATTGGATAGCGTGAAAAATACGCATGGGGTAGAGGTGCTGGTCGATTATGCACATACACCGGACGCTTTAGAGGCTTGTCTGTCTGCTATTGCCTCTTACGCACGGAAGAATATTTATGTGGTGTTTGGGTGTGGGGGGAATAGAGATAAGCAAAAGAGAGCATCTATGGGGGAAGTAGCAACCAAATTTGCGACAAAGGCTATTATTACGTCCGATAATCCAAGAAATGAAGACCCGAATTTGATCATTGCGGATATTCTAAAAGGGGCCAATCCAGATAAGGTTTTATTAGAGCCAAATCGTAGAGCTGCTATACGCCTTGCGCTTGAAATTGCAGAAAAGGGTGATGTGGTGGTAATTGCGGGTAAGGGTCATGAGAAGGAGCAGATTATCAAGGATGAAATTCTACCCTTCTCAGACTATGAAGAGGTCGCTGCTTACTTTTTAGAGCTTGATGGCGTAATAACAAAGAAGGACCCTGTTGCGTAAGCGATTGTTTTGCCATCAGGCTGTGTAACCTTTGATTCTAAAACGATTGTTTGCTTTCCTTTATGTAAGTAGGAGGAAGTAGCGATAAGCGTCTTTTCTTGGGTTGCCTTCACGTAGTGGATGGTCATGTTCGTGGTTACGGCTCCTTTTCCAAGTGGGCGTAGATCCTTATTCACTAAAAATCCCATTGCGTTATCCAGTAGCGTGGCGATGATGCCACCATGTGGCATGTCAAAGCTATTGTAAATTAAAGGAGTTACTGGCATCGTAATTTTACATGTTTCGCCTTCAAAGGTAGTGTCCATTTGAAGTGCTGCGTTAATATAGGTTGGTGCCAGTCCTGTTTGTTTGTTTTGAATGCCTAGTAGAAAGTCTTTGATTAGCTGCTTTTCTACTTCATTTGCATCCTTTAGTGTCTGTTCGAATAAGCCTTGTAATTCAGTCATTTCTTTAAACTCCCAACTTTTAAGGTAATAAGTTTAGCACATTTTCCTCTTTTTCTGTTATGATTAACAGGATTGGAGGTTTACTAAATGATAATGACGAGTGAATGGGCCGATATTATGGACCAGTCAGATGTCTTATGTACGATGATCTTATCCTCTGAGCAATATGACCAATACCTAAATGCACATCGTGCTGTATATACAAATAAGCAGCTTGTAGAGAAAATCTATCAATTTAACAAGCTGAAGGAACAGTATGAGGATGTTCAACGCTTCGGTAAATACCATCCAGATTATTCAAAGGTCATGAAGGACATTCGTGTAATGAAACGAGAGATCGACATGACGGAGGAGATTGCTGCTTACAAGATAGCAGAGAATGACCTTCAAGACTTGATGGATCAAATTAGCTTGATCATTGGGAAATCTGTTTCAGAGGGTATTAAAGTGCCAGTTAGCAATCCATTTTTCTCCACAGGCTCAAGCTGTGGAACTGGCTGCGGCTCGGGTGGAGCTTGCTCTTGCTCGGCGTAAGCGTCATAAGTATCTGTTCAATAATAGAAGGGCTGTCCCAAAAGGTTCGAAAGAAGGACCTTTCCGGGATAGCCCCTTTTTTATATGCGAAGTTGCATATGATCAAGCTTGAGTGAATTAGCTTCTAGATTAAATGAGGCTGATAGTGGTGATTCAATCGATCCCGGCTCAGTACATTTGTTGTCCGGACAGGAGTCTATATATCCTGCAATCCGTTAGCAACCTTTATGCAACCTCTATATTTTAATCAAGCTTTAGCGCATTCATCGCTAAATCTGGTCTGTCTGTAATAATACCCTTTGCTCCATTTTGAATGAGCTTTTTCATCATGACTGGGTCATTAATTGTCCAGTAGTGTACTGGGACATTCAAAGAACCAAGAAATTTTATGAAGCTAGGCATGTCCAATGGAATCATTTTCCAACGAATGGGAATCTGGAAAACATCCGCTCTTGGATGATATAGATGTCTAAATTGGCTTGAATAGGCAGTATAAGCCTTCTTTACTTCTTTCTCTCCTGCCCCTAGTGCTACAGTATTCTGAGCATACAGATTAAAGCGGTCAATTTGTTCATCGTAAAAGCTCGTCACCACTACTCTGTCATATGCTTGCTTTTCCTCGATTAGCCTCCAAAGCTTGGATGGCATAAGGCTACCTTCGTAAGTGTCTGGCGCGTCCTTCATGTCAATGTTGACTAGCATTTGTGGATAAGCATCTAGCAATTCACCTAATGTTATGATTGTTTGTCCTTTATCGCGGAAGGAATTCACTCCATCCAGGTCAATAAAATGATAGCCTAAATCAGCAGCTTTCAGCTCGTCCAACGTATAGTCGGAAACCTTGCCTGTCATGTCAGTAACTCTTTCTAATGTTTCATCGTGAAAAACAATAATTTCTTCATCTTTTGTAAGACGGATATCAATTTCAAATCCATGGACACCAAGACTTGCGGCTTGTTCAAAAGCTGCTGGTGAACATTCTGGTGCTAATGCCGCTCCACCTCTATGGGCAAGGATGATTGGCTGATCATACTCTAAAGCATCCTTAGGAGGTCGACTGTTAGGCTTTGATAGGGCTTTTGTACCTGCCCAAGCAGCACCGGCAGCTGCAGCAATTGCGATTGCGACATTCTTCTTTTTCCCCATGGGAATCCCCCTTTATGAAATACAGTCAAAATAGCTAATTTTTTTACAAATTGTTATTCTTGTCAAATTTTATTATAGCTAATGTAGAATTACCTGTCAGCAGTATTGCTATCATTTTCTTCCCTATGGTATTCTTTAAGGAAGAAGCGAGGGGAAATTTATGATAGAAAGACAAGGATTAATTGTTTATATAAATCACTTGAAGCAGGCTAAGTCTTTACGGAAATATGGTCACGTTCATTATATTTCGAAAAAACAAAAATATGTAGTTTTATACTGTAATCAGGATGATATTGAAGCAGCTAAACAAAAGATGAACAAGCTACCTTTTGTGCGACAAGTATTGGAATCGTATCGTCCGTTTATTAAAACAGAGTATGAGAATAGTAAGCCTGACAAAGCCAAGGAATATGACTACAAAATAGGCTTATAGCTTTTACTGAAACGGCGGGATTAAATTGTTTAATCGAAGAATCCCGATGACATACTGATAGAATAATCGGGATTCAGCAAACGTCGAGGAATGCTTTACACTTAATTGCACTGGCTCTATTTGTAAAGCTCCAAGCGCCTCCTTGAAGACAGTTAGTCTTTTCGGTTCCAGCTGATTGTTTGTGATTCCTTCTCGACAAATATAAATTGGAAAAAAGTTTGCACTATTGATGGGATTTAAAGCGACTGCAAGAGATATATGCTCTTTTCCAGCGTTCGTAGAGGTGAAGATAAATGCTCGGTGAATACGATCCTTATTCACTCTAGCAAGCTCACAAAGCTCAAATACATCTCCGAATCCCTCACCAAGCTCTATAAATCGTTGTATCATATAAACACTCCTTTCCAAATTATCTTACCACTTAGCTGGAGGACAAGACCATGAAAATAATTGTAAGCTGTTTATCTGTCATACTTATTGTAACCAATTGTGTCCTTTTGTTATTTCAATATGATGTATACTCCTCTAGCGTAGATGAGCAATCATATAAATATGAGCAGGAAATAGAACTAACCTTTCAAAAGGAAAAGCTTATAGTGGAGCAGCATTTTTATAATCTTCCACAAGAAGAGATGGTCATCCACTGGCCTGCACTTAGTACGAGCAGAAGCTGCCACCTAGAAGCAACAGAGAGCTGTGAAAGACTTGGCGAGGACCTTTCTTCCTTTCAGGAAGGAGAAAGTACCCAGCAAAGTATCTCCTATGAAATTTCTTTAGATGAAACGTGGAAGTCGCAAAATCTTGTACAAGATTTCACTGCCAAATTAAAAAATGGGGAAGTGACATATACCACGCTTCATATTACGGATGAGGGAAAAAGAGGAGGTATGTGGGTAACCGGACTTCCGACGATAGGAAATACCTCTTTAGAGCTAATTGATTATACATTAGCATTTGGTGAAGGGGACGTTTCAGAGATTTATTGGCAAAAGGAGCAGCTCCCTGTTGTCTATCAAAATGATGCCTTTACAATTTACTCTAAAGAGAAGCTGGCAGAGGGCTTTACGAAACTGCTAGACGATTTAGTGTTTACCAATCAAGCACATATCTCTGTCCTCATGGGTGAGCAAGGGAAGATTGATGCTTCCTCGATTCTTTTCTTGAAGAATCAAGACGTTGCAACCATGCAAAGAGAGCTGATTGTGAAAAATATTGCCCTGCAATATAATATTTCTCCGGATAATCTTCTTCTGGCAGAGGTAGTTAGCAGCTTTTTAGTAGGCCAGCCGCTGGGGTCAGCTAAATCGGTTTGGATGTATAACGAGTTAAGCAGCTATTTTACGAAGGAGCAGCTAAATGCTTGGAGCACAGGACTGACGAAATTAAAGGATGTAGATGGGGAGAAGCTAGATCGTCATTTATCTAAAGTGCTTGACCTGAAGAGCTCCTTTTTTACAGCTAATCTTCAAACAAAGGACAAATTCCCATTGTTGTTTGAAGATGCTAGAAAGGTACTTGTGAATGAAGAGCAGAGCGACGATCTACACGTCCTTTTAAAGGATGGAAAAATTCTCTATAAGGCATACCCGTTATTAGAGGCATTAGGATATAGCTACCGAGATACACCTGATAAGGGGTTATATGTGGAAAATGAATCCCGTGCATTCCGTTTTCCTGTAGAAGAACCATTTTACGTATATAACGAGAAAAGATATGATGCATTTTCAGCTCCATTTGAGAAGATAGGCGCTGAAATATATATAGAGGAAGCTTGGATGATTCGATTATTTTTATTAGACATTCAAAAAAATGAGAAAGATATTTATTTAACGGAAAGAATATCTTCATAAGCTAGGAGTAATAAAATGAGAGTAATTTCGGGAACCAAGAAGGGACTGCCCTTAAAGGCTGTCCCTGGCTCCAATACACGTCCTACAACGGACAAGGTTAAGGAATCCATTTTTAATATGATCGGTCCTTATTTTGATGGAGGATTGTCAGTGGACTTGTTTGCTGGAAGTGGTGGGCTTGGCATAGAGTCTTTGAGCAGAGGCATAGATACTTGTATTTTTATTGAAAAGGATGCAAAGGCAATTGCAACGATTAATGAAAATCTAAAGAAATGCCGGCTAGAGGAACAAAGTGAAATTTACAGAATAGATGCATCAAGAGCGGTAAAAGCCTTTGAGAAAAGAGGCTTAAAAATTGATTTACTATTTGTAGACCCGCCTTACCAACGAGTTTCTTATTATGACTTAGTTTCTGTCATTGTGGAAAAGGGATGTATGAGCCAGAGTGGAATCATTATGTGCGAACATGAGAAAGGGGTAGAGCTTCCAGATGCTTACGGACAGTTTAAGCTGGTAAGACGTGAAGCTTATGGAGGGACGATTATCTCCATATACCGCAGCCCCTCTGAAGAGGAGAATTCGATTGAATAAAATAGCAGTAGTACCAGGAAGTTTTGACCCTATTACGAATGGGCATATCGATATTATTACGAGAGGCGCAGCAGTTTTTGGAGAAGTATATGTGGTAGTATTGAATAATTCATCCAAAAACCCTTTGTTTTCAGTCGAGGAACGAGTAGAGCTGATCAAACGTGTAACCTCTCATATTCCAAATGTGCGAGTGGATACTTTCTCTGGATTATTAATGGAATATGCACAAAATATTGGAGCGAGTGCAATCATTCGTGGGCTTCGTGCTGTTTCGGACTTTGAATATGAAATGCAGATCACTTCGATGAACCGCGTACTGAATGATGAGATAGAAACATTCTTTATTATGACAAAGAACCAATATTCCTTTCTCAGCTCAAGTATCGTAAAGGAAGTTGCGAAATACGGTGGTAATATCTCTGAGTTGGTTCCAGAGGAAGTAGAAGATGCACTTAAAATGAAATTTGAGAAGTAACATTAACTGAATGGCTCTTCTCGGCTGTGGTTGAATAGAACGGTGCCTTTACCGATCCCGAAGAAACCAACCGGAAAAATCAACCTAGGATAATGAACCCGCTTTATGTAAAAGCTAAACCCTCCAATGGCGTTGCTAAACAGCGATACGCCCAGGAAGGGTTTTTCTTTTTCTAGCGGAAAGCCACTACCCTATAAAATAAAAAATAATAGGAATCATCAGTACATGTAGACAACGGAATAAGAGATATTTTTTAATCGAGATTTTTGCTTTCTGTGCAAGCACAATTATTTGCATATGAATACTAATACCACTGAAGGCTATAATGATTGCCACGATAGCTGGCAAGACGCTGCTAGAGGATAAATACTGTCCTGCTAGGCTGATGCCGCCAGTCATTTCAAAAAACGAAGCAACAAATACTAATAGATAAGGAGAGATGGTAGGCAGTATCCCCTTAATAGTTTCGAAGACAATGAAGCTGATTGTCGTAAAGAATACAACCGTTGTCCCAATCAATAAGAGTATTTGAGAGGTTTCCTTAATGCTTTCCTGAAAAGGCGAAGCGGATTGCTTCTTTTCTACCTGTTGGAGCTGTATAGGCTTAGAAAAAATAATGAAAATGAAAAGAAACAGTAGGTTGACTAGATGGATGACCAACAATAATTTGAGCCCAGCAATTTCTGCATGAAAAATTTCAATTCCCACAAAGCCGACAACAAACATCGGACTGGGAGCGTGACAGATTGCTAGCAGCCAGCTGGCATTCCGGGCATTTAACACACCTATTTCCTTTAAGGAGGAGATAATAGAGGCTCCGCTTGGAAAACCACCAACTGCTGTAAGTAAGTAAATATTTATGTAAAGCTTAAATTTATTCGTCGTATGTAAGAAGCTTTGCTGTGTTCTAATAAACATTTGGGTAATAACTAAGTAAGGTAAAAGATAAGGCATCAGTGAGGAAGTGAATATCTTCATGCCCTCCAAAGCGCCTTTGTGAGAAACACCTGGCTGTAAAAATAAGAGTACAATAAGTGCCCAGCTGCCAATGGTAATAATTAGATGCATATTTGTCTCATCCTTTATCTTTGAGGAGTACTCCTCAATTAATATGAATATGATGTTAGACCGGAAAATCTTTTGTTAGAAAAATATGGAAGTGATAAACTAACTTATGTAATGTATTTATGAAAGAGAGGGATAACTTATGAAGAAGAGAAAGTCACTCATCCTTCTTTTTGTCATAGCAGCTTTGGCTGTTTTGGGATTTTATCCATTGGATTCGTATATCTCCAGACCAGGAGGAGCCTATGAGTTATCACCCTTTGTAGAGGTAGCAGGTGGAGACGAGAATGATGAGGGGACATTTAGTCTACTCACAATCGCTTTAGCAAAGGCTACACCACTTACCTATGCTTATGCAAAGGTAGCAGACAACCATAAAATCTATAAGGAAAGCCAGGTTAGAAGAGAAGACGAAGATGAAGAAGAATATAATGTTCGCCAATTAAAGCTTATGTCTGATTCTCAGTTTAATGCCATCACAGTTGCATTTGATAGGGCCAATAAACCCTTCACCGTTACGAACCATGGAATATTCGTATTTAACGTAGTGGATGGAAGTGGTGCGGATGGTATCTTACAGGCTGGAGACAAAATATTAGAGATGGATAATCTTTCTGAGCTTAGTGGAGAAGCTATTGGAGAGCATTTGGCTGATAAGCAAGAGGGAGATGTCATCACGTTAAAAATTGAACGTGACGATAAGGTGTTAACCAAAGAGGTTACCATTCAGATGATCCCTGAAAGAGGCACCGTTGGGATCGGCATCGAATACGCAGAAAACAAAATCGTAGAGACGACTCCGCCTGTAAAAATCAATTCAGAGGAGATTGGAGGACCATCAGCCGGCTTGATGTTTACGTTAGAAATCTTAAATCAGCTGTTGCCAGAGGATATTACAAAGGGCTATAAAATAGCTGGTACAGGGGAAATGTTGGAGGATGGTACGGTTGGTAGAATTGGTGGAATCGACTTAAAGGTGGTCGCTGCGGATAAAGAGGGCAACGACATCATGTTCGCTCCAGACGATGATATAGATCCGGAAGTCTTAAGTAAGAATCCAGATGTCTTATCAAATTATGAGGAAGCTATGAAAACAGCCGAAAAAATAGGTACAACCATGAAGATTGTACCTGTCAAAACAATTGATGATGCTTTGGATTATTTAGAAAGTCTTCCGCCTAAGAAATAATTATTCGATGATCGGAATTTGTTTAAAGTCGCTGCCAATCATATGATGACCAAATGTATTTTTCAGCCCTAAATAATAGAGATTTGCAGCTTTTACATCCAGCTGTAGCAGTATATTTTCCTTGCTTGCAGCCACCCTACTCACTAGGGGGAGCTGCAAGTCTTTTTTTATGGACTTCAGATAGGCCTTGCCCTTTTCGTTCATAGCAAGTGGGCGGATATATGTAGGATAATCAATGCTATGCAGCTGATCCCATGTAAACCCCGTATATATATGGGTAAGCATCCGTTGAATCCTAGTCCAAGTATATCGCTTCGATTTTATTTGCTCCATAAAAGGAAGAAAAGAAGTATGAGTAAGCGCCGCCTCCCTAATAGCATTCTCCATTCCCTCTGTGACCTCTGCGTATGCCGCCAATTCTTTTTGATCTTGCTTCAGAATTGCATAACGTAGAAGAGGGTAGAAGTGCTGCCAGCTACCAAAAGCATCTGCCGTTCTATGCCACTCCACTAACGCTACAGCGCTAGTAGTAGGCATATACTGTTGAATGGCCGATAGGTCCTGCTCCTCAAACAGTAATTTACGAATACCGGTGGCACTTGCAATCTGTTCCGTCTGTTTTGCATCATCATGATAATTAGCTACAATTCGCTGAATCGTCGTTGGCTTCATCGTAGAACCAAGGTAATAGGCTGCCTCCATGTAGTGATAGCCCAATATATTGTTCGGCTTAGATAGGTCCACCAAGGAGTTAGTAGAATCTCCAGCGAGCTGTTTATATGCTTCGTTCAATGCCTTTGGATAGCTGATTCCTCGTTGCACAGCTTCTGCAATAGCATGATTGTATTCTTCCTTACGAGAATGCAACAGCTGATAGGTATTGTTAAAGGCCGTTAGGGAGCCTTCCTCGCTTCCAAAGCAAAAGGATTGGCAATTAAGCGCGTCTAAGCTATAAATAGCCCCCTTGGCAAAATCACTTGCCTGGGCGGTGGCAAAGGCATACGGAAGCTCGATTATTAAATCGACTCCAGCATGGAGCGCCATTTTAGCTCTTGTCCACTTGTCGACAAGAGCTGGCTCGCCTCGTTGAAGAAAATTACCTGACATAACAGCAATCATTACATCAGCTTCGGTTTTATTCCTAGAGGCTTGTAAATGGTGCAAATGGCCGTTATGAAATGGATTATATTCTACTACTATTCCGGTGGCTCTCATTCGAATCAATTCCTTTCCTTACAGAAATTATAATGTTAAAATAAAGTAGTGACAAGAAATTATCTTGACATCTAAATTTAGTCATTATATAATCAACTTTGTTGTCTTGAGGTGATAATCGTATGAAATGGGTAATTCATCAGCTTTCAAAATATCGTGAAAAAGGGTTAACTTTAGATGAATACGTTAATCTGGATAATGTGAAGGAAAGAAACCAGGACGTTCGAGAGATTTCACCCGTTCATGTAAAAGGGCATTGCACATTTGGTGCAGCGCAAATGAATTGTCATTTTCATCTTTCCGGGACACTTATTCTACCATGTGCACGCACTTGGGAGGATGTAGAGTTTCCATTCGAGATTGAATCAGAGGAAGTATTTAACTGGTCTGAAGCAGCAATTGCGAATGCACAAGCCTATGATAATTTTCATGTGGTGGAAGGCGACGTGATTAATGTGGATCCAGTCCTAGAGGAGCTTATTCTTCTAGAAATCCCACTTCAAGTGTATAAAGAAGGCGCAGACCAATTTAAACATGAGGGTGGAGCAGGCTGGAGTTATACAACTGATGAAGAGCTTGAAGACAAGAAAGATAATGACGAACCAAAATTGGATCCGAGACTTGCTGATTTAGCTAAGTATTTTGATCAAACAGACGAATAATAGATCTGTAAGGAGGTGCCACCAATGGCAGTACCAGCTAGAAGAACTTCTAAAACTGTAAAAAGAAAGCGTCGTACACACTTTAAATTATCCGTACCTGGTATGGTTGCTTGTTCAAATTGTGGTGAAATGAAATTGGCTCACCGAGTTTGTAAATCTTGCGGTCAATACAAAGGGAAAGAAGTAGTGAGCAAATAATACAGTATTTGCTTTCCAAAAGGCTACCAAAGAGACCATGGCTCTTCGGTAGCCTTTTTCTCTATATCTAGAAATAAGGGGTTTGGTTTGATGGCATATACATTAACCGAAAAGAACGGCGTACTAATTTTTGAAATTGCGAGACCGTCTATACATAATGCAATAAATTTCGAAGTGCTTGAGGGTTTAGAGAAGATGGCCGATATCGTTCGACAAAATGATACGATTAAGCTTGCTGTCATAACAGGAAAAGGTGAAAAATCCTTTTGCTCTGGTGGAGACTTATCGATTTTCCATAAGCTGAAAACAGAAGAAGAATCCTATAATATGCTTATTGAAGCTGCCAAAACGCTGTATAAGATTGCGACGTTAGAGGTTCCAACCATCGCTCTCATCAATGGAACTGCAGTGGGAGGTGGCTGTGAGATTGCTACTCTCTGTGACTACCGTTTGGTAAAGGAAGGTGCAAAATGTGGTTTTATTCAAGGGAAGCTTGCAATCACAACTGGTTGGGGCGGAGGCAGCTACCTCTTAGAAAAGGGATTGCAGCATGACCATGCGATGCGCATGCTAACAGAGGCAGTTCCTTACCAGTCAGATGAGCTTCTTTCATTTGGATGGGCAACACAGACCTATGCAGGCGATAAACTGCAAGCGCTGGAAAGTTTCATAGAAAAAATGCAGCTTCCACACGCAAGCGTTTTGAGAGCTTATAAAAAACAGGCCATTCGTAAGTGGGAGAATACCGGCTTATGGGAACGAATACAGGAAGAGGTCAAGGCTTGCTCGATCCTTTGGGAACACGAAGAACACCATCAAGCAGTAGAGTTATTTTTATCAAAAAGAAAATAAAACGAGAGTCTATTTACTCCCCCCTTGCATATATTAATAAAAAAGCAAAGGGTGATTGAGATGACTGTGAAATTAAGAAAAGATAGCTGGACAGAAGAAGAAGACAATCTACTAAAAGAACTAGTCTTAAAAAAAATAGAGGAAGGTCATACACAAATCTCAGGTTTCCAGGAAGCGAGCGTTTTGTTGGGTCGCTCTAAGCAGGCGTGTGCATTTAGATGGAACAAGAACCTTCGACCTCTGCTATTTCCAAAAGAAAAGGCTCCTAAAGAGAAAGTGAAAGAGGTTGCTGATTCCTCCTCTCTACAAAATCACCTCCAGCTAGCAATGGAGAGCTACGATGAGATGAAGCAATCCTATGATCAAATCTCTCAGGCTTACAATCTTTTAAAGAAAGATTATGAAGTATTGCTGGGCTGGGCAAAGCAAGGCATTAAACATATCGAAAAAACATAGATACCATAAGTGAAAGAATCTCCTATTCAAAGAGATTCTTTTTTATTTTTTGTGGGATGTATGGACAGGTGAGGTGGTAGAGAAAAGGAAATACGTGTGGTGCTGTTTGATTTAGGTGCGGTCAATCGTCCGATACTTGCAGTCTAGTAAGGAATGCTTGCGATTGGTCGAAGGTTACTTGCAATAGACATGAATTTCCGTGCGCTAGACGATTGAAGACTCGAGAACAAGTCAAATTTTCTAGGTCTTATTCTCTTTATTTTAGGTAATAAAAGAAAATATTGGATTGAAAGTTGAATTCGCTTTCATAATTCGTTTAGACTGAAAGAGGGGAAAAATTCGCAAGGGGGTATTTTCGTATGAAAAAAATATTAATTGCTAATAGGGGAGAAATCGCACGTCGTATTATTCAAACTTGCAAGAAGCTACATATTGAATCGGTTGCTATCTATTCAGAAGCAGACGCAGATCTTCCCTTTGTAAAGGAAGCTGATTATGCTTTTTTAATTGGCCCGAGTCAAGTGAATCAGTCATATTTAAAAAGTTATGATATTATCGAGCTTGCCAAACGAGAAGGGGTAGACGGAATTCATCCGGGATACGGCTTCCTTTCAGAAAATGCTGAGTTTGCTAGAAAAGCAGAGGAGGCAGGCATTACATTTATCGGTCCCAAGGCCGAAACGATTGAACGCATGGGTGATAAGATCGAATCAAGACGAACAATGATTGCTGCAGGAGTTCCGGTTGTGCCAGGCACGGAGGAGGGTCTGTCCTCTCTGGAAGATGCGAAGAAAGCAGCAACAGACATTGGTTATCCAATTATGCTAAAGGCGAGTGCTGGTGGTGGCGGAATTGGCATGATTCGCTGTGATGATGAGGACACGCTTGTAAAGCATTTTGATGCTATCAAAACACGAGCAAAATCTTACTTTGGAAGCGATAAAATATTCTTAGAGAAATTCATCACGTCATCTCGACATATTGAAGTACAAATCTTTGGAGATAGTCAAGGGAATGTCGTGCATTTATTCGAGCGTAACTGCTCGGTGCAACGTAGAAACCAAAAGGTATTAGAGGAATCTCCTTCTCCAAACTTCCCAGAAGAAGCAAGAGAACGACTATACGAGGCTGCCATTCAAGCTGCCAAAGCAGTCGACTATGTGAATGCAGGAACAGTAGAATTTATCGTCGACGAAAACCATCAATTCTATTTCTTAGAAATGAACACAAGGCTTCAGGTAGAGCATCCAGTAACGGAGGCAATTACCGGCTTTGATTTAGTGGAGTGGCAGCTGAAGGTGGCATCAGGCGAAGAACTACCAGTTAAAGACCAAACGCTTATTCAAACAAAGGGGCATGCATTGGAGTTCCGAATCTATGCCGAGGATCCAAAAACCTTTTTCCCATCTCCAGGCCAAATCACGGCTATGACTTTGGGAGAGGAAATGGATATTCGAATGGACGCAGGGTACGAGGCTGGAAATAAAGTGACTCCATTCTATGATCCCATGATTGCCAAAGTCATTGTCTATGAGGAAGATAGAAGTTTAGCAATTGAGAAGGCGCAAAAAGTATTCGCATCTGCTAAAATAGAAGGTGTAAAAACAAATATTCCACTATTCAAACAGTTTTTACACGCAGAAGATTTTAAAAGTGGAGTATATTCAACATCTGTTTTAGGGGAATGGATGGAAAAACAAAGGGAGGAAATTTCAAAATGACAAAATTAGCATCTACAATGGCAGGCACTGTATTCACAGTAAACGTGGAAGTAGGAGAAGAGGTTTCTGCAGGGCAAGTAGTAATGGTGCTGGAATCTATGAAAATGGAAATTCCAGTAGAAGCAGAAGCTGCAGGCAAAGTTGCAGAAATCAACGCACAAGTTGGCGACTTCGTTAACGAAGGCGACGTTCTACTAACCTTTGAATAAAACACTAGCTTACTAGTCTAAAGGACAGTCCTCGGAAAGTGCGGGACTCCCTCACTTTCCTACATAAGAAGCAGGGTGATAGGCAATCGAGAATATCAGCTAGCTTAAAAGCTCTTTGCTGGCATAGTCACGTCTTCACAGAAATTTGCTATGAGCAATTATATAAATACTGACCAGTAACTCTTCAAAAGATAGAATCATAATTAATTAAATTTAATTATTTTTCGAAAATTAATCTATATAATTCTGACAAGGGAGCAACCGGCGGCGACTCCAGTGGGAGCGGGGTGACAGTCGAAAGCGTTGGGTGCTGGCTTGCTTGGTGGAGGGAAAACTAAGAACGGCACATCGTGTGACAACGTTTTCCTGACCAACATCCTGTTGGCCTCACGGAAAGCGTCCGCCAGGAAGCGGCCATATTGAAGTGGGAACTCACAAGAAAGTTTCATTAGTCAAATTTTAGTATTATTCATAACGGAAATTGTCCACCAAGAGTGGCTTCCTTAAATTTTGACTGGCAATCTAGAAGAGAGTCACCAACATCACGATTAATTGGTTCCACTGTTAATCAATTATATTTGTGAAGAAGAAGCGACCGGCGGCGACTCCGGCGGGAGGAGGGAGACAGGTGAGACATAGCAGCGGCACGCGTTAGCGTTCGGCTGTGGCTCACCGCTCCCCCCGCGGAAAGCGTCCGCCAGGAAGCGATTATACTAAATCAAATTGGAATCTCCGTAAGAAGGATTAATCCAATCAGATTTCAGTATCATTTCATTTTATCCAAGGCCAGCATATTGCTTGGCGAATTGCAAAGGGGTGCACATTCATGGGAGAAACAACGGGGTACAACGAACGTTTACAAGAAAAGCTCCAAACGATATTTGCAGGGGGACACCCAAAATATCACGAAAAAATGAAAGAACAAAACAAACTATTTGTCCGAGACCGTCTCGCTCTACTTTTTGACAACGGCGAATACATCGAAGACGGACGCTTCGCCAATGTAGAAGCAGGAGACCTGCCGGCAGACGGCGTAGTTACAGCAACCGGTAAAATAAACGGCCAAACTGTCTGTGTCATGGCCAATGACTCTACTGTCAAAGCAGGCTCATGGGGATCTCGCACAGTAGAAAAAATAATTCGAATCCAAGAACAAGCAGAAAAAAATAGAGTCCCAATGCTCTATCTAGTTGACTCAGCAGGAGCAAGAATCACTGATCAGCTAGATATGTTCCCAAACCGCAGAGGGGCTGGCCGGATCTTTCATAACCAAGTAAGACTCTCAGGCTTCATTCCACAAATCTGCTTACTGTTCGGACCATCTGCTGCAGGAGGTGCCTATATCCCGGCATTTTGTGACGTAGTCTTCATGGTAGAGGGCAATGCCTCTATGTATCTAGGATCTCCGCGTATGGCGGAAAAGGTTATCGGCGAGAAGGTTACCTTAGAGGAAATGGGCGGGGCTAGAATGCACTGTACCGTAAGCGGTGTGGGAGATGTGCTTGTTTCCTCGGAAGAAGAAGCAATTGAACAAGCCAAAAAATATTTAAGCTACTTCCCATCTAACTATACGGAAAAGCCAAAGAAAGTGGACCCGAAGGATAGAAAAGAAGGAAGAACATTAGAAGCGATTATACCGGAAAATCAAAATGCACCATTTGATATGTATGAGGCAATTGATGCGTTGATTGATGAAGGAAGCTTCTTTGATGTAAAAAAACTATTCGCACCAGAGCTTATTACAGGCTTTGCAAGAATTGAAGGGCAGGCAGTTGGAATTATCGCCAACCAGCCAAAAGTAAAGGGTGGCGTCTTATTCGTAGATTCAGCTGATAAAGCAGCTAAATTTATCTCTTTATGTGATGCCTTTTCCATTCCGTTGATTTTCCTGGCAGACGTTCCAGGGTTTATGATTGGGACAAAGGTGGAAAGAGCAGGAATTATACGACATGGAGCCAAGTTAATTGCAGCGATGAGCTCTGCAACTGTTCCTAAAATCTCTGTAATTGTACGCAAGGCATACGGTGCTGGGTTATATGCAATGGCTGGACCAGCTTTTGAGCCGGACGTATGTATTGCACTTCCAACTGCACAAATTGCAGTAATGGGTCCTGAGGCTGCAGTAAATGCGGTATATTCCAATAAGATAGAAGCGATTGAGGATCCAAAGGAGAGAATTCAATTTGTACAGCAGAAGCATGCGGAGTATAAAGAAGAGATTGATATTTATAAGCTTGCTTCTGAAATGATTATTGATGAAATCGTTGCTCCTAGTGATCTACGTAAGGAATTGGCAAATCGTTTACATTATTATGAAGGAAAAGAAATTGCTGTAGCACCTCGAAAACATCCAGTGCTTCCTGTATAATAAAGGATAACAGTAAGGGTCTACCATAAGTGGTGGGCCCTTTTAATGAGGTGAGCTTTATGAATATAGGCATAGTTGGTGCGGGGGCTATAGGCATGCTATTTGGCTCTTATTTAGCTGAAGCAGGACATAATATTACCTTTTACGTGAGAAACAAAGAGGTCAACGAGTTATACATACATAAGCCAGATGCGAGTAAGCGACAAATAACATGCCGTATCGTCTACGATCTAGACAGCTTTCAGCAGATGGATTTAGTGATTATTGCTGTGAAGTACCATCACTTGTCTGCTATTAAGAAGGGACTAGATCAGTTACCAGATGAGGTTCCTTTACTATTTATTCAAAATGGTCTTTTGCATATCTCGTACATAGAATCCCTAAAGCAAAAGACAATATTATTTGGCTCTGTGTTGCATGGAGCTGCAAAAGAAGATGTGGCAACGGTTCACCATACCGGTGTGGGAAGCACGATAATAGGCCCGTATCGAGGGACGTGGGGCTTCATGAATGACTTTCTGCAAAGTGAATCTGAGAACTTTCCTTTTCAAAGAGCAAATGATATGGAACAAATTCTCTTTAAAAAGGCATTATTAAACTGTTTAATTAACCCACTAACCGCTATTGCGGGCGTGCCAAACGGAGATCTGGTGCGAATAGCCTCCTACAACACTATCATGAAAAACATCTATCGAGAATTACTTCAAGCCTTTCCCGAATGGGAGGATCAACTAACATGGCTTGAAGTGGAGGAATTATGTAAAAATACAGCACAAAATCGTTCATCCATGCTAAAGGATTTAGAAAACGGTCGTTTCATGGAAGTGGAAACGATTGTCGGAGCAGTACTTCAGCGGGCGTCGGCTCGAAAAAAAGAACTCCCGATATTGCATACCTTTTATTTATTGCTAACTGAAAAGAATGTAGGTGATTCTCATAACTAGCATCGTATCCTTGTTTCTCCTCATCCCGGCATTATTATTCGTATTATCCATATTATTTTTCCAGGTAGTTTTGAAAAAGGGGAAGAAATCTATTGGACTAGCCGCTGATGTCACAACTATTCTATTGTTTTTCTCGGTAGCTCATGTATTTGAGGTGGTATTTGAAGGGAATATTGGTTACCTACTAATTGTGTTTTCTATTCTCCTAGCGACCATTTTTACTATAGTTGATTGGAAAACAAAAAAGGAAATCGAGATTCTCCCGCTATTTCGAAAAGTGTGGCGGTTATTATTTATTCTATTATGTGTTGTTTATGCACTAATTTGGTTAATCGGAGTAATCCGATATGTTTTACATTATATAAGCTAATCATTTTTCTCTGCCAAGATGGAAGTGATATACTCGTTAAGTACTATAATAAAGAGGTGGAGAATCGTGCGCTTAGAGCAGCTTACACAACCATTCGTATCCCCATTCTATCAAGCCTATCTAGAGGAAGCAGAAAAACTTTCTTCTTTCTTTCATTATGAATGGAATCAGGATGCTTTGAATAAGAGATTAAGTGATACAAATTTTAACGGCTATAAAAGAACAGAGCTGGCTGCTGTTATCAAAGAGTATATGGAGCCATTTGGATTATCTGAAAAGAGTAAAATACATCTTGAAGAATTAAAGGAAAATGGCGTGGTTGTAATTGGTGGGCAGCAAGCAGGTTTGCTAACAGGGCCGATGTATTCCATCCATAAAGCTATCTCCGTTATTACGTTAGCAAAGCAACAAAGAGAAAAGCTTGGTGTTCCAGTAATCCCTGTTTTTTGGATTGCGGGAGAAGACCATGATATTGATGAAATAAACCATGTTTACATAGAGAGAAGTAGAAGGCTACACAAGGCAGTGTATCCTGAAAAGTCGAGAGTAAAGAAAATTGCCTCTGAAACAACGATTGATCAGGAAGTGATGGAGCTTTACTTAGAGGACATTTTTCGTAGTCTACCAGAAACCTCTTATACAAAAGAATTATACAAAGGTATGCTGAAGGGTATTGAAAGGCATCGCACATATACAGAATTCTTTGCTGCTTTAATGAATGAATTCTTTGGAGAAGAAGGACTTCTCCTTATAGATGCTTCTTTTAAGCCGCTTAGAAAGCTAGAGGGAGAATATTTTCACACATTGGTAAAACGCTCCCCAGAAATAGCCGAGGCTGTATGTGAACAAGAACAAATGATGGTGGCTGCTGGCTATGGTGCGCCGATTGAAGCGAAGGAGAATGCAGCAAATCTTTTCTACGTGCTAGAAGGAGAACGCTTCTTATTAGAAAGAAAAGGCCAATTATTTGTAAATGAACAAAAAGGAATTTCTCTAACTACAGATGAGCTGCTTCAAACCACTCAAGAGAATCCAGAAGCGCTCAGCAACAATGTGGTCACAAGACCGATTATGCAAGAAATGGTCTTTCCGGTGCTTAGCTTTATAGCTGGCCCGGGCGAGATTGCCTACTGGGCTACCTTAAAGCCTGCTTTTGAGCTGCTAGATATGACAATGCCAGTCATCACACCAAGGCTAAGCATTACAGTAATGTCGACGAAGGTTCAAAGCTTGCTAGAGAGGCTTTCCTTCACTATTGAAGATGTGTGGAGTGGAGTAGTAGAGGAAGCGAAGCAACAACTTATTGCCGAACATCGTGACGATGCTATACAAGATCATGTGGATGGTATGAGAGCAGAGCTAGAGGCCAAGTACAAGCAGTTAGAGAATTTATTACAGAAAAATGATTTGCATCTAACACCATTAGTGGAGAAAAACTTGCAATATCATCAATTTCAATTTGATTATTTAACAAAAGCGATTGAAGGTACATTGCTCGGCAAATTAGATGCGGCGATTCATCGTTATGACCGCTTGGTGATGGAATTAGCACCAAATGGAGGGGTTCAAGAAAGAACGTATTGTCCAATTCAGCTATTAAACGAACAGGGAACTTCGATCGTGAAGGATCTGCTAAATGTCCCGTTTGAATTTAGTGGAAAGCATCAAGTTGTCTACTTATAAAATATATGGAGCGTTTCGAAAGTGTTTAACTTTTGAAGCGCTCTTTTCTGTTTCTGTGAATAAAAAATGGGACATCGCCCCACCGTTTAATGATGATACACTCTTTGGTGAGGAATATCGGTAAAAGGGTGAAATACTCCCACTGGGAAAACAAATTTCATCTCTGACAAGAGGTCATTGTGATAAAATCCTTTAAATCGAAACCCGACATGTTTACAGGAAGTTGGAGAGATATGCTAATAAAGAATCAATAGGACAATACTAAACTCTTTAAATAGAACCAACTTTATGAAATAAAAAGTCATATAGAGGGAAAAGCTTTACCAATCACTTTATGGTTTTCTAAATTATCCCCTTGTTGTAGGAGAAATCGCTTAAAGAAGCCTGTCAGTTCACCGTTTATCCTGTCTCAACAAGTACTTATTTCACATTTTAATCATTTATAAACTTTTTTTGTAAAAAAGGAGTGGAGGAAAGTGGAGGGATGTGGTATGTTAATGTCATAAAGTGGGGTGAGTAGCATGTTCATGGGTGAATATCAGCATAACGTCGATGCTAAGGGCCGAATAATCATTCCTTCTAAATTTAGAGATCATTTAGAGGACTGCTTTGTTTTGACTCGCGGACTCGATAACTGCTTATTTGGTTATCCCATGAATGAATGGCGAAAGCTTGAAGAAAAATTAAAAGAGCTTCCTGTGACGAAAAAGGATGCTCGTGCATTTACACGTTTCTTCTTCTCCGGTGCTACGGAGGTGGAAATTGATAAGCAAGGGCGAATCAATATTCCAAATAATTTACGTGCTTATGCAAAAATGGATAAGGAATGTATCATACTAGGTGTATCAAATCGCTTAGAAATATGGGCGAAGGAAGCTTGGGAGACTTACTTCGAGGACTCGGAGGACTCTTTCAATGATATTGCCGAGAATATGATTGGTTTCGATATATAGTAAAGAAATGGAGGGAATAGCTTGTTTCATCATACTACTGTATTGCTAAAGGAAACCGTTGATGGGCTGGCTGTTCGCCCAGACGGCATATACGTGGACTGCACGCTTGGTGGAGCAGGCCACAGCGAATATTTAGTAAAACAGCTAAACGAAAATGGAAGGCTGATTTGTTTTGATCAGGACATGACAGCCATTGAAAATGCGAAGGTTAAGCTAGCGCCTTATTTAGACCGTGTGACGTTTGTGCATGCCAATTTTAGGTACCTAAAACAGTCGCTATATGACTTAGGGATTGAAAAAGTAGATGGTATTTTATACGATTTAGGCGTTTCATCTCCGCAGTTAGATACCCCTGAAAGAGGATTTAGCTATAATTACGATGCCCCTCTTGATATGAGAATGGACCAGACAAGTGAGCTAACAGCCTACCATGTGGTAAATGAATGGCCATATGAGAAGCTTGTAAAAATTTTCTTCCGTTATGGAGAAGAAAAGTTCTCTAAGCAGGTTGCTCGTAAAATTGAGCAGGCAAGGGAGATTGCTCCGATAGAAACAACCTTCCAGCTGGTGGAGCTAATAAAGGCTGGGATTCCTGCAGCTGCCAGAAGAACAGGTGGACATCCTGCAAAGAGAATCTTTCAGGCTATACGAATAGCTGTTAATGACGAATTAGGAGCAGCAGAGGAGTCCTTGGAAGATGCAATCGATCTGTTGAAGGTTGGGGGAAGGATAAGTGTCATTACTTTCCATTCCTTAGAGGACAGGCTTGCAAAAACGATTTTTAAGGAAGCAGCCAGCTTGCCTAAATTGCCTCCAAATCTTCCGGTTATACCAGCCGGAATGGAGCCGGTCTTGAAGCTTGTGAATAGAAAGCCAATACTGCCGTCAGATGAAGAATTAGAAGTTAACAATCGCTCAAGATCTGCCAAGCTAAGAATTGTGGAAAAACTAAAAGAAAAGGGACGTGTTTAAATGGCTTTACCAAAGCATCAGCAAACATACATAGCTAGGCCTTCTTTTCCGGAGCAACCACAGATTGAAAAGCAGGCAAAACAAAAGAAGGGTATTATTACAAAAGGAGAAAAGCTCTTATTACTTGGGCTTTTAGCTACTGTAATAACACTGGCAATCTCAATTGTTCAGGCACAAACTGCGGTACGTGCTACTACAACTGAGATCGCGCAGCTTGAACAGCAAATCGATACAACTTCAAAAGAAAATACAGACTTGTCCATACAAGTAAGAGAATTATCTACCTATGAATCAATTTGGAAAAAAGCGGAGGAGCTCGGTTTAAAACTAAATGAGCAAAACGTAAAGGTAGTGCCAGGACAATGAATAAGAAATTTCGTTTTCAATGGGGAGCCTTTCTAATGTTTTTACTTTATGGAGGGCTCTTTTTTCTATTACTAGGTCGCTTTTTATTCATTCAAGTGACTGGCACGGTAGAAGGACAGGCTTTAGCTTCAAAGGCGGAGTCTAAATATAATAGAGAGCAAATAATCCCTGCTAGTAGAGGGAAAATAGTGGATCGTAATGGTGAAATTATCGCTGAGGATACCTTGAGCTATAAAATGATTGCTGTCATTAGTGAGACAGCATCAAAGGATAGTAGAGTACCACGCCACGTCATGGATACTGCTGCTACAGCGAAAGCACTTTCCGCTCATATCGATATGACGGAGGAGGAAATTCGAACCCTTCTAGACAGTAAAATGGAAGAGGGGAAATACCAAGTAGAATTTGGTAAGGCAGGCAGAGATTTGAGTCACCAAAAAATGATTGAAATTAAATCTTTGCAGCTTCCAGGCATTGAATTTATTCAAGATAAAAAAAGACTTTATCCAAATGGTATTTTTGCCTCACATCTTATAGGTTTTGCGCTTAAGGAAGAAGGGAAGAATGGAGAAGCCACTACTGTGGGGAAAATGGGTCTAGAATATATCTATGATGAAGAACTGACTGGTAAACCTGGAAAGGTAGAATTTCAAAGCGATACAAAGGGCTTTTTATTGCCAAACGCGGAGAAGATGGTTACCGAAGCACAGGATGGCTATGATATTCATCTTACTTTAGATAAGACGATTCAAAATTTCTTAGAGGATGCGCTAAATAAGGCAGAAGAGAAATATACACCTGAAAAAATGATTGCAATCGTTGCCAACGCAAAAACAGGTGAAATATTAGCAATGGCACAAAGACCGACCTTTGAGCCGAATTCGAGAGAAGGACTATCTACTAACTGGTTAAACGAGTCCATTGAGCAAACCATTGAGCCAGGGTCTACCATGAAAATCTTTACGCTTGCAGCTGCTATTGAAGAAGGTGTATGGAATCCGAACGATACGTATAAGTCGGGTAGCTACAAAGTTTTTGATAGAACTATATATGACCATCACCGACCTGGTTGGGGAACCATCAGCTATTTAGAGGGTTTTCAACGTTCATCGAATGTCTCTATGGCCTATTTACTTCAAAAATTAGGTGATGTAACCTTTATGGACTATGTGAAGCGCTTCGGTTTCGGAACCAAAACAGGAATTGATTTACCAAATGAAGCTACTGGGACTCTATTAAGTAAATATCCTAGTGAAAGATTAACAACTACTTACGGACAAGGTAGTACTGTTACTCCAATGCAGCTTGTTCAAGGGATGACTGCCATTGCAAATGAAGGGAAAATGTTGCAGCCATATGTTATTGATAAGATTGTAAATCCGAATACCGGAGAAATCGTGAAGGATAGCGAGCCGCAAGAAAAGAAATCACCGATCTCTGCAGCTACTGCAAATCAAGTGAAGGAAATCTTGGCAAGCACCGTTACAGCGGAGCACGGTACAGCTAAAAGGTTCCAGCTTAATGAATACACCACTGCTGGGAAAACAGGTACAGCACAAATTCCAATGGGGAATGGCAAATACTACTGGGGCAATGGCTTGTTTTTATATTCCTTCTTAGGAATGGCACCGGTAGAGGATCCACAGCTCATCATGTATGTTGCAGTACAAAAACCAAATATAGGGGCAACTGGATCAGGGGCTCAGCCGACTTCCGAAATATTTAACTCTGTCATAGAAAGTAGCTTAAAGTATTTAAATATAGAGCCTGAAAATACGGAAATAGCGGAGCCTATAAAAATGCCAAATGTAATTGGTAAAAATATGGAGAGCAGTCAATTAACTTTAGAGTCATTAGGGTTGAAAACTGTTATAATTGGACAGTCAGAAAATGTGAAAGAGCAATACCCGGACAAAGGTACATCTTTAATTCCTAGTGGAATCGTATTCCTAAAGGGAGAAGGGGATATCCAATTGCCTAACTTTACGGGCTGGTCAAAAAGAAATCTACTAATCTATCGTGCGCTTTCCGATTTGCCAATAGAAGTTGTTGGAGACGGTTACGTAACAACTCAAAGTTTAACTGCTGGCTCTATCGTGACAGCAGATACACCGATTGTTGTTCAATTAGAAATTCCAAAGGATTCGACAACGGTGGAAGCTTCGGAGGAAGAGACAGAAGAAGCTCTTCCACAAGATTAAAGCATAGTCATGGCTATTTTTTCATAAGTTATCTAAAACGGATAAAGGGGAAAATATAATATCTAAAAGGAAGCAAGTTGTTCGATTACGTATGATTTGGTTAATCACTGTCCTATTATTCCTTGCCGTTGGTGGTAAGCTGATGCAGCTTCAATTTTTTCAATTTGATGAGCTTACCACGAAGGCAAAGGAAAGCTGGGACAGGGAGCTGCCTTATGCATCGATGAGAGGGAATATACTAGATAGAAATGGTGAAATTATTGTGGGCAACAAGCTTTCTCCCACCCTTTTCTATATGCCTTCTCAAAACAAGGAGCCAGAAAAAGTTGCAAATGTCTTGTCTCCTTTGTTAGGAGTCCAAGAAAGCAAACTGTATGAGCAAATAAATAAGAGAGCCTATCTCGTGAAAATTGCTCCAGAGGGAAAGAATATTTCCTCAGAATTGGCGATGGATATACAGGATAGGAATATTAAGGGCTTATATTCAGGTATTGACTACATAAGAGATTACCCACATGGGCAAATGCTTTCTAGGTTATTAGGATTTACCGGATATGATGCACAAGGATTAGCGGGTATCGAATATCAGTATGATTCTGTCCTAAAAGGAAAAGAGTCTGCAATTCGTATGTTTACGGATGCAAAAGGTATTCCTCTGCCCCACGTAGATGATGGATGGAAAAATGGTGTTAATGGAAACCATGTTCAGCTTACTGTTGATATGAAAATACAAACAGTGGTAGAAAGAGAACTATCTCAGGCAATGGATAAGTATGAGGCAACACAAGGAATTGCAATTGTGATGAATCCGAATAACGGAGAGATTCTTGCTTTGGCCTCTGCTCCTAATTTTGATCCTTCTTCCTATCAGGAAGTTGATTCTACTATTTATAATCGTAATTTACCAGTTTGGATGACGTTTGAGCCCGGGTCTACCTTTAAAATTATTACCTTAAGTGCCGCTTTGGAGGAGAAGGTAGTAGATTTAGAGAATCAACATTTTCATGATGCTGGGTATACCATTGTAGAAGGCTCGAGATTACGATGCTGGAAGCGATCTGGTCATGGAAGCCAAACCTTTTTAGAGGTTGTAGAGAATTCCTGCAACCCTGGTTTTATTGAGCTTGGTAGAAGAGTAGGTCCAGATAAGCTTCAAGAATATATTCGGAAATTTGGCTTTGGTCAAACAACAGGCTCAGGCATGGCTGGAGAATCCTCGGGTATATTATTTAGTAAAGATCGATACGGTCCTGTCGAGCACGCAACGACCTCCTTTGGTCAAGGAATATCTGTTACACCGATACAACAAGTTCAAGCAGTAGCAGCTGCTATCAATGGTGGGTATCTCTACAAGCCATACATTGTAAAAAATGTATTGGACGGAGAAACAAAGGAAGTGCTTTCTTCTGCGAAACCGGAAATGAAAGAGCAAATAATCTCTGAAGAAACTTCCGCTCAAGTAAGGGAAGCGTTGGAGCATGTAGTTGCTCATGGGTCCGGCCGAAATGCTTATAGAGACCAGTTAAGAATCGGTGGAAAAACCGGTACTGCTCAAAAGGTACAAAACGGAAGGTATATGGATGGCGAATACATCGTTTCCTTCATTGGTTTTGCGCCAGCAGACAAACCTGAGTTGCTAGTCTACGTGGCGATAGACAATCCGAAGCATAGTACCCAGTTTGGGGGAGTAATTGCAGCTCCTATTGTGGGACAGATTATCGAGGACTCTCTTGAGACCACAGGTGGTGGCAAACAGCTAGAGAAGGAATATAGATGGGGCGATGTACAAACAACTCGTGTTCCAAACTTAGTAGGAACAAAACGAAAAGAAATCACCGCTTATATGTATCCTTTTCAAATTGTCTGGCATGGAGACGGAGATGAAATTTTATCGCAGCTTCCGAAAGAAAATAGTCTGATTCCTTTGGATGGGACTATACATGTTTACACAAAATAAGAATAACTATAGAACAAATATAGATAGTTGATCGTATTTAAGGAGATTTTTTTATGACATTGTCTACAACGATAATCACGCTATTAACAAGCTTTCTTATATCAGTAATACTTGCCCCTATTATCATTCCGTATTTAAAAAGGATGAAATTCGGACAGAGCATTCGAGAAGAGGGGCCGGAATCTCATCAAAAAAAAGCCGGCACACCAACAATGGGAGGCTTAATATTTCTAGTTTCTATCATCATCTCTACCTTAGCTATCTCCTACTTTTTTGACAAAATGACTACTCAAACCATTGTGCTATTAATCATTCTAGTTGGATTTGGGCTAATTGGGTTTTTAGATGATTTTATCAAGGTAGTGCTAAAAAGAAATCTTGGCCTTACATCGCTTCAAAAACTAATTGGTCAGATTGTCGTAGCAGTTTTCGCCTTTTTCTTGTTGAAGTTTGGTCCATTTGATACTTCTCTGCTCGTGCCATTCACAGATATGAAAATTCAACTGGGTCAGTTTTATGTAGCTTTCTTTATCTTTTGGCTAGTTGGGTTTTCAAATGCTGTTAATCTTTCAGACGGCTTGGATGGCTTAGTATCAGGAACTGCATCTGTTTCCTTCGCAACATTTGGTGTGCTGGCACTAGCTTATGAGCAAACAGATATTGCGATTTTTACATTTAGCGTAGCAGGTGCATTACTAGGGTTTTTATTGTTCAATAAAAATCCTGCGAAAGTATTTATGGGGGATACTGGTTCTCTTGCGTTAGGTGCAGCTTTAGCGATGGTTTCCATCCTAATCAAGCAAGAAATCCTTTTGTTGCTAGTAGGTATTATCTTTGTAATCGAAACCTTATCTGTTATTTTGCAGGTCATCAGCTTTAAAACGACTGGAAAGAGAATCTTCCGCATGAGTCCAATTCATCATCACTTTGAGCTTTCAGGATGGAAGGAACGTAAAATTGTTCTTGTTTTTTGGGCTATCAATTTTGTTGCAGCGATGTTTGTTGTGATCATGGAGGTTTTGTAGGTGAATGAACTACCAAGAGTCTATCATCAAAAGGTTTTAGTTTTAGGATTGGCGAAGAGTGGAACTGCTGCTGCAGAAATCCTTCATGATTTAGGAGCATTTGTCACGGTAAATGATTCCAAGCCCTTTGACCAGAATGAGAATGCAAAATACTTATTATCCAAGGGCCTAACAGTCATTTGTGGAAGTCACCCAGAGGATCTGCTAGATGAAGGATTTAGTTTAATTGTAAAAAACCCAGGGATACCATATACGAACCCAGTCATTGCAGAAGCTGTAAAACGTGGGATTCCTGTATGGACAGAGGTAGAGCTTGCCTATCGCATTAGTGAGGCACCGATTATTGGAATTACCGGCTCCAATGGAAAAACTACGACCACTACACTTATAGCGGATATGCTAGAAAAGGGTAATAAAAGACCACTGATAGCAGGAAATATTGGTACGGTGGCATCTGGAGTAGCAAGAGATGCGTCAAAAGAGGATCATATTGTAATGGAGCTATCCTCCTTTCAGTTAATGGGGACAGAGGAATTAAAGCCGAAGATTGCTATTCTCACAAATTTATATGAAGCGCATTTGGATTATCATGGCAGCTTCGAGGAATATGTAGAGGCAAAGTTCCATATTACAAAGAGACAGGATGCTACGGATTGGTTTATATACAATGCTGAGCAACCGTTAGTGGTGGAATGTGCAGAAAAGAGCAATGCACAAAAGGTGCCGTTTTTTGTAAGTGGAAAATCGGAAATTGGAATTAGTGCGGATACGCATTTTATCTACTGGAATGGAGATAAAATTCTGGAACGCGCAAGCATTGCTCTTAGAGGGAAGCACAATCTAGAGAATGTGCTTGCTGCCACTGCTGCTGCTTTACTGGTAGATTGCCCACTAGAGAGTATTCAGCAAACGCTAGCATCCTTCCAAGGTGTGAAGCATAGAACACAGTTTGTACGTGAATGGAATGGTAGAAAGTTTTATAACGATTCAAAGGCTACCAACACGTTAGCTGCTAAGAGTGCGTTAGAAGGGTTTAATGAGCCGGTAGTTTGGATTGCTGGTGGAGTAGATCGCGGACATTCATTTGATGAGCTGAGTCCTTATCTTGGTAATGTAAAGGCCCTTATTCATTTTGGAGAGACCGCAGAGAGACTCCAAGCTTTTGGTGAAAGTCAAGGAATACCTGTAGTTCAAAGAGTACAAAATCTCCAAGAAGCTGTGAAGCATGCAGTAGAGTGCTCCTCAGAAGGAGATATCGTTCTTCTCTCACCAGCATGTGCAAGCTGGGACCAGTATGCTAGCTTCGAGTTGAGAGGGAATGAATTTATTGAACAAGTGCAGCAGTTAAAGTAGTGAAAGGATGGCATAGTCGAAAGATAAAGTAACGCTATTTTTTATAGCATCAGTCCTTTTTTTATCGTTGGTTGGCATTTTTTTCGTGCACTCGGCTGGCTCTTATTGGAGCCAAGTGCACTATCAGGGGCAAATGCCCTTCGCGGTTAAACAAGCTATTTTCTTAGGACTTGGGATCGCAGGTGCTTATGTGATTCAAAGTAGGGTATTCATTCGGTCTGAAAAGTTTTGGAACATGCTATATATACTAGCCGTCGTTCTTCTTATTGCTGTTTTAATCCCAGGAATAGGAGTCGTGCGAAATGGCTCGCAAAGCTGGATTTCGTTAGGATTTACGAATTTCCAGCCTGCCGAGCTAGCAAAGATTGCTGTTTTAGGCGTCTTGGCGACTCTCTTAGCGAAGGGAGATAAGTCGAAGAAAAGACTCTATATGCGTTGTGGGGCTATTTTATTGATCCCTATTGCCTTAATCATGGTGCAACCTGATTTCGGTTCAGCATTTGTTCTTGTGGTTGGCGTATTTTTTCTCTTATTTGCTGCAGGATTACCGCTTAAGTTCTTTTTCGCGATAGGGGCATCTGGGGTGTTGGCATTGGCAGCTCTGATTATTTCCGCTCCTTATCGACTAGAACGAATAAAAGCCTTTTTAGATCCGTGGCAAGACCCGCTAGGTTCAGGTTTCCAAGCAATCCAATCGTTGCTTGCGATTGGCCCTGCTGGATTGTTTGGCTTTGGGTACGGAAATAGCAGACAAAAGTTTTTATACTTACCGGAGCCTCAGAATGATTTTATTTTTTCTATCCTACTAGAAGAAACAGGATTCATAGGCGGTCTGATTGTTATCACAGCGTTTGTTATTTTTTTCACCACTGGCTTTATGCTAGCAGCTCGTGCAAAAACCAAGGAAGCTCAAATGATGATTATTGCCTTAACATCGCTTCTAATGGTGCAGACCTTTTTGAATATGGGTGTCGTAACGGGCTTACTCCCGGTAACAGGAGTAACATTGCCATTCATCAGCTATGGTGGCTCCTCATTGGTTATGACATGGGGCATTATCGGGATTATTTTATGTTTAGCAAATACAAGTATTAAAGAAGGGAGGCGGTAGAATGGAAAAGGTAATAGATATCGAGGATCGAATTCCTACTTTAAAAGAAAAAAGAAGACGTAGAACAAATAAGAAGTTTTCCATTCTACTTCTTCTCTTTACACTCACATTGGCAGTTGTCCTCTATTTTCAATCCTCTTATAGTCAAGTGCAAAAGATTGAGATAGAGGGGGCTGCCTTGGTCCCTATGGAAGAATATCTAGAGCAACTAACCATTCAAGTAGGCGACTCAATGTGGAGTTTTAAAGAAAAGCAACTGGAGGAGCTTTTGGAACGTAACGGTTGGGTCAAAAAAGCCAAGGTGACAAGAGACTGGTTTACAACAGTTGCAATTAAAGTAGAGGAATACCAAAAAGTGGGATATATTGAATACGGGGATGGCTTTGAGCTGGTACTGGAGAACGGTAAGCAAATCAAACCCTATGAAGAAGTGCTACCAATAGACGGGCCTTTGCTGAAAGGCTTTGAGGAAGAAAATACTCGATTTCGTTTAATGAAAGAGCTCAAAAAGCTACAGAGTGAAATACTTAATTCTATCTCACAAATTCACTATACACCGAAAGAAAACGATAAATTTTCTATTCGGGTATTTATGAATGACGGAAATGAGGTACAAGCAATTCTTCCATCATTTGCGGAGAAGATGCAATACTATCCGTCTATTATCAGTCAGCTAGAGCCAGGATTAAAGGGTGTCATCGACATGGAAGTAGGCTCGTTCTTCCAGCCATACTCACAAACAACCATCGATATTGACTTAACAGAGGAGGCGACGGGGGATGAAGAAGGACAAACTCCATAAGAATCCTTTCCGAGGACGTATTCTTATTTCATTGGTCAGTCTCGTGCTTGGTTTTATACTGGCGTATTCCTATAGTCTTGCAGCAGGAGAAGAGGAACAGGAAACTGGTATGTATTCAAAGGAAATGGAAAAATATCGAGCACAGCTGATAGAGCAAAAGGAGCAAAATAAGGAGCTGATGGAAGAAATCAATCAGAAACATCAGACAATCAGGGACTATGAGCAGTCTTTTGCTTCTAGCGAAGAAAGCGTGGAAGAGCTTGTCCAAGAGGCTGAAATGCTAAGACTTCTGATAGGAGATATTCCTGCGAAAGGAAAAGGGGTAGAGGTTTCTCTAGAAGATGGAGCATATGATCCTTCCCAAGAGGATCCGAATGATTACATCGTCCATGAAAGTCATGTGTTTACGGTTATTAATGAATTAAAAATATCGGGGGCGGAAGCAATCGCTATAAACGGCCAACGACTTCATGCAAACTCCCATATCGTCTGTACCGGTCCTGTCATTACGGTAGACGGAAAGAAATTTCCTGCACCTTTTAAAATAGAGGCGGTAGGAGATCCTTCTGTGTTAATTGCTGCTCTTAACCTAGGTGGGGGAGTGGTGAGCCAGCTAGTGAATGATAATATTGTAGTAACAGTGGAAGAAAAGAGTGACGTAACAATGCCAGCACTACGTAATGAATAAAAGAGCAAGGAGTAAGGAGGCCGAATAATGAAAAAAACCGTCTATATTCGGTTTACTGTGATACTGTTAATCTTAGGTTTTATGTTGGCAGTTCAATATAACACGGTAAAAAATCCAGAGGTTCGAGACACTCGTGATATTTGGACCATTAGACAGGAGCTAGCTAAAGAAATGGAATTTCATTCAGAGCTTCTGTCAGAAGTAACCTCCTTAGAAGAAATCATCGGTAAATATGAAAATATGGTGAATCAAAGTCCAGAAATCGCTTTGATGGAAACAGTAGACGAATTAAAGAAGGATATTGGACTAGAGGAATTCAGTGGACCAGGGTTGGAGCTAACAATCGAGCCCTCATTAGAGAGTATGGCAGTGGGAGAGAAAGTAGAAGAGATTTCTCCAGATTTATTAATAAGATTATTAAACGAAGTAAATCGATTTAAAGCAAAGGCGATAGAGGTAGATGGAAAACGAGTTACTTATGCTTCTGCTATCCGAGATGTAAACGGTCGAACGACGATTAATAATTTAGCAGTCAAGCGAGCGCCCTTCATCATAAAAATCGGGACGTCAACCTATGAGGATGCCAGGAAAATGTACAATCAATTAGAGGCTTCCTCGCTAGCTGATGACCTTTATATAGATAATTTACGATTGAATGTTGGACAACCAATGGAAGAGGTTGTCATTACAGCTTATGATCAGCAAGTAAGCGCAGAATTCCTACAAGAAATTCCAGGAGGAGAGTAATTTATGTGGTTGCCATTACTAGGTTTGATTCTGGGAATTTCCTTAGGACTTTTAACAGATATTCAAATTCCAGAGGTTTATGAAAATTATCTTTCCATTGCAGTATTGGCTGCCCTAGATACGTTGTTTGGTGGGATTAGGGCTCAACTACAGCATGTATATGACGATAAGGTATTTGTGACGGGATTTTTCTTTAATATCGCACTAGCAGCAGCACTTGCTTTTTTAGGTGTTCACCTCGGGGTAGATTTATATCTTGCTGCAATATTTGCATTTGGCGTTCGCTTGTTCCAAAACATAGCGGTAATTCGTCGCTTATTACTAAATAAATGGGCAGATAGAGGAAAATAAATAACCAAATGTAGGAATGTTCCTTATTTGCTTAGAAACTTTTAGACTTTATATCGTTTTTACAATAGAATAATAAATAAAGAGTTTTCAGGAGGTGCCACGGGTTGAATCAGTCAGAAATGTATGTATCACTTGATATCGGTTCATCCTCCATCAAGGTATTGATAGGAGAAATGAATGATAATTCACTACACGTAATTGGTGTAGGAAATGTAAAATCAAATGGGATACGAAAAGGAACCATTGTTGATATAGATGCCACTGTACAATCGATTAAAAAAGCTGTAAATGAAGCGGAAAGAATGATTGGGATGTCTATTCATGAAATAGTCCTTGGTATTCCTGCTAATATGGCGAATATACAAAATGTTAAAGGTGTTGTAGCAGTTAACAGAGAAGATAGGGAGATTACCGATTTAGATTTAGACAGAGTATTAGAATCCGCACAGGTAATGTCTATCCCTCCAGAAAGAGAGCTTATCAGCATTGTACCTAAGCAATTTATCGTTGATCATCTGGAGGAAATAAAAGATCCGCGTGGCATGATTGGCACTCGTTTAGAGCTTGATGGTATGATGATGACCACCTCCAAAACAATCTTACATAATGTGTTGCGTTGTGTGGAAAGAGCTGGACTAAAAATTAGAGAGATCTATTTACAGCCTTTAGCCGGGGGACATTTTGCTTTAACAGAAGATGAGAAAAACCACGGAACCGCTTATATAGATATCGGTGGTGGCTCCACAACTATTGCCATTTTCAACGAGGGACATTTAGTAAATACCTCTGTCATTCCGGTAGGTGGAGACCATATTACAAAGGATTTATCCATTGTATTGAAGACGCCGACGGAGCAAGCAGAGATGATTAAATTACGCTATGGACATGCCTTCTATGATGATGCTTCAGAGGACGAGCTTTTCGAGGTTCCTGTAATCGGAGCTGACATGAAGGAGCAGTATTCACAGCGTTACATCGCAGAAATCATTGGTGTCCGATTAGAGGAGTTATTTGAACTGATCCTAGAGGATTTTTATCGAATGGGAGTTCAGGACCTTCCTGGTGGCGTAGTGATTACGGGTGGTGTTTCCAAGCTAGAAGGAATAGGGCATCTCGCTAGACATATTCTCCAGACGAGAGTAAGACTTTATACCCCAGATTATATCGGGGTAAGAGAGCCGCAATACACAACTGCTGTTGGCCTTATAAGATATGCCTATAAAGAAGACCTTTTCTATGGTAAAATTGGCAATAGCCAAGCATTGTCTGAAATGGAGTCAAGTGAAGTAACAGCAAGTCCTAAAAATCAAAAACAAACACCACAAAAGAAACCGACAAATGGAAATAAAGAAAGTGCAATGACAAAAGCAAAAAAACTATTTGACAAGTTCTTCGAATGACGTAACTTTTATCATAGTGAAGGGTATAGGAGGCAATAGGATGTTAGAATTTGAAACGAATGAAGATCAATTGGCTATTATTAAAGTAATCGGAGTAGGTGGCGGAGGAAACAACGCCGTTAACCGAATGATCGAGCATGGTGTGCAGGGTGTAGACTTTATTGCTGTTAATACAGATGCTCAAGCACTAAATATGTCCAAAGCAGAAGTGAAACTGCAAATTGGCGGCAAGCTGACTCGTGGATTAGGAGCAGGTGCAAATCCTGAGGTAGGAAAGAAAGCAGCAGAAGAAAGTAAAGAAATTATTGAGGAAGCTCTACGAGGAGCAGACATGGTCTTCGTTACTGCAGGTATGGGAGGCGGTACCGGTACTGGAGCTGCACCTGTTATCGCACAAATCGCACGTGATTTAGGTGCTCTAACAGTTGGTGTCGTAACACGTCCATTTACTTTCGAAGGTCGTAAGCGCTCGACACAAGCAGTTGGCGGAATCGGTATGATGAAGGAAGCAGTAGATACATTAATTGTCATTCCAAATGACCGTCTTCTAGAAATCGTGGATAAAAACACGCCAATGCTAGAAGCATTTAGAGAGGCAGACAATGTATTACGCCAAGGGGTACAAGGTATCTCTGACTTGATCGCAGTACCTGGTTTAATCAACCTTGACTTCGCTGATGTAAAAACAATTATGTCTAATAAAGGTGCGGCTCTAATGGGAATCGGTATTTCTGCAGGAGAAAACCGCGCTGCGGAGGCTGCAAAGAAAGCTATTTCCAGTCCTTTACTAGAGACATCCATCGATGGAGCAACTGGTGTCCTAATGAATATCACAGGCGGCTCCAATCTAAGTCTATTTGAAGTTCAAGAGGCGGCAGACATCGTAGCATCCGCATCTGACGAAGAAGTGAACATGATCTTCGGTTCTGTCATCAATGACAACTTAAAAGACGAAATCGTGGTAACCGTAATTGCAACTGGCTTCAACGAAGAAATCATCGCACAAAAGCAACCAAGAACTGGTGGTTTAGGAGCAGCACGTGCACAGCAAGCTGCAACTACTCAGCGAGAAGCTAGAAAAGAGGAGCCACAGCACTCCCAGCCAACTTTCCAACAGGAACGTCCTATAAACAATCATTCATCACAAGACGATGCACTGGATATCCCAACCTTCCTACGCAACCGTCAACGTAGAAACTAATAGCTTACTAGATTTGAGACTGTAGAAGATTCGACTTCTACAGTCTTTTTTGTTGGCTGGAACTTAGTGAGGTAACGTGTCAAAAGAAGCATTTCCTTCTGATTCAGCGGATCGCATGGAAGTGAGGGCTTGCCGAGTGAGAGTAAGCAGGATTTCCTCAAAATGCAGTAATGACCCATAAGTAAGACTGACCGTGCTATCCGAGCGAATCTTAGTGTAAATGAGATAAAGTAGGATCTTCACCTAATGCCAGCGGATGACCAATAAGTAGGGCTTGCTGAACGAGAGTAAATTTCTCCTAAATATCGAGAAGATTTCACTCTGAAAGAAGAATTACTGCGCGGAAAAGACGGTCAACTGTGCGGAAAACCGGGTGTATCGAGCGGAAATGGGGAGGTATCAATCGATTCGAGGGATCTATCGAGCGGAAACGAGGAGGTATCGTGCGATTCAAGAGTACTATCGATCGGTTTTCAAATTACTGATCGGAAAATAAGGTGTATCGAGCGGAAATGGGGAGGTATCAATCGATTCCAGAGTTCTATCGTGCAGTTACAGGGTTCTATCGATCGTAACGAAGTATCGCTCGCTTCGAGGGGGTTACGAATCTGTTCCAGGTATCGCTCGCTTCGAGTGGTTGATTAATAAATCCCTAATATAAAGTAGTTATTACGAAGCTCGCCTGTTAAAAATTTGTCGCTCGAAAATGTGGATTCGACCTTTTATTTTGACAAAGTTCTTAATTGGTAGGTGATAAGATTTTATCAAAAGGGGGGAGAGCTATGTACGCAGAAGTAATGATAGCAACGAATACGTTTTTCAATTATACGGTTTTAGCGTTTGCGAACAGAATCGGTTGGATTGAAAATCAAAAGAGATATTTGCTTCTGTCTGCCTTTGTTGCTGGGGTACTTACAGTTCTGTTCGCACACCATGTGATGACATTGTTGCTCACGTTCTTTCTGATGCTGGGAATTGCATTTTGGAAAAAGCGGACGCAGATGCTGAAAGCGATGTCTCTCACATTATTAGCCACGCTTTTTGCGGGAGGCTTGTTAACTGCGATAGCGCCGATGTACGAAAAAACTGGACAAACATTTATGCTCATCAATTATGGACTTATTGCTATAGGTGGATTATATCTATTGTCCAAGCATGTACTTAGGGTGCATATCTCTCAAACAGAAAGAAATTTAGTTTTTGCTTCCGACTTGCATCTGTTCGGACAACAGAAAAAGCTTCAATTATTTATAGACTCCGGCAATGTTTGTCGAGAGCCGCTTTCCAATGAACCGGTTCACTTTTTGTCTGGTGATGCAGTGAAGGACATTATTCCACCTGTACTATATCAGTTTATAGAAAGCTGGGATAGCCAGGATTACCAAGGCTTAGATGGACTCCCAAAAGAATATGCTGCAATGGTGAGATTAATTCCGATAGCTACCATTCAAAAAGAGAAGGCATGGGTAATTGGCATAAGATTTGAGCAGTGGATGATTGGAGAAGAAAAGCTCCCGAAAGGCTATATCGTACTAACTAGGGGGAAAGAAAAATTTCCTCATGAAGCAGATGGCATCTTACACAGTTCCAGCTATTATCATCTAAAAAAGAGGAGTGTTAAATAATGATTATGCCCTTTATTCGTCGCATATATTACTGGATATTATCGCTGCGAAGAAAACCGGTTCATTATATTGGAGGAAGCGAATCACTACCAAAACCACTTACGAGAGAAGAAGAGCGCGATATGTTAATTTCATTCATGAATGGCGATGAGCATGCGAGAGATGTATTAATTGAAAGAAACCTCCGTTTAGTTGTATATATTGCAAGAAGGTATGATCAAACGAATACGAATATTGAGGATTTAATTAGCATTGGCTCTATTGGGTTAATAAAAGCGGTGGAAACATTTAATTTAGATAAAGGAATTAAGCTTGCCACCTATGCTTCTAGGTGTATAGAAAATGAGATTTTGATGCATCTTCGAAAAACGAATCGGATGAAATCAGAGGTTTCCTTTGACGAGCCATTGAACTCAGACTCTGATGGGAATGAGCTATTACTATCCGATATATTAGGAACCAGTGAGGATTTGATTATTGAAGATGTAGAGAAAAAGCTAGAAAGACAGCATGTTTTTGAGGCAATTAATCTTCTTGGGAACAGGGAAAAGTATATTATGCAATGTCGATTTGGCTTGAATGGGCGAGAAGAAATGACGCAAAAAGAGGTTGCGGATCATCTCGGAATATCCCAATCCTATATCTCCAGGTTGGAGAAAAAAATAATTTTGGACTTAAAAGAAGTACTGAACGAGCCTATCGCTTGATGGCTGAAATTGGATAGTTTCCACTTCGAATAATCTCTCTTCCGACGGACAAACTGACTAAGAACTATTAAACAGTCCGGAGGAAGAGCTATGACGAGAACAAAAGTTGAATTATGCGGCATTGATACATCAAAGCTTCCTTTATTATCTCACGAGCAAATGAAAGCGTTATTTATAAGACTTCAAGCTGGTGAGGAATCGGTAAAAGATGAATTAGTAATGGGGAATTTGAGATTGGTACTAAGTCTTGTTCAACGGTTTGCCTACCGCGGAGAACAAGCGGATGATTTGTTCCAAGTTGGTTGTATCGGGTTAATAAAATCCATCGAAAATTTTGATTTAAAGCATAATGTTCGCTTCTCCACATACGCAGTACCAATGATTATTGGAGAAATTAAAAGACATTTACGAGACCACCATTCAGTAAGAGTATCTAGATCCTTAAGAGATATAGCATATAAAGCGATGAAAGCAAAGGAACAATATATAAACGAACACCTTGAGGAGCCTACGTTAGAGGATTTAGCAAAAATTTTAGAGATACCAGTGGAAGATATTCTTTTGTCCCTGGATGCCATTCAAGATCCAGTATCTCTGCAAGAGCCAATTTTCAGTGATGGCGGCGACGCTATCTATATGATGGACCAGCTTTGTGATAATGATGTATCAGAAGATCAATGGGTTACCTATTTTACCGTAAAGGATAGCTTTCAAAATCTAGATAGCCGTCAAAAGAAAATTTTAACAAAACGCATTTACTATGGAGCTACCCAAACAGAGATTGCTGCTGATTTAGGTTTATCACAAGCTCAAATCTCGCGCTTAGAAAAGAGTGCATTATCTACCATCCAAAGTCAGCTCAATTTGAAATAACGCTTTTTCTTCAGAGAAAAAGCGTTTTTTCTCTTGTCCTAACATATACTGTGGAAAGGAGGGGACGAAGTGAAATTTTCTGAAGCGCAGCAAAAAGAAGTCATAGAATCCGTTACTGGTCAATTGTTAGGGTATATTGTGGATGCGGAAATAGATAAGGATACCGGCTTTATTACTTCATTTATTGTGGAATCTTCCGGAGGCTATCAGGCTTTTTTTAATAAAAAGAAGGAAACACAAAAAATCAGTGTTCGAAATGTCTCAATAATTGGAAAAGATGTTATTATTGTTTCGAAAAATAGAGATTAAGACTTGTTCATCATTGATAAAACAAGCTTTCATTGATACAATGAACAAAAGACAATTGATGAAAGTTTGGTTTCATATGAATAGTGTTCAAAATAATTTACAATCAATCCAACAACATATAGAAGCTGCTTGTGAGCGTTCTAGACGACATCCAGATCAAGTTCGCTTAATTGCTGTGACAAAATCTGTCTCGGTAGACAGAACAAAAGAAGTAATGGAAAGTGGCGTACTGCATCTGGGGGAGAACAGACCAGAGGGATTAGCGAATAAACAGGAAGCTATCTCTTCTGAACATGTCGTTTGGCATTATATAGGGACCTTGCAAACTAGAAAGGTAAAATCAGTCATTAATAAGATTGATTACCTTCATTCTCTTGATCGAATATCTCTGGCAGAAGAGATTGAAAAGCGAGCAGAGTCCGTAGTGAATTGCTTTGTTCAAGTCAATGTTGCCGAGGAAGAATCTAAGCATGGGTTGGCCTATGAGGAAGCGGAAGCTTTTATTGAACAATTAAAGGACTTCCCTAAGATCAAGGTTGTCGGCTTAATGACCATGGCACCGCTTACGGAGGACGAGGACTCTATTCGACTGGTATTTCGCAAGTTAAAGGAGCTCCAAGAAATGATAGAGGCAAAGCAGTATCCACATGCCCCTTGTACAGAACTCTCCATGGGTATGTCAGGAGACTATGAAATTGCCATTGAAGAAGGAGCAACATTCATAAGAGTTGGAACTGCTTTAGTTGGGCAGGATAAGGAGGAAGATGTATGAGCATGAAGAACTGGGTAAAAAATTTCTTCTATTTAGAAGAGGATGAAGAAGCAGCTGCTACAACTCAACAATCTCCGAGACCTCAGCAACAGGCAATGGAGCAGCCTGTAAAACAACAGCCAGTAAAATATGCAAAAGAAAGAAAGGTAAGTGCCGTGCCAAAGGATACCAATGTTCCTAACCTTGTTAGCATTCAAAATATGCAAAAATCTTCAAAGGTAATCTTGATGGAACCGAGAGTTTATGCAGAAGCACAGGATATCTCGGAGCATTTAAAAAATAAAAGAGCAGTCATTGTAAACCTTCAAAGAATTGACAAGGAACAGGGAATCAGAATTATCGATTTCTTGAGTGGAACCGTGTATGCTTTAGGAGGAGATATTCAACGTATTGGAACAGACATCTTCTTGTGTGCACCTGACTCAGTCGAGGTAGCAGGAACGATTTCCGATTACTATTACAATGATTTAGATTAATAGAGGAGCTTTCTTAAACATGTTAATTTTGATTCAGGTAATAAATACAGCAGTTACATTCTACATGTATGCGCTAATCATTTATATTTTTATGTCTTGGCTTCCGAATGTAAGAGAATCCAGCTTTGGCCAAGCATTAGGGAAGATTTGTGAACCATATCTAGACATCTTCCGAAGATTTATTCCCCCAATTGGGATGATTGATATTTCACCGATTGTTGCTATTTTTGCTTTACAGTTAGCTTTAAGAGGTGTGATATCTGTACTATTCTATTTGATGTAGCAATAAACAATCTAAATATGGAAGACGTAATAGACCTCACTTTTGTGGGGTTTTACTTTTAAGGGAGCATTTTTTATGGAGCATTTATTACAGCATTTTCGTAAGGATGAGCAGCCTTTTATAGAACAGGCAGTAAATATGATTCGTGAGGTGGAGGATCGGTATGCCCCTCGTCTTACAGACTTTTTAGATCCAAGACAGCGGTTTATCCTCGATACTCTTCGTAGACAATACGAAGGCGTGGAATCGGCTGTAGCAGGAGCACTGGAAGAGGCAGAGCGTCAGCGTGTGCTACTCTATCCTTCTTATTTTGAGCCTCAGGATAGTGATTTTTCGCTTGCTGTGATGGAGGTGAAATATCCGAAGAAGTTTGTTACCCTCCGTCATAAGGATGTACTTGGAGCAATTATGTCTCTTGGCATGGATCGCAGTAAATTTGGAGATATCCGTGTGCAGGACGATTCCATTCAATTTGTGGTGGCAAGTGAGGTCTTGGAATACGTTCGTGCCAATTTAACAAGTATAGGAAAAGTGAAGGTTCAAGTGGAATTGGTGGAGGATCCTGCACTTTATTTCCCACAACAAGAAGAGTGGCTGTCAGAGCTTCATATTGTCAGCTCTCTTAGACTCGATACGGTCATTTCCTCCGTTTTTAACATTTCTCGTCAAAAATCAGCAGCACTGATTACAGGTGGAAAGGTAAAGGTGAACTGGGCGGAACGAGACCAAACCTCTCTGGAGCTACAGGAATTGGACTTACTTTCTGTGCGTGGACTGGGCAGAGTCAAGCTATTAATGATTGAAGGAAGAACAAAGAAAGATAAGATTCGACTCCAAATTGGAAAATTAGAGCAAAAAAACTAATATTATTCCCAATAAAATTTTAAATTTTGATGTATTCATCCCCTGGTAATTGTATAATAGAGGGAAGAGAATGATAGAATGTAAAGGAGCTGGAGTAAATGCCATTAACACCGCTTGATATACATAACAAGGAATTCAGTAAAGGCTTTCGTGGATATAACGAGGATGAAGTAAACGAATTCTTAGATCAGGTTATGAAGGACTTAGAAATTATCCTAAAGGAAAAGAAGGAGCTTGAAAACAGATTAAAGGCTACATCAGAACAAGTAGGGCACTTCACTTCCCTTGAAGAAACATTACATAAATCGATTGTTGTTGCTCAAGAAGCAGCAGAGGAAGTTCGTCGCAATTCTCAAAAAGAGGCAAAGCTTATTGTGAAGGAAGCGGAAAAAAATGCAGACCGTATTGTCAATGAAGCTTTATCTAAAGCTAGAAAGATAGCATTAGAGATTGAAGAACTGAAAAAGCAGTCTAAGGTATTCCGCAATCGCTTTAAAATGCTTATAGAAGCACAGCTGGATCTTATCAACACAGATGATTGGAATCATCTAATGGAGTATGATGTAGATACAGCAGCTATTGAGCGTATTTCAGCTACGGAGGAATAATCCGTCAACCTTCTTGACTGTTCATCATACATTACCTATAATTACTTCATATATAACAAGCAACAGCGTAGATAAAGATGTCTAAAGGAAATTTCAGTTTAGCGACTTGAGGATGGTGAAAGCTCAAGCAAGAAATACTTTAGAGGATCACTTTGGAGCTGAGATACTGAAAACGTGTAAGTATCTCCGGTTTATGTCCCGTTATGACATACTAAGTGGTGGTTTCTATCTTAGAGACCACAATTAGGGTGGTACCGCGAGAATCTTACTCCTCGTCCCTTTGTTGGGATGGGGAGTTTTTATTTTTCGTCAAATTAAAGGAGGAGCAAATATGGAATACAAAGACACATTACTGATGCCAAAGACAGATTTCCCAATGCGTGGTAATTTGCCAGTAAAAGAGCTAGACATTCAAGCAAAATGGGAAGAGCAAGACATTTATCAAAAGGTACTAGACCGTACGAAGGATAGACCATTCTTCGTTTTACATGATGGTCCTCCATACGCAAACGGAGATATCCACATGGGCCATGCCTTAAACAAGGTATTGAAGGACATCATCGTACGTCAAAAATCGATGACGGGATTCCATGCACCATATGTACCAGGCTGGGATACGCACGGTCTACCAATCGAGCAGGCGTTAACGAATAAAGGAGTTAAACGCAAAGAGCTTTCCTTAGCAGAGTTCAGAAAGCTTTGTGAAGACTATGCGTATGAGCAAATTGAAAACCAACGCGCTCAATTCAAGCGTCTAGGTGTTCGCGGTGATTGGGAAAACCCATACGTAACACTGAAGCCAGAATTTGAATCTCGTCAAATTCAAGTATTTGGAGAGATGGCGAAAAAAGGCTATATCTATAAAGGCTTAAAGCCAGTTTACTGGTCTCCATCCAGTGAATCTGCGTTAGCAGAAGCAGAAATTGAATATCAAGATAAAAAGTCTCCATCTATCTATGTGAGCTTTGCGGTGACAGAAGGAAAAGGCGTGCTAGAAGAAGGCACGAAGTTCATCATCTGGACGACAACTCCATGGACGATTCCTGCAAACTTAGCGATTTCCTTACATCCAAAGGTAGAGTATGCAGTGGTGTCAGCGAAGGATTCTAAATTTGTCGTAGCAAAAGATTTAGTAGAATCAGTAGCTTCTGAGCTTGGCTGGGAAGAGTACACAGTAGAGCGCACGGTAATGGGTGAAGAAATGGACCGCCTTGTTGCGAAGCATCCACTTTATGATAGAGATTCTCTAATCATCTTAGGAGAGCACGTAACAACTGATTCTGGTACGGGCTGTGTTCATACAGCACCAGGTCACGGGGAAGATGACTTCTACGTAGGGAAAGCATATGGCTTGGATGTGCTTTGTCCAGTGAACGACCGCGGGGTTATGACAGAAGAGGCACCTGGCTTTGAAGGATTATTTTATGATGATGCGAATAAAGCAATCACAGAGGCATTAAAAGAAGCTGGTGCACTTGAAAAGCTGACATTCTTCACGCACTCCTATCCACATGACTGGCGCACGAAAAAACCGGTAATTTACCGTGCGACGCCACAATGGTTTGCGTCTATTGAGGCATTCAGAGATCAGCTGCTTCAAGCAATCAAAGAAACGAAGTTCACACCTGCATGGGGAGAAACTCGTCTTTATAATATGATTCGTGACCGTGGAGACTGGTGTATTTCTCGTCAGCGTGTATGGGGTGTTCCAATCCCAGTATTCTATGCGGAAAATGGTCAGGAAATCTTAACAGAAGAAACAATCGAACATGTGGCGAAGCTGTTCCGTGAGCACGGATCGAACATCTGGTTTGAAAGAGATGCAAAGGATTTATTGCCAGAGGGCTTTACACACCCAGGAAGTCCAAACGGCATCTTCACAAAAGAAACAGATATCATGGACGTTTGGTTCGACTCAGGCTCCTCTCACCAAGGAGTGCTTGCAGAGCGTGACGATTTAGTGTTCCCAGCAGATTTATATTTAGAAGGATCTGACCAATATCGTGGATGGTTCAACTCATCACTAATCACAAGCACAGCGATGTACGGTCATGCACCATATAAAGGATTACTAAGCCATGGTTTCACATTAGATGGCGAAGGACGCAAGATGAGTAAATCACTTGGAAACGTCATCGTTCCAGCGAAAGTAATGAAACAGCTGGGAGCAGACATCGTTCGTCTATGGGTTGCTTCTGTAGACTACACTGCTGATGTTCGTGTATCCGATGCAATCTTCAAGCAAGTAACAGAGGTTTACCGCAAAATCCGTAACACGTTCCGTTTCTTACACGGAAACATCACGGACTTCCATCCGGTAAATGATCGTGTGGCATTTGAAGACCTTCGTGAAGTGGATCAATACATGTACATGAAGCTTCAAGAGGTAATCAAAACAGTACGTGCTGCATATGACCGTTACGACTTCGCAACTGTTTACCACACAGTGAACAATTTCGTATCTGGTGAATTAAGCTCCTTCTACCTAGATATCGCGAAGGACGTTGTATACATCTACGGTCAAGACGACCCAGCTCGTCGTGCAATGCAAACGGTGATGTACGATACGCTACTAGCACTATTGAAGCTAGTGACACCAATTCTTCCACATACAACAGATGAGCTTTGGGCTTACCTAGCGCATGAAGAGGAAGAAAGCATCCAGCTGACAGATATGCCAGAAGCAGTAGACTATCCAGCATTCCAAGAGCTTGCACCAAAATGGGAAAAAATTATGGAGCTTCGCGACGATGTATTAAAAGCATTAGAAGAAACACGTAATGCAAAAACAATCGGTAAATCGCTAGAAGCAAAAGTAACGTTATACGTGAAACATGAATACCGCGACCTATTTGCAACAGATGCAATCGATTTCGCACAGCTATTCATCGTTTCTCAGTTCGAGCTAGCAGGTTCTCCTGCAGACGCTCCAGCAGAAAGCTTGGCATTAGAGCATGCTTCTGTAGTAGTCGTAAAAGCAGACGGAGAAAAATGTGAACGCTGCTGGACAATCTCTGAAACAGTAGGCACAAACGAAGCACACCCAACATTATGTACTCGCTGTGCAGAAGTAGTAGAAAAACATTACGTATAAGATGATGAACGAGCAAGCCTTGCGCTTGCTCGTTTTTTTTGTTGGGAGGGGGTGTGTAGAAATGGAAAGTCGTAAAACTGAGCATGATTGTAGCAAAAACAGGGGTGATTGTAGCAGAAATGGTGTTGAATGTAGCAAAACTAGCGGTGATTGTAGCAGAAATGCAGGTCATTGTAGCAAAAATAGTAGCGGGAGGCGCTCGAGAAATTGATTGTAGCAAAAAGGAGCTTGATTGTAGCAAAAAAAGCGATGATTGTAGCAGAAATACACGGGAAATGAAAGTCGTAAAAAATGCAGACCAAAGTCGTAAAAATGAAAAAACTTTGGACCTAATAGAGGATGAACAATTAAGACCATCTATGACTGTCTAGGAAAGAATGCTCCATGATTTAAGGGGAAGTTGCTTCTGCGAGCAATCCTTCAAGTGACCCAGAATATCCAAGTATCTATGAACTTGGTTATGGTACTCCAGGAGGAAATAGAGGAGTCAATTGTAGACATATCCTTTATCCATTCGTCGAGGGCATGAACACCAACAATCAAAAGCAATACGATGTAGATGATGCTTATGAGAGAGGAAAGGTCGTACAGAAACAACGGCAGTTGGAGTGACAGGTCAGAAAGGCGAAACTGTCTTTGACGCTTTCCGAAGAAATGAATTAACTGTAATAACTTCATTTATTACTGTAATTAATGCTGTATCTTTATTTACAGTCTGACTTATTAGTTGAACTAATCCGAGTTGGGCAGCTTTATAAAGTTGTACCAATAGAAATAATCCATTATGTAAAATAAAATAGCTGCGAATTTATCGAGTACAAGATTATGAAAATAAATTTAAAAAAAGTTATTGACTCTTCTAAGAGAAGATGTTATTCTAATTTAGCTGTCATTGAGATAGCGAAAAATGAACATTGAAAACTGAACATGCAAAACGTCAAGATATACAGCGATTGAAACATATCGCAAAACAAATGACATCATTTTATGATGATGCCAGCAAAATTTATGAGCTATCAAAGCTTATCTATTTTAGAAGTTTTCGAGACACGATGTGTTTCGTAAGCTAATTTTATGGAGAGTTTGATCCTGGCTCAGGACGAACGCTGGCGGCGTGCCTAATACATGCAAGTCGAGCGGATGATGA
>NZ_JBWQPU010000014.1:0-89000 GCF_056620325.1 Psychrobacillus sp. Z3-81
TAAACAATTTACATATATTAACTTATTCAACGCAATTGCAAAAAAACCTCCTTCTTCAACAAACCTGCCCCGTTTGTACAATAAGGAATTCAACAAAAAGAGCGTTAATCCCTTCTTGGATCAATGCCCCTGAGTTACAGTGAAATGTTTCACAATATAATAAATAAAGTTATTAGTTAACAATATTTTCATTGAAGAATTTCTCGGCTTCATTTATGTCATTTGTTTGAAAGACATTTTCTTCAGAATCCAAAAAGATATAGTATGGAGTATTATTTAGGTCAAATTGATAGCCATATAATTGGTTGAAATCTTTTAGGTCATGGTATATTAAAGTTGACATTTTATCAGGAGATTTTGATTGTAGAAATATAGGTAACATATCATCGTTCATCACATTATTTCCAGATAAATCCTCAATATAGAAAACCGTATACTTACCTTCATCTGGAACATCCAGTTTATCGGGAAAAGTAAAAGTAATTGAATTAGTTTTCGAACATCCACACAACAATAGTGCAATAAGTATTAAAACGAAAAAATTGTTTTTCAAGACACTTCCCCCTTATTTCTAACCTAATATTACCATATTCTTATTGAACTAACCTGCCCCGTTTCTATAATAAGGAATTCACCAAAAAGAGCGTTAATCCCTTCTTGAATCAACGCACCCGTTAGTAAAAAATAAAAGTTATTTTTCTCCGTACTTTCCATCCCTAATTGCCATTCTATACTTAACATCTTCTTCTTTAATGGAAACTGCTTCTTCAACGCTTACTCCGAACAAAAGAACCGTGGTTGGCACCTTTATAATTTTATCCATTCTAAATAGATCACTTTCTTAAGTGAGTGTGGTCTTTTATTATTAATTTTTATTTTAGCATGCTAATTTATAGTATAATGTTATAAAAAATAGGTGGTTTGAGAATAAGTGCACTAATACAGATTCAATGGTAAAGCACGCTAAACTTAAGAGTGAGGAAACTTTAAGTAAGGTCGATGAGGCTATAAAACAGTTACTTAAAAAACAAGACAAAATCAACTTTAACTCTGTAGCAAAAGAGGCAAATGTTTCTAAAAGTTATTTGTATAAACACAAAGAATTAAGAAATCGAATAGAATTACTAAGAACTCAGCAAGTAGTGTTGACTTCCTCGAAACAAGTTAAACGAAATATGACAGATGCATCTAAAGATGTATTAATTGCGAGTTTAAAAAAGCGATTACAAGAAAAAGAACTTGAAAATGAACAATTAAAAAAACAAATTCAGGTTCTTCTAAAACAAGTTTACACAGAGACGTAACAATTGTGTTTTGGACATGATTGTATTCATTAAAATCGATAGTTAAAAAAATCTATAAATGCTGTTATATCAACATTTGTATCTTTTTAATGTATCCAAATTTTCTATTAGGAACTTTACTTGTATGGGTTATTAAGCATCTTGATTGTACCCTTTTTTGAGATTTCATCAATAAGTAGTTCTTTAATGGCAATATCTATGTCTTCAAAACCCATGTTCTCGTTAAAACCTTTTGTAGAATCAAGCCACTGGCAATTCATTGTTCTATCAAATGTTGCTTCACAGGTTCGTCTTGGAAACATTCCTAATGTAGTATCAAAAAAGTTAGTAACATATGAGTAATGATGAGTATGAATGAAATTATTCCATGAATTCAATACATCATTTTCATCTCTAATATCAATTATTTCAATTTCCTCTAAGTTTCGTTTATCAATTGAACCCCATGCTTGCTCCATCATTTCAATTGCAGCAATATCGCTTGCAGGAGCACTGTATCCAAAAATTGTAACCATGTATGCTTTCTCGAGAGCATTACTTAAACTTTGCCATGATTTTTGGATTGCAACATCACTGTTATAATCTTTTTGCTTAACTGGATATAGTAGTTTTGTTGGTTTAAGAAACTTGTTACATTTGCATTTACTTCCCACATAACCTATAACATTATCTTCTTCACAATAACCAACAGCAACGTTTCCATGTAAAAAAACAAGATTGGGAAGATTTTTAGTATATGTAAGAGCACGTTGAAAAGCTTGAACTAGAAGAGGATCCCAATTAAATGTAGCGATTAAATCTTTTTGGGTAAGACTTAGTATTAGAAAATCATAAATAGTTGGTTCGCTTGGTAGCTTATAGTCACTCATATATCTATTAATAATTTCTTCTAATTCAGATTTTACCTCGAGACATTTAGGTTCAGTTGCACTACGTGCATCTAATTCCATATAAATATCTTCAAGGTTATCTGATTGTGTATGAATAGAAACTTTATTAAGGATATGTCCAAGCCCTAACTTTTCTATAAATCCACTCATTGCAGATATTTTCTTACCATACTTGTCCCCATTTGGAATAGCAGCACAACTTGCCCCTGCTCCTAAAATTACTACATGTGGTCTCTGCTTCATTACAGTTTCATAATTCATTTAAACACTTCCCTAATCCGTATTTATCTGATACTTCTGCTTACAGCATTATTCCTCTGTCTTTAAAAAAATTTGATTAGTTAAAGTTTCATGTAATGATGGAGCATCATTTTCAATCAAATCTAGCAACTCTAAAAATTGTGTACGTAATTTAATCGCATTATTAGCTAAATATCCATCACCTCTAGCTTGCGTTTTCTCATAATAACGTCCATTTTCTATATTTTGAATAGCATACAATCAACGTTTATGTTCAAATAATCTCCCACTCCTAAGTCCAGTAATGGAATATTAACGCAAAATCCATATTCTTCTTCAACTATCCTGCCCCTTTACTTCAATAAGAAGTTCAACACAAAAAGGCATTAAACCACTCATTATATTACTCTATTAGGAATTTATATAACATTAGCCGTTTTACGTTTAACTTTAGGTTATATAGGTCCCTCCATTGAAGAGGTCCTAAATAAAGAAAAATATTAAAGGACTTGATTAAGGATAAAATAATTTCAAACTTCAGTTTTCTCTCTCCAATATTCTTTATAAAATAATGACCTATCCAAATAGGATAGGCGTTGTCTTTATTATTTATTTTTACTCTTTAGTTTTTCTATTAACGCATTAACTTTTTCATTAATATTAGCTGTTTCATCATTCAATTTTTCTATTAAGTATTCTGAATCCACAATACTTATAATTACTCTTTCACCCTCCACTAGCTTTCCACTGTATTTATTTACTGGAACTAACAACTGATTCTGTTCTTCTGGATACTCTAAAAATACATAAAAATCTTCCTCTATTCTATCAAGTGTAAATTTTTTATTTTTCATTATCGCTCACACCCCCAACCGTCTTTATCTCTATCAAATTTAGATAAGTACGCAGGGTGACTGCTAGACACTCCATCTGGATAAACCTTTCTTAGTTCTGTACAGTTTTTAAATCCAGTTTGAACAGTAGTCTTTGCTGGTGTTTTAACAGTTGATTTCACAGGTACCTTTGCAGGTGTTTTAGAGGCTGCTTTCTTACATCCACTTGTAACCGAATGTTTAACGCCATTTGTAGTTACTGTAATATCACAATCAGTAGCGGTTTTATATATTTTGGAGTTAACATTTTTGAGGCTTTTTACAACTTTGCTATTAGGATGCCCATAAGAATTATTTTTTCCATAGCTTAGTATCCCAACCTTTGGTTTTACATTACTAATGAATTTTGGAGAACTACTTGTATCAGAACCATGGTGTCCAACTTTCAACACAGTCGAAGCCACATCAAAATCTGTACGTATTTGATCTTCTATTTCTGTACTTGCATCACCCATTAATAAGAATGAAACTTTGTTATAAGTTAATTTCATTACAATAGAAGCATCGTTACTATCAGACGCATCCTCGTTTATATATAGTACTTGAGTAGTCATGTTTTTATCTAATTGAAAAGTGTCCGCTGTTTTAGGAATAAGATACTTAATATTCTTCTTGTCAATCAACGAAAGTAACTCATAGTACGTTTGAGTAGAATGTACTTTCCCACTATCGATAAAACGAGTAACAGGGAATGTTTTTAACACAGAGATTAATCCACCTATATGATCGGCATCTGGATGTGTTGCTACTACATAATCCAGTTTCTTTATACCTTTAGATTTTAAGAAAGCTATTAGTTTTTCCCCTGAAGATTTTGGGCCACCATCTACAAGCATTGTCTTACCACCTGGAGCTTGAATTAATATCGAGTCCCCTTGTCCTACATCAATAAAATGTACTTTTAGTTCCTTAGTGTTGGCATTAACAATAGTTGCTGGTACCAAGTTTAAAAATATAATAAGAGAGACGATGACCAATAAAAATTTTTTCACTTCCATTATTCCTCCTTTTTCCAACTTTTTATCTATTTTTATAATAAATAACATTTACATATAAGTCTAGAATTATTTGGTAAATAAGAAGGAATAACAAATAGTTATTTAGACTCATATTTTTTAAGTTCAGCATAGAAGGTAGCTTTAGGTATTCCATTCAGCTTTAATATATCAGTAACACTCATTTTATTTTCCAAACGGTTATTATACTGTTCTATAGCCTTCTGCATTGCTTTAGGAGTAAATCCAGCCTGCCTTCCTTCCCATATGTTTTCCCTGTTTTTTAGCCCTCTCCCTACCTTCGGTTGTTCGCTCTACTATAAGATCACGTTCGAACTGAGCAAAAGAACCAAGTATATTAAATAATAAAACACCCAAACTATTAGACTTACCTTCTGCTTCAAAGACCATATTTTCTTTAAGAAATCTTACATTTACCCCTCTCTCCCGAAGTTCTTCTACTATCTTATTTAAGCCCATTAAGGAACGAGCAAGACGATCAATCTTCGTCACAATAAGCGTGTCCCCTTTTCTTATATTTAAGTTAATAGTGCCAGTAGGTTTAAGTATAGGTATCGCTCTCGGATGTATGAGATCCTCACTTCATAATTTGTAGATATTTGTATAATTTTAACCGAAGTGCTTACCAAGAGAGGGTTCTTTAGAAAAATCTTAGGCATAACGATTCAAAGAGTATTATGGGTAAAATTCAGAACAGATGGAAGTGAGATCTTAAACTTCAATTTGAATCATTCAAAGAGAACTTCGAAAATAAAGACTAAACGCTCACAAGAAATTAGATTCACTAAAAAAGGCTTACCTAAATTAACTATCAGAGCTAGCAAGTAAATAAAAGTTCCCTAGAACGCTCCTACATGAATCGAGTTTTACCACCCCTCTCTATACCAATTAAAACAATACTTTGGAACTATACACATTTATGGTACAATTTGTTTATACAAGGAGGTTGGAATAATGAAAAAAGGGCTAGTCATAGCAATCACAATATCGGTTCTTATCATCAGTGTTGGAGTTGGTTATTATATTTGGAATAATAATGTAAAAGAAAAAGAATATTCTTCTGAGTTAAGTTCGTTATTAAATGAAATAGAACTTTCGACTGCTGAATCAGCAATAATTGGTGCTACTTATCAAAAATATTGGGGAGAAATAATAGATAGAAGTATCCCAATATCTACCCTAAGTGAAGAATTAAAAATTTCCGAAGAAGAAATTGAACCATTTATAAATTGGGCAAATAGAGCTTATTTCGGTGGTAGCTTAGGATCAGGGTTAGAGAAAGGGAACTTTGATACAATGATTTCAATAGTGACAATCGCTACATTAGATGAAACATCAGTAGCTTTAGACAACTATGGTGCTATCACAGACAAATTATCTTCACTTAAAAATCCACCGTCAAAATTCGAATCAGATTATAAAACTATTTTAGACTTGTATGAGACTTATAATACTTTTATTAGCCTATCTACAGACCCTGTAGGTTCTTATATCGAGTATTCTAGAAATCTAAATTCTACATACGAAAGTGTGCAAAGTAAGATTCAAACTGCAAAAATTCAAATTCAATAACTCAGAATCACTCATTTACTAAATTGATTAACTTATCCATTGGTTCTTAGTGAGTAACGCTCTAATTGCATTCTCATTACGAGCCTTTTTAGCTTTACTAATAAACCATAACCTGCAGCTCTCTATAGCTCTATAAGACTAATCGAGAATTGACTTTGTGCATGATGGAAGCAATATTAATTCTCTTAAAAAAAAGCTGTTTTCTCAAAGATTGTTGCCGTATCAATTAATGCCTATTTTTGTTGGAATAATTGTACTGACGCAGCAGGTTAGTTGAAGAATTTTAGTAAATTTTGCTCAATCTCTTTTTCAAAAGGGACAATTTCAATAAAACTTTAGGAAAAAATAAAATATCACTATTATACTCCGATAACTTATCGGAATATAGTTTTTAAAGGAGAGTTAGAATGTTTAATAATTGGATTACTAAAGGATTGGCACTAACGGTATTAGGAGTATCTTTAACAGCCTGCCAAACATCAGAAGAGTCGAGTGAATTTGTAGGTTCTAATAATGAAAAGAAAGAAGAAATTCAAACAACCTTATTAGAACAGGGTTATCAAGTAATGGATATTGAATCATATGATAAAAATGTAAATGTAGTAAAGCTCGAAAAAGATGGAGAAATCTATTTTGGGACAATAGATGATAATTTCGAATGGTTAATGAAACCAACTTCTGAATTTAATTCATCTGTTGATTTAGAAAATGATAAAATGTTGGAATTTTCTGATGGACTTGCAGCAGTATCAGTACCAGATACAAGAGAAATGCGAGAAGGTAAAGATTTATGGGGCTTCATTAATCCAAAAGGCGAATGGGTTATAGAACCAATTTACCGTAGCGTAAGAACCTTTAGTAGCGATTTGGCTATTGTTTCTACTGTTGAGGAAGATAGAGATGATTTATCTAATTCAAGATTAATCACAATTGACAAGAGTGGTAACGAAGTAGCGGAACTACTTGATTCTAAAGCATATAGAAAATCTGATATTGACATCGAAGACTATGAAGGGGATTATGCGTATGCTGATGGATATTATGAAAACAACATTACGCATGGGGATGACGTAATTTATGATAAAAATGGTAATTACAAAGTTATGGGTGGTGACATCCGTTTAAGTGAAGAGGATTCATTTTCTTTCATTGGTGACAAGATAGTTACATACCAAGAGGACTACCCTCAAGTGAAAATACTGGACTTAAATGGCAATGTCTTAAATGACTCTATCGGAGATACAGCCGGTGATGATTATAGAGTTTCGGAATTTTATTATGATGAATTCCTTGCCAAAAATAATCTGTTTGAAATACATTTCAATAGTAGTGAAGATGTTATTTTTGATACAAATGGTAATGCTGTTTTCACTGAAAAAGGAGATACACTTAAATATGAACTTGACTCTGGATATGCAGAAGGGTTGATTTATAACCATACAGAGAATTCTGGAAGCGGTAAGACGAGTGGTACTTTCTATGATTTGACAGGGAAAGAAATGTTCTCGGTAAAAAAAATGATAGGTCCTTTATATAGTAATAACCGCTACTTTGTAGAAGGTAAAGAATATTATAAATTGGTGGATGTTGAAGGAAATACATTAATCGACGAATCAATGAAGATAACATGGACATCTGCGAAAGATTTTCGTGATTTCTGGGATAACCCTGCGGTTAATCTAGTGAAAATAGAGTACAGAGAGGATTCTAAGGACACAAATCCTAAATCAGCTTTATTAAACATTGAGTCTTTAGAAGTTATACAATGGGAAGAATTATTGCATTAAATTATTGAATACAAGTAAAACATCGAATTTTGAAATTCGATGTTTTTATTTATTTAGTTTTAGTCTACACATTTGTAGATTAAATCCTTCTTTTTGTTTTAACAGCGACATTCTTTGAGAAAACAGTCTAAAAAAATAATAAAAAACCTCTAAACTTAAGCCCTATCTAGAATTCACGAATTGTTTGGCAACAATATATTTATCTCCATGCTAAATTACTTCAAACAAAAAGGATAAGGATTCCAAAATTCTCGCTATCCCTTATGTTCGAAGTATTTTTGTTCAATAACTACACATCTTCCAAATTACCATTCATCCCCCTCAACAACTTCTTCAAAAAAATGATACTTGGAATAATAGTCCAAATCAACCTTTCCAACACCAACCCCGTTTCGGTTTTTCAATAACACAAACTCAATCTCCCTTGTTTCTTTTGCCTTTTCTTTAAAAATTAATTCTCTCTCTTGTTGAATCGAATCTGATGGATTTTTGGTCTTGTTTTTTTGATTTTTTTTAGATTTGAATTGGAGACCGGAAATAATATCAGCACCGTACTCTATTGCTCCACTTTCCTTGAATGATGAGAAATCTAGGTCTTTATTGTAATTTGATCGGTTTAGACTAGAAATCAATATTACACAAATCTCTTTATCTCGTGATAGTCTTTTAAACTCCGGTACCAATTGATCTAAATGTTGCTTCTCTGATTTCGCTCCATCCATTGGCATAATTTGGAGATAATCAACGATAACCACTATTTTTTTATAATCCTGCAATCTTGGTTTCGAATCAAGTACTAGTTTCTTTAGTTTTTCGAAATTCATTGTTTGATCACATTGATGTATGAATAAGGTTGATGCACTCTTTTCATAATGACTCAATGTTTTGTTCACCTCATCCTCCACATTACTCTGTAATCTACTTAGAACAATATCTGTAGTCATTGATTCAATCTCTTCATTCTCATATGAGATTCTTGATAAACTTTTTAAAACAAGCTCTACTCTTGACATTTCGTAAGCAAAGTAATGTACAAGGTGTCCATTTTTCGCCATTTCGTCTGCAATTTGCAATAGGAAAGTAGTTTTCCCCATTCCCGGTATGGCTCCTAATATAGAAAGCCCTACTGGCAGTCCTCCTATTAACAATTTGTCTATGGCTTCAAAGCCCGTAGATAATCGCTGATTTCTTTGTAATTTCATTTCTTGCAAGATTTGTTCCATGCTTTCTATGACTGGTTTGACTGGTTTGTTAATGTTAGTCATTGTTGGTTCCTCCAATTTCTTTTAATTTTTGTGTAACCAGTTCTTCTAATTTTGACCGGTCTTTAATTAACAGATCGTTAGCATCCTTATAACTTTTTTCGATTTCAAGGATTTTATGATTTACATTTATACGTTGCATTGCAGAGCTATACTTGTCTTTTAGATTGCTGCCTGCCTGATCATTGTCGGGTATTAGGATAAAAGTGGTTTCAGTTATATTACGTTTCGTTATCTCATTGATGAGCTTATTTAAATTACTAACACCACATAAAGCTATAGCAGGGTATCCAATTTCTTCTATGGAAAGTGCATCAAATGGTCCCTCTACTATAAAAACAACTTTGTGTTTTTCATTTAGATGAAATCCGTTATATAGCGGAATTGATAAACCAGGAAGGTTATATGCTTTTGGCAAGTTTAGGTGTTTTTGCTCCCACTCATTAAGTTCTTTTGGATCCATTCTGGTTTGCAAATAAATTACCTTATCCTCTGACCCTTGAGTTAGAAAAGGAAAGATATATTTGTATCTTCCTCTAAAACGTTTTTTGGTTGAATCTGTAGGCATTCCCTCTAGCTTGTTTAGCCCATCCTTGGCAAACCCCAGTTTGTACTTAGTAATGGTTGTTTTGCTTAACCCTCGATTTGTAAAGTAGTCTGTATATCCAACATCAAGACTTGCTCTCTCAACAAATGGAGCAAAGTTGTAACTTACAAGGCTATCTTGTGAAGCCTCTCTCCTAATAATTGTTGATTCTTGTACATTGAACTCCGATGGTGTTAATTTTGCTAACCTAAACACCTGTTTTATCGCCTCGCCTGTACTAAGTCCATCTTTGGCAATAAGATAATCTATTAACGTGCCACTTTTAGCACATTCTGCAAAGGTAATAAATGCAAAATCCCCTACTTTTAAATGAGCCCCACCTCCACAAATAGGGCATACTGGTAAAACATAAACACCTTTTCCTTCATGTCTTGCAACTTGGTTCGAAGTGGTTTCAATGTATTCCTTTAAATTAATGCTTGCTAGTGCTCTTGATAGTGCATCATCCTTCAGTCTGTCATGATGTAACGGCATGTATAGTTCCTCCTTGTATGATTGTTAACGAGATGCTTTATGCTCTTTAATATTTACTTTCGAATCGAAAAATCTATAAACCTGTATCAGCATCAATTTGCCCCTTATTTCTTTTAGGCTCCTTTAAAAACGTGCAGCTATTTTTGCTGTTACCTAGAATTGAATTAATCCTTCATCTATAGGAAAGACACAACTTCTAATCTAAAAATTAGAAGTATGGCTGTCCAACCACATCACTGGTAGTACATTAAGTAGCAAGCAGCTTTACTTGCACTTGTATTAATTTATTAAGTTATTAATTTATTAGGAGCAAATTATACTCCAAAACCATTGATATATATGAGTTTTCTTCTCCTTACTTGTACAAGTACTGTATGTTTTGGTAATAGGTAATGTATGTTTTATATACAAGTACTGTATGTTTGCTGTTGTAATACTGTATATTTTATATCTCATTAGCCAGTGTCTATTTTCTTTTTGGATCTAATGTGCATCATTGTATTTTGCAACTCTAGCAATGAAGTAAACTCTGACTGGGCAATACTCACACAGATGCTATCTGCTTTATTTATGTCGCTAACAACTTTTGAAATCAGTACTCCCACAGCCGATAGTCGCTTACGAGATAAACTGTGCTGATCATATCCAAGAAAGCCGAGTAAAGAGGATATCCGTAATTTGTTCTTAGACATATGCATAAGTTGTGTGACCTTTAGCATCGCTAGTATTGAATGGGAATATCTCTGTCCTTTAAATTGAAAAAACTCTACTGGGAGTTCCACATATTTATTGGAAGACACTGTTTCGATCCAAGAATCAAAGACAACTTGTACACTTTGATTAATAACACTAAATTTTTTTAGTATTCCAGAACTGGTTTGTTTTTGTATGCCCTTTACTGTATAATTTATCTCCATGTCAATTTCAGACAAAAACTGCAAATCTTCTAATAGTGTTTTTCGGTTTTCTGAACGTGCAACCACTCCTCTAAGTCTAGTTAGTTCACTAGCTTTAAAGACTATTTTTTTGGTAGTTGTGAGTTTGTACTGACTTAAAAGATAGATAAGTGTTTGAATCACAGAGCCTCTGACACATGAGGCTGGGCACGTACTGCTCATATTATCTCTATTACAACGAATAATACTTTCATTTCTTGTAGAGGCTGTATGTCTTTTAGAGGATTTAGCATTCTTTAATCTCCATATTCCTTCTATAATCTCCATGACAACGTCATTAAGTGGTACTTTGATGTAATTATTTGATATCAATGTAACTCCTCCTTTTTACAACATAATATTCATTACTACACTTCTCATTCCGTTATCTAAGTCGAACAAGGTTTTATGCTTGTAAAAGCATTAGAATTCACTAACTTGTCGTTATATTAAACTTTAGAAATTTCAATACTAAATTGAATTTGTGTGATAGCTATGTATATACTTGTTCTTAATAGTTACTAATCTTTTGAACAAAAAAACTACTTAAGGTTGGGTGAAATCCTTAAGTAGTTTTATAGCTTCCTATACATTTTTGTTTATCAATATATCAAAATCATAATACCGCGGTATTAAAGTAGGAGGTATATAGATCGCTTCCGAACAAAATCTAATTTAATCACCGAACATTATCATAACAAGATTATCTTTCTGACCTAATTACCAACCTACACTCTGATAAAAAGATACCAAAATGTTGTAATGTAAAGAGTTATGTTTAGGAATCATAGATGACGTACAGCTATAATTAGCAATGTCCACAAGAAAATAGGAACATGAGGGGGATGAGATTTTATGTCAAGAGTTAAAATGGAGCATTATGTACCTCAATCATATTTAAGAAATTTTTCTAACAAAAAAGAACAGGTTTATGTCTATGATAAAGGGCAGAAAAAACATTTCATATCAAACATTAAACATGTTGCTGCCGAAGGTAAATATTTTCACTTCGACAAATTGGGAGAAGACAACCCTATTGCTAGCTTCATGAATGAGGAACAGGTTATTGAAAAATTCTTTTCTAAGGAAATAGAAGGAAATTTTAAAAATCTCTTAAATCAAATAAAGACTAGAGCAAAAATGACATATGTGCCTTCTTTCAAACTTGCAATAACAAAAGATGAAAAAGCTGACCTGGCATTTTTTTTAGCTATTCAAATGCTGAGAACAAAGGATGTTAGACAAGCTATTTCAGATGCATCAGAAAAATTATTTAGTGCAATGTCTGACAAAGAAGTGATGCTTACAAGTAAAATGACTTCTTTTCTTGATGAAATTAGAAATACAGATCAAAAAACTGTACAGGCAGGAATGTTATTTGATTCAGAACTAACTGAAAGTATATCAGCAACTATCTCTAGGCACATATGGTTATTCTATATAAATACGACAAAAGATAAATTTATCACCTCGGACAATCCAATAGTTAGGAATGGCAATGTTGCTGATCCCTATATGAGCAATACAGGATTATCTTCGAAAGGTGTAGAAATAGCTTTCCCAATATCCCCAGATTTGCTCTTAGTTATGTATGAGAGAGAATATCACTCGGAGTTGGAACCATGTGATGAAATGTTTATTATCCTAAATGATGAAGGTCTTGTAATGCGATATAATTTGTTACAAATTTATCATTGTCACAAGCAAGTCTATAGTTTAAGTGACCTCAAGCCTTTTATAAGGAATGTAGAAGTTAAATTTCCTAGATTCTTAGAGAAAAGAAGCAAAGTAGACCTTTTTTACAATGGAAAAAAGTATTAGTCCACCAATCTAATGGAGAAAGCAATAACCGGAAATTCGTTTTCTACAGACGGACTACTACCTACATCTTAATTATTAGTACCAACAATTTCAGCTTCAATACGTTTGTTCGCTTTCCTATAGGTTTCAATTGCTTTAAATTTAGTTACCACCAGAACCATTTTCTAAAATCATCAGTCTCTCCATCAAACTAATTTGCGTGGATTGCTCATATTCAAGCAATTCTTGATGTTTTGTAAATAGGGTCCCATTAATTCTGATAAATATCTTCTAAACGCAACAGTTGAGTACAATGAAATGGCCTCGCATCAATTTTAGAAGCGAAGCCAAAGATAATATATTTTATTTGTAACGAAGTGATTTGATTTTTTCCAACAAAGCCTTGTTTTCTTTTTCTATCTTAGTTTCACCTGTGAATTGAGTTACTTTAAGAGGCCTAACTCTTTTTTTTCTCGGAGTTTCGAGTAAATTCTCCAAATTTGTACTTTCCTTATAAAGATGGTTGAGTGTAATCCTTAATCCATTTTTCCAACATAATTCTTCCTTCGATTCATCAATCTCTGCTGATAAAAACAAATCTAGATTTTCACTAACTTCTTTCAACAATAAATAATCAAGGTTATTTACATTCTTTATATCTATTACTCGTGTTCCTGTTTCAAAATCTATTACCAATTTAAAAGTTTTAGTTGCATAAAATGACTTTATCACTATAACGTGCCTCCATCTTTTATTGTCTAAGTAATAGAAAGCAAAAGTAATAAGCCTTCTACCCGACAGATTTACCAGGGTTGTGGTGGCAATGGCACTGCCAAGATTGTAGTAAGTAGATGCATAAGAACTCTCCTTTTTTTATCAGTCTTGTATGATTATTATCCTTTACTATTCGATTACCCATATTTCTCAGTAAATTCTACCATCGCTTGGGCTAAAAGATCCTGCATTTTAAGATAAGAAAATTTTTCCTCACAAAGTTTAGTAAATTGCTCATTTACACTTTTCCCCACTTTAGTGTTTCGAACTACATACTCACTGCTCGACTGGACTACTTTCGGAGATAAGACCAATACGTTATCGGTATCTGCTTTTGACTCTCTATCTAGCAGTCTTTTAATAAGATGATAGTTTTCTTGAAGGTACTTTACAACTTCATTCTTATCCTGTGTAACGTTAGAGTCTTTACCTTCTCGAGGGACATATTGCTTGAAGGAACGCGAATAGCGATATAATCCTTCCTGAGTCATTATCTTACCCAAGACTGAGGCACTTATCCCAATTTTTTTTGCGACATCCTCGACTTTTGTTATGTCAGCACCAAGTAACATTTCATTAATAACTTTAACTCTCTCTTCTTCGTTCATTGAAAGTAACTCATGTTTGTTCATATGTTTTCTCCTCTATTTTTGTTTATCATATCTTATACAAAATTGAGGAGATTCATAACAAAAGAGTTAGCTTATATAATTTGTTTAACAGATTTCACATTGTATATACTAAACAGCAAAGTTAAACCAAATGTATTTCTAGACCCAAGCAGAAATCCACTTTAATTTGTTTAGATCTATTGTTCCCTCTAATGCATACCATAAATATTCAATTTGAATGGTATTTCCAAAAATGGATTTGCCATTGAAATCCCCAAGATAACAGACAATAAGACTTTGCCCTACTTTTAAATCACCCAACTTAGGATCTAACGCTAAAAATCTGTAAAACACAATGCCTTCTCCATTTTCAGGATATGGCGTTAAGACTTTGATGTGTTTTTTGTTTATTTCCTTTATTCTAACCTTTACTTCCTCCCCGTGAAAGTACGTATACTTATTTGTTCTTATCGTTTTATCCATTATTTCATCTCCTAGCTAATTTTTTCTACCAGGTAAACGTTTGTAAATTCTCGTTGACTATAGGCAACAAAAAAAGACCAACACTTTACCCTTTAATAAGGTTCGTGTTGGTCTTATATTTTTGCTTATATAAACTTCTTCTTTTCAATCTTTCCCTCAATTTTGGCACCTCCCAATAATCAGAATAATATTACTCTATCATCGTAATTGTTAAGAGTAAGAGAGTCAATACTTATTTTAATAACTTAAGAGAATGCTCCAACGTGTCTTTTACCTCTACTGATTTACTTCTTTTTAATTATAACCAAAAGGTTAAAAATTACTCTCCCCTTATATAGAATCTGAAACACCTGAAGCAGTGAGTACATCTAATAAGTTCGCTATGCTGATAACTATTATGATTGAAGTTTTCTTTAAGAACCCCCTAAAGGACACTTTAGATTGCACAGATACAGTTACCAACTATAAGAAGTTTACAAGAATTAAGTGATTACAACACGAAACTTTGAATGAAAGACAAAAACAACGTATGAAAAAGGGTATCTACCACATTCAACACGTTAATAACTTTCATAATCGCCTAAAAGGTTGGATGGAACGATTTCAAGGTGTTGGAACTCGTTATTTAGACAACTACCTTTATTGGTTCCGTTGGCTTGAATTAGGAAAAAATTTAGCATTCGATAAACGTGTAGAACAAATGCTTATTTCAGCGTGTCAAAAATCCACAATACTACTGTTGAAACGCTAAGAAGTGCATAAGGAAAGACCTCATTATAAGAGGTCTTTAGGAGTTTTTGAGTTCTTTATTCTTCTACAATTTCTAACTGTTTGTAGTAGTATCTACAATGGGGCGAATATCTGGATTCGAATCGTAATAGGTATTATCAATTTGATTTAGAGTAAACTTAAATTCTTTTTCGCAATCAAAAAGAATGATACCATATCGCCACCCTTCACGTTTTCCTTGATTATCTTGTGGAGTATATTCTATTTCTTTAATCAGAGATAGAAATTCAACGATTTGTTCTTGATTAGTTATGGTTTTAGTTGAACCATCTTGAATGATAACTTTATCTACATTTTCAATTTTTGCATCCTTATAAAACCCTTCTAATGATTGCGTTTTTCCATTAGAACAGGCAGAAGGTAACAATAGGGATATTAACAACATTAAGAACAAGTATTTTTTCATATAACCACATCCAAGTTTATTCTACTACCAATTAGACTTATTAAATTACAAAAAGTTACTTTTTATATATTAAAAAAGATTATTTGTCTAACTTTTTTAAAAAACAACAATCTTTTAGAAAACATCCTAATTTTTCTATGATAAACACCTCCTGTGTCTAAATTTGACCATAGAAAAAGCCACACTCATATGAATGTGACTTAACTAATTATTTATCAATTACTTCTAGAGAGTTTAAAGCTCTAAGTAAATCTTCCTTCCTCAATACTAGTTCACAGATTTTTTTCATTTTATTATTTTCCGTCTCTGTCATTACATTTACCCCAATGTAAATATCATTTGATGGTGTAGTGTCAAACTGCAACCATCTACTAGATACTTCACAAGGTACATATCCATTGCCATGCTCATTAATTTTTCGTTGCGTATACGTGATTGGTATTCTTACAACTTTTTTATCATCCATAAATAACCACCTCAAATTTTCAAAAAAGCCATACCATTAGATGTGACTTAATTTTATTTAAATTTTCTTTTCTCCATCTACAAATAGAGTACCTACATCTAAAATCCTATCTTTTACATCATTTAGATAAAGCCATTTTGACTTACTAAGTTCTTTAATACCCTCATCTCTATCATGTTTTATTCTTGTATGGATAAATCTCCAAGAAAGATCATTATCCTCTTTTAAAAATAACCTAACTACAGTGTACAATTCATCTCCATCATTGACTTCTCTAAAACGTGTTCCATATATAATAAAATATTTCCCTTCAACATCTTCAATTAAATAACATTTTTCCTTAACTCTTCTGTAAGTAATTTCTTCTATTTTCATTTGCATACTATTTACCTCCTATTTATTTTGAATTTGGAATAATTAACTCATCATATATTTCAATCAAACTTACTATTATTAGAAGTATTTGATAAAACTTAACTTTTGTCCATTGATCTGGTTTGTTGGATTAGGTTTCTACTAAACACTTCTCCTTCTACTTGTTTGGTAGCTGTTCTCAGTATGAAGTTCAATAACTTTACAATCTCTTGTGCATTTTTAGTAATTAAAAATGAGTATGGAATCCCCTTTATTGTCTTTCGAAAGTTACTCTTTAAATGTTTACCAAACAAATTCTCTTCACCATCAATTAATTACAACTAGGGATTAGAACTTCGGTTCTACCTCTATCTAAACGTTGATTTATAGCCATTGTTGTATAATGCCCATTATAAACCCACTAAGATATTTCTATCTTTTATTTACCCAAAATAACCATATTTACTTCAGCATAAAATAAGCGTTATTGAACTAAAATTCGTTAGTAAGACTTTTAATCCGACGTGCAATTTTTTCAATATCGTCCATACTTTCATAAGATTGAATGTTAATGGCATTAGAAATAGCTTCTCTTATTGTATATATGTAATTACTAAATATAGTTCTAATTAATCTATCCGGGTATTCAAGTTCCTTTTTAATTCGCTGCTGTAGGTGGTCATAAAAATTAATCCCATTGTTATTATAATGAATCATATTTCTTAGAGTTTTCATCTCATCTTCAAGTGTATTTTCGTACTCAGCAAGTAAATAATTTAAATTGTTTAAGTTCGAGTTAATCCAATAATTTTCAAGTTCAGGCCGATTTTTAATATCCAATAAATTCCGCATTGTTTCAAATAACTTTGTGGATGTTAAACGTAATAAGATGTATTTATCAAAGTTTAGTTTTGGTGAATGATAGTCTAAGTGATTTTCTAGCCAAATGCAGGTAGTTAGTTCATTTTGAACAAGAAGAAGTCGAGTTAGAAATACATTATATGTTATATCATTTGTAAAAAATCTCTGATCCCAAATATCCTTTTGAATATATTCTTTTTCATTAAGAATTAGTAATGGTTTAGAGTCTAAATTTATAGGTTTATTAATATAATATAGAACTTCCTGTAATATTGAACCAATACTGGATGTGAAGCTTAGAGTAGTTTCTTTATCAAATTGATTAAATAAAGGGGTATCAGCGAAAACGAAAGTAGGAAATAAAGTAGTGCTAGCCAAAATCTGATTATCTAGATAAAATCCTAGATTATCTATATCGCTCCCAAAAACACTTTTATGTCCATTTAGAAGTTTATTAAAGGTTTTTCTGTTTTTTAAACCTTGATTAGACTTCACCTTATGACGGACTTCTTCAATCACTTGCATATGTAGTAAATCAGATTGAATAACCCCATCTTCTTTCAATACTTTATTAGTTTCGTAAAGAGTTATACAAATATCACGGAAAAGAGAAAAAATAGGACCTGAGGTAAAATTGTTAGTAGACTGTCCTTCTATCAATAGTTTTCTTAATCCTTGTAAATCGTGATTTATAGTTGTTAAATAGTTTTTCATATTTAATCCCCCACATTTTACAGAATACATATAATTGTATCATTTTTCCATTCGAAACATAAGAAAAAGCGAGACTTCCTTTTAAGAAGAATCGCAGATATTTTGAATCACTATTTAAATATTGCTTTTGCGAGCCATTTCTGACCGCAAAAATTCGAAGTCGCTCTTTCTGCATAATATGAACCAATAATTTAGAGAACTCAATTCTTACACTATTGATTTCTCGATGATAGATTCGAAAAGCTGCATGGTTGATTAACTGTTCAAAAACCACTTCATATACAGACACCTGATCGACTTAAGTTATAGAAGTAAAGGGGCTGCTTCCTGCAATCAATGAACAATTTGGTTAAGTATGTGAAAGAACGTACTTAAACTAATGTGAGCTTTAGTATAATTAGACAATAAAGCAAACGGAACTTCCGGTATATGGGAGTTCCGTTTGTTATTTAAATACATTATCAACAACAAACTTTAAAGACATCTTCTTTACCATTATTTACATTTTCAAGTCCATGCTCGCTCTCCCAAGCATATAAATTTTACTCCCATTCATTAATTATCTGTTCAATAGCTTCCATTGTCGGCTTATATAGCCAATATCTCTTGCGTGACTTCCTACGTTCATATTGCTTCACTCGAGGATCATTTAGGATAAACTCTTCTAAATATCTTGATTTCATGCAAGTGATTTTCATTAGCTTTTCCAGGTCTATTAAGAAAAAATATTCGCTTAAATGCTCGTCAATCTTATTCATGATATAATCCTTCATAATCTTTTCATCAATATCAAGTGAAATTTGGGCTGGAATCATATATTTATCTCCTATCTTTTTAGTTACTCACATTAACCCGTTTGGTATCTAAATAACTCTTTATATCAAAATTACCCCATTAAGACTTGTAATCAATGAGTTGCCACTATCTCTTTGTACTTAATTCACTTAACGATTTTCCTCAAAACACTATTTCGTCTCTGGTCACTTCCTCCAACAAAATTTCTAATATTTGAATTAATTATAAAGCCACAATTACACTCTGTCAACCACTATCAACCAAATTCGGTTGACGAACAACCAATGGGGTGATATATTGTTAATACGAAATAATTAGAAGGAGTGCTAATAATGACAGACTTTGGAACGGTTATCAAAGAAGGAAGAAAAAGAAAAGGTCTATCCCTAAGGGAACTTGCTCGAAGAATCGAAATTTCACATCCATATCTCTCTCAACTTGAAAACAATCGTAATAACAACCCTTCCCCTATAATTATAGTAAAACTTGCTAAATCCTTAGATATACCTGTAGGTATCCTAATACACTTAAGTAAAATTGATATTGGAATAGAATTAATACCACCTGAAACTATTGATTTAAATCTTACAGATAAAAACCTTTATGAAAGCCTAGATTGTTGGGAAAATTTCTTAGACTATTACCGAGTATATAAATATGGTAACAATCAAAACCAGTTAGATTCCACAATACAGGAAGAAGCACATAACCTATTTAGTTATTTTAATCAGCTCAATAGTTTTACTAAAGAGTTTAATTATATAGGGGAAATGCATAAAGATACTGGAAGCCCTAAAACTGATTTATCAGATGTTACAATACCACTTGAAGATATGTTATCAAGCCAATATGGTGTTACTATTAACGGCAGATTATTAAGCAATTCAGAGAAGATTAAAGCTTTAAGTCTCTTAAGATTAGTATTTGAAGAGAATAGTGTAGAAGATAATCCTAAAAGTTCAGGTAAATACTGGTGATAATTTAAAATATACATCCTAATTCTTATTCGCTTCCACCATGCAAAGAAAGAATGGAGATGCAAAATGACATTAAACAGGTCTAACAAAGAACCCGGTGTTTACTCTTACTACTCTAGAAAAGAAAAGTTATGGATGTATCGTTACAAATATTACGACGAGTTAGGAAAAAGAAGAGAAAAAAGTCGAGCAAAATTTAAAACCGAACAAGCTGCTATTAAGGCTCTAATAGAAGTCAAAGCAGCTCTATTAAATGGTCATGTTAGACAAGTGGAGCATGACCAACTTACAGTGTCAGAATGGGTAGATATTTGGTTCGAATCCAATAAACACAGTTGGAAATTAACTACAATTAAACAGCGTGAAATGGCTATAAGATTGCATTTCAAACCACTGTTAGGTCACTACAATCTACAAAAACTAGACAAATCTACTTATAAAAGAGTGTTTATAAACCCTCTATTAAAGCGTTACAAGGTTTCTACCGTGCAGTTGCTCCACAAGTTGTTTAAAGTTGCTGTTAACTCAGCAGTAGATGACGAAATTCTTGCTCGCAATCGTTTTACAAAAATAGCTATCACAAACAGCAAAATTGACCAATCAAAAGAAAAGCTTAAATATTTTAATTCTAAGCAATTGGTAACTTTCCTTGATTTCGCAAAAAAAACTGTACCTTTAACTCCATATATGGCATTATTGGTAATTAGCTATTCCGGGATACGTAAAGGAGAAGCTTTGGGCTTAGTTTGGGAAAACCTTAACTTTGACAGAAACACGTTAACTGTTATGCAAACAAGAGACAACAAAGGCTTAAGAACACCTAAAACTAAAAATAGCTACCGGACAATATTAATGGATCCTAACATTATGAAAGAACTTAAAGCATATCGGGCTTGGTGTGAAAAAACAATGCTCGATTATGGTCTAAAATATTCCGATAAATCATTTGTATTTATTTCAAGTCAAACTGGAAAACCTTATACAGATAATGGTCTTCTTTATTCATTGAGACGCGTAATAGAAGCAGCCAATGTATCTGTAAAAAACAATGGGGATGAAAAATTGCCTGATATCACTATACACGGATTACGCCACACTCACGCTACCCTGCTTATGTTAAACAACGTAAATGTAAAAACAATTGCGGAACGACTCGGCAATACTCCAGATATGATAAATAATATATACGGGCACGTACTTGAAGAGATGGAACAAGAGTCAATGATAATCTTTAGTAAGACACTAGAACAAAGTGGGGCTGAATTTGGGGGCAACTCTTTGAATAAACCTCAAAACCATCTACACGACAACGATTCGTTCGACAGTTGAGTTCTACTCTCGTTAATTAAATTGCTCACTAGTGAGCATAATAAAACCCCTAGAACCCTTAAAAGGAGTTCTAGGGGTTTTCTGTTTCCTACTATAGAAAGTTATATTCTTTCTTTCATAAAAGCAATGCATTTTTGTGCAATTTCCTCTTTGTCGTTATCAAGAGTTGCCACATGATAGCTTTCTTTTAATTCGACTAAGGTCTTATCCTGAGAGGAGATAGATTCGTAAATAAGATCAGAATTTTGTGGAGGAACTACATGATCCTCTTGTGATTTAAAGATTAGTGCTGGTGCAGTGATATGACTAAGCCTACCCTTCACTTCATTGGTTAAAGTAATAATGTCAGCCATCGATTTAACAGGTGTCTTAGAATACGCTAACTCTTTTACTCCCTCTTGTTTAATATCAGAGCCGATTCCTTCTACAAATCTAGTATTTGATTTGGACAACAACTCATAATTGCTTATAAACTCTGGAAGATCAATAGCAGCATTTATTGGCATAATCCCTTTAATCTCTTGGTTATTTTCAGCTAAATATAAGGTTAGCGTACCACCCATAGATAAGCCACACACAAAAATACTTTGACAAGTTTCCTTTAACTTATCAACACCCTTTTGGACATCCTCTACCCAATTTTCATAGCTAGAAGCTTCCATATCCTCTGGATCTGTACCATGACCAGTTAGACGAGGACCAAATACCGTATAGCCCGCCTCTGCTATTCTCTCTCCTAAAAATCGCATACTTTGTGTAGAGCCCGTAAAACCATGAATGACTAAAACGCCAATTTCATTTCCCGGAAAATAAAAAGCCTCTGCTTCTTTCATTACTTCATATTTCATAAATCCTTTCCCCCCTTCCATACAAATTCCTCTACATTTTACCATATATAGAAAATGGAGCATCTGAAAAATCTTTTTGAGACGCTCCATTCGCGACGAGGATGGTGGCATGACTATGCAACCTCCGCAGGAGCACAACAAATAGGTTTTCTGCAAAAGAAAAAGGGCGTACCATAAGCTTTCTACTTATGGCACACCCCAAGAAACTAGTTATTATCCATATTCTCAATTAAATCTAGCAATCTTTTTCTCTTTTCATCTTTTTCTTCTTTGAGAAGCTTAATATTATATCCTGATTTTTCGTCATTAATGCTGATTTCCAGTTGATCTCCTTCTTTCGCATCAATCGTGAATTTCTCTTTCAGAATGACAAGCTTATCTGACTTATCATTTTTACTAAATAAGATAACAAAAAAATCATCAAAATGGTCTAAAACGTATTTCTTCGGTTCCATTTAGAACCACACCTCGTTTCCGCTCTATTTATAAAACAAAATAACAAAAAGTTATTTGTATTTGATAGCTATTTTCTTTCTTATTCTTATTTTATACTATTAACCACTTACTTTTCATCTATTATGATTAGTGTTTATTTATTCTCTATTAAATAATAATTTTCCTTCTTAATTAGGAAACTTTTTAAAAAAACTTTAAAAAAATTATATAATTCATTAACTTTTTCCTAAAATTATCGAGAATTTCTAAATGAAATGAACAAAAAAGCTACTTCTTAATTATTTTAAGAAGTAGCAATAAGAATTATATAAATTTAATCATTTTATAATTTTTCTTTCCTCGACGTATAATCATAAATGTATCATCTAAAATATCTTTATTACTTATAATATATCCAATATCTGTAACTTTTTCTCCATTTAGAGAAATTGCACCGTTCGTTACATCTTCTCTTGCTTGACGTTTGGAAGGAGATACTTTAGCTTCTACAATAAAATCAACTATATTCTTCTCTTCTTTACTCATTTCAACTGACGGAACATCCTTAAAAGCGTCCTTCATTTCTGCAGCAGTTAAATCTTTTAAGTTGCCACTGAACAATGCTTGAGAGATTCTTTTTGCTTGCTGTAATGCTTCTTCACCATGAATTAACGTAGTCATTTCTTCAGCCAATGTGATTTGTGCCTTACGAAGATGAGGCTCCTCTTCCACCGTTTTTTCTAATGCTTCAATTTGTTCTCTTTCTAAGAAAGTAAAGATTTTCAAGTATTTCACTACATCCGCATCCGCAGTGTTAATCCAGAATTGGTAAAACTCGTATGGAGAGGTTTTCTCTGGATCTAACCAAACAGAGCCAGAAGCTGATTTTCCAAACTTTGTACCGTCTGCTTTTGTAACTAAAGGAATGGTAATACCAAATGCTTTCGCTTCTTCGTCCTTTGTTTTACGAATTATTTCTAGCCCTGTTGTAATGTTCCCCCATTGGTCAGACCCACCAACCTGAACTCGACAGCCATGATGCTCATAGAGATATTTAAAATCGATCCCTTGAATTAAGGTGTAAGCAAATTCCGTAAAGGAAAGACCTGAATCCAAACGAGATGCAATAGAGTCTTTCGCAAGCATGTAATTGATATTAATTAGCTTTCCATAATCTCTTAAAAATTCAATTACAGACATTGGCCCTATCCAATCACGGTTGTTTACCATTTTCGCACCGTTATTAGCATCAAAGTCAAAAATCTGCTCCATTTGCTTTTTAATCCCTGCTACATTTTTATCTATTTGCTCAACTGTTTGCAGCTGACGCTCCTCTGATCTACCTGAAGGATCGCCTATCATACCAGTTGCTCCACCTACCAGCAAGATAGGCTGATGTCCATGTAACTGAAAACGTCTAAGTGTTAAGAGCGGAACGATATGACCAATATGCATGCTATCAGCAGTTGGATCCACTCCACAATATAGAGAAATTTTTTCTTTTGATAATAACTCCTCCATACCTTCTGCATCTGTTTGTTGATATAACAAACCTCTCCATTTTAAATCTTCCAGTAACGCGTTTGTCATTTTTATTCCTCCTTTAAATTATCGTTAGCAAAGCTTAAAATGAATGATCAGCGTACTCCTTCTAAATACAAAAAGTCCCTGCATAAAAAGTATGCAGGGACGCTTCAGTCGATTAGCGCGGTACCACCCAGCTTGAAGGGAATTCCCTTCCGCTTTGCTCACTTGTATCGTTGTGACGACGTTTAACTCCAAGCCTGTAATTCGTAATTATACACTGACTAGCTTGCACCAACCGCTAGCTCTCTATACAGTATGCATAACAACTACTTCGGACTCTTCACCATTAAAAGATATTCCTATTTTACCTAATCTGATACGGTTGTCAATAAGTATCGTCTTCTAATATATGTCTATGTTATAATATGGTGGATGTGGAGGTAGAGTGATAAATGAACAAATGGCTCGAAAAATTAAAAATATATAAAGACAAATACGACGCTTGGCAAGCGACAAAATGGGCAAAAGGATTACGAGTCTCAGGAAGCGTAATCTGGAACTTAGGCCTAATTTTTCTAGTTGTAGGAGTGACCTTAGGAGTTTTTGGAGCGTCAGTTGCAGCTGGATATTTTGCCTCCCTCGTAAAAGATGAACCTCTTCGATCGAAGGAAGAAATGAGAAGTGCGGTTTTTAACTATGAAGAAACCTCCGAAATCTATTTTGCCGGAGATATATACTTGGGTAAACTTCGAACGGATTTGGAAAGAACAGAAACCAAGTTGTCTGAGGTTTCTCCTTATGTAATAGATGCAGTACTTGCAACGGAGGACGAATACTTTGAAGTGCATAACGGAATTGTTCCTAAAGCTATTTTCCGTGGTCTCCTCCAAGACGTAACAAATTCTGATACCCAGACTGGTGGTTCTACTTTAACCCAACAGCTAATTAAAAATCAGATTCTTACGAACGAGGTTTCCTACGAGCGTAAAGCAAAAGAAATTCTATTAGCAATGCGTCTTGAAAAGTTTATGGAGAAAGACGAAATATTAGAAGCCTACCTAAATATTATCCCATATGGTAGAAATGCGAATGGAAGAAATATTGCAGGTATAGAAACAGCAGCTCAAGGAATTTTTAATGTGAAGGCAAAGGACCTTACCCTTCCTCAAGCAGCTTATATTGCTGGTATTCCACAAGCTCCATTCAAATATACTCCATTTAAAAATGGTGGAGAGCTAAAGGAGAACGAATCCCTCCAAGCCGGCATTGACCGTATGAAAGTAGTACTTTTTAGAATGAAGGAAACTGGATATATTTCAGACGAAGATTATAATACAGCCTTAAAATATGATATTACAAAGGATTTTAGAGAGCCTGAGGTTCTTCCAGAGGAAAAATATCCTTGGCTTACAGTGGAAATTGAAAAGCGTGTTGTCGACATTTTAAGTAAAGAGCTGGCAAAACAAGATGGTGTTGATCCAGAACGCTTAGATAAGGAAGCTAGTACGAAAGAAAAATATACAATCATGGCTAAGCGTGCCGCAAGCACTGGTGGTTATCGAATCCATACAACAATTAATAAAGAAATGTATGAAACAATGCTCAAGGTACGAGATGAATTTGAACTGTATGGAGCCACTTATACGGATAGAGAGGTAAAGGATAGTGTAACAGGAGAATTAGTGAAGAAGGATTTCCCTGTACAGGTAGGGGGCATGATTATTGAGAACTCTACCGGCAAAATATTGTCGTTCCTTGGTGGAAGAGATTATAATCTAGGGCAGTATAATCATGCAACACAAGCAAAACGTTCGATGGGATCTACTATCAAACCGTTACTTGTATATGCCCCTGCATTAGAATATGGAGTAATTGGCGCTGGAAGTCCCGTAGTGGATGTGAAGTTTGAGTATAATGATCACGGAACCATCTGGAAACCAAACAACTACACGGTAAGTCAAGAACTGGGTATTATCTCTGCCCGTCAAGCACTGACTACATCTCAAAACCTTTCTACCATTCGTTTGTATGATCTCATTAAGGATCGTAAGCCGACTGATTTTATGACAAAAATGGGATTTGACCATATTGGTGAGAATGAATATGCAAACCTAGCACTTTCTATCGGTGGTATGAATAATGGAGCCACGTTAGAAGAAGTAACAAACGCCTATGGTACATTTGCTAATAATGGACAGTTTATAGAAGGTTATATGATTGAAAAGATTGAAGATGTAGATGGGAATCTCATATATGAGCATCAAGTAGAACCTGTAGATGTATTTAGTCCAGAGACTGCCTATATTACAACAGATATTCTAAGAGATGTTGTAAAAACAGGTACAGCGAAGCTTGCTGGCTCTAGACTAAAATTCCAATCAGATTTTGCGGCTAAGACTGGTACTACACAAAATCACAATGATTCTTGGCTTATTGGTTATAATCCAAACATTTCGATGGGTGTATGGCTCGGATATGACGATAATACGATTACATTAAACCGCTTGAACAACCGCTATGGTCATCCAAGTACTAGGATCAACACACTTTGGTCGAATATGATGAATGCAATGTATGAGGTAAATCCAGACTTAGTCAACGGTCCTAATAAATTTACACAGCCCGAAGGAGTCGTATCCAAATCCTTCTGTGGTATCTCTGGTTTAGCTGTCTCTGACGCTTGTCAGCAAGCAGGATTAGTGAAAACTGATTTATTCAATAAAAACGTGATGCTACCTACAGAGCCAGACGATAGCTTAATTACTTCCTCTTATGTGGTGATTAAAGGAAGTAGATACAGAGCCCTTGACTCAACCCCAGCTGAGTTTGTTGTTAGTGGTGGTCATGGTGTGAACCAAGAATTCATCAGTAGGATGCTGGGAAGATTAGGAGGAGATGCAAGTAAGCTTTTCCCTAATAATTCTTCGTTTGCAAGCAATGTAGTTTCTGAACAGGTTTTTGAAGCAGATACGGCCCCTCCTGCTCCTGTAACTGTATCGATGTCCGGCAGCACCATTTCATGGACAGACTCAGCTTCAAATGATGTAGTGGGCTATAGAATATATGAACAGATAAATGACAGCTGGTCTTTCATAGCTACACAACTAGAGGCACAAGAGAACAGTTATACTTTAGGATGGCCAGGAACATTTATGGTAGTAGCAGTTGATATTACCGGTTTACAATCTGGCGCTTCTAACCAAGTAAACAACCTACAGTTTATCCCTACTCCATCTGAACCAACGGATGAAGAGGAACCTGAAGATGGTAATCCAGAAGATGAGATAACTAATCCAGAGCCGACTGACCCGACCGAACCACCTGATGAGGAAACCCCTCCTGAAGAGGATACAGAAGAATAATGGAAAGCAAAAGGGGGGGTGTCCCATAAGTTTTTTACTTATGGGACACCCCCTTCCTTCTTAGACAGATATCTGCTATATAGCATTGCTCCTGCGGTGGTCGCATCAAAATGCCACCACCGCAGGAGCAAAGGGGCGTCTCAAAATGACTTTTCAGACGGCCCCTTTTCTATTCCTCTACTACTTCAAATATTATTTCTCCTTTTAGGTTGTATCTTTTTTCTTCTCCATCAATCACGAAGTCAGTTACAGCCTCAATCTTATAGATACCTGGTGGAAAATCATCTTCCGCCATGCGTTTAAATTCTTCTTCTGAATAGGGTTCCCCTGTATTCCCATCATGATAGGTTCCACCCGAAAATGAGTAAGTATCTGTGATAGTTTCTCCACTACTCATTTGACGAATTATATATGGCTCATTCATAGCACTCCCAAAGTGGTAATCCTTGGATACATTTGTCGTGCTAAGCGCCACCCAGGAACCACCGTGACCTATTACAATATCATCTTCACCACTATATGTTAGTTCAGCAACAATATCTAATGGCTCTCCTTCTTTATACTGTGCTTTCTCGCTCTTAAGTCGAAAAGTAAACCCATCCATCTCGGACTCACTTAACGGCACCAATTCAATGGAAGCTAAATCAACCTTTCCATTCACATTTTCCTGATTTGTCCCACAACCAGCTAATAAACCCACTACTAAAAGCACCCCTAAAAAGAACCTCATTCCTTCTCCCCCTTTTATAGAGTAGACATTCTTTTTAAGGAAATGGTTACATTCATTTAGTAATTTCCATTACAATTTCTTCTGATATTCTAGAGCATGTGGAAGGTTTAAGGGAACTAATTGTTCGGAAATCCATATAAAAAAAGAGCACATGAATGACATTCTTTCATGTACTCGCTAATATTCGTATTTTCTCTCTATTAATCTTCCATTGTAGAAAGATCGCCCGTTGGTAATTGAAGCTCCCATGCTTTTAACACGCGACGCATAATCTTACCACTTCTTGTTTTCGGAAGCTTATCCTTAAATTCAATCTCTCTTGGAGCGGCATGAGCTGCTAGACCCTTTTTGACAAACTGTTGGATTTCCTCAATCAACTCTTCCGAAGGCTCATATCCTTCGTTTAACGCTACAAAAGCTTTAATAATTTCTCCTCGAACAGGATCTGGCTTCCCTATTACCCCTGCTTCTAATATTGCTGGGTGCTCGATTAGCTTACTCTCGACCTCAAAGGGACCTACTCGCTCTCCAGATGTCATTATCACATCATCTACTCGTCCTTGGAACCAGAAGTATCCGTCATCATCCATGTACGCAGAGTCTCCAGAGAAATACCACTCATCATTAATAAAATAAGAATCATACTTCTCCTTGTTCTTCCATACTTGACGCATCATAGATGGCCAGCCTTTCTTAATCGCTAGGTTCCCCATGGTGAATGGTGGAACTTCATTGCCGTTATTATCGATAATTGCGGCTTGGATCCCTGGTAATGGTTTCCCCATGGAGCCAGGTTTTATTGGAAGACAACCAAAATTACAGATCATTTGCCCGCCAGTCTCTGTCATCCACCAAGTATCATGGATGCGCTTGTTGAAGACCTGCACACCCCATTTAATAACCTCCGGATTCAAAGGTTCCCCTACTGATAATACATGGCGCAAGGAGGATAGGTCATACTTTTTCACAATCCCATCGCCCGCTCCCATCAGCATTCGAAAGGCAGTAGGTGCGCTATACCAAACAGTTATCTTATAATCCTCGATTGCTTTATACCAAGCATCCGGAGAGAAACGACCACCTAAGATAAGCGAGGTAGTGCCTGTTAGCCACGGACCAAATATTCCATAAGAAGTTCCAGTTACCCAGCCAGGATCCGCTGTGCACCAATATATATCGTCATCTCGAATATCCATGACCCACTTCATTGTTTGATAATGAAGAACCATTGCATAATGTACATGAAGAATTCCTTTTGGTTTTCCGGTAGACCCAGAAGTATAATGTAAAATAAGTCCGTCTTCTTTATCTACCCACACCATTTCAAATTCCTCTGATGCTTCTCCTAATGCTTTATTAAAATCCACAAATTTGTCTGTTTCTTCGATACCCTCACCAACCAGATACACTGTTTCTAGCGCAGGTAATTTATCTAGTGGAATCCTGCTTAATAGTTCAGGAGTAGTAACGATCGCCTTTGCTTCACTATCCATTAAACGGTCATATACTGCCCCTTCCATAAACGCCTCAAATAACGGACCTACTATTAATCCGTTTTTTAGAGCACCAAGCAACGCAAAGTAAAGTTCTGGTGACCTTGGCATAAAGATAAACAAGCGATCCCCTTTGGTTAAAGTAGAACTGTTTTTGAAAACGTTTGCAGCTTTGTTTGACCAGGCTTTCATCTCGTAAAAAGTGTAAGACTCTTTTCGATCTGCGTCTTGATAATAAAGAGCAATCTTGTCTTTCTTATCAGACTCTGCATGTCTGTCAATAGCTTCATAAGCCATATTGACTTTTCCAGTTTCATACCATGAAAAAGCCTTTTCTGCGTCCTGCCAATCAAAGCTCTTAACAGCAGCATCATAGTCTTTTAATTGATACTCCGCCTCTTTTACTGGTAACATTTCGATTTTCATCCCTATTCACCCTTTCTATAACTTTACTCTTTTATTCTACAATACTTCCTTGAATTTATGCCAATGTTTTAACTTTTTTGAATGTTCCGTTACATAAATGGAAGAAATCGCTTTCTCTCTCCTATTTCATGTATAATAACAACAAAGAACTTATATTAGGTGGTGAATGTGTGGAACATAAAAAAACGTATTATGCTGTTGAAAAGGAAACAAAGAATGGTCTTGTAATCATTGAGGGTCCCGTTTCTTCTGAGCAGCTGGCAGCTTTAGAATTTCATCAAGATTTAGTTGCCTTTCGTGTTCCTGAACAACAGCATAAAGCTCTTGTGGAAATAGCAAAATTACCTGAGGGTAGAATTATCATTGTAAGAAAAGAGCATATGATTGTAGGTTATTGTACATTTCTGCATCCTGATCCATTAGAAAGATGGTCTCAGGGTAATATGGATAACCTAATTGAACTTGGTGCTATTGAAGTGATTCCATCTTTTCGAGGAACAGGAGTTGGAAAACAGCTATTACGTGTCTCCATGATGGATGATGCAATGGAAGATTACATTACCATTACAACAGAATATTATTGGCATTGGGATCTAAAAGGCACTGGACTAAACGTCTGGGAGTATCGAAAAATGATGGAAAAAATGATGCAAGCTGGTGGCTTAGAATATTTTGCCACAGATGATCCAGAAATTAGCTCTCACCCGGCAAATTGCCTAATGGCTAAAATCGGGAAAAGAGTCGATAACGAATCGATTGAGAAGTTCGATCAGCTGCGGTTTATGAATCGCTTTATGTATTGAGTGGTTAAACTTTCACAGTAAAGGAGTTCCTAAAATGCTAGTAGAAGAGATAATGAATAAGTCTGTTCCTACCTTATATCCAGATAACACCATAGAGGAGGCTCTCCAGCTTTTAAAGGAAAAAAGAATCCGACATATTCCGGTTATTAATAAGCAAAGAGAGGTCGTAGGAGTAGTCACCGATCGTGATTTGAAGGAAGCGACTCCTTCCTCTTTAGGCAACGAGGATAGAGGAATTTTAAATAGCCCGATTGAACGAATCATGACTAAAAATCCGATAACTGGTCACCCTTTAGATTTTGTAGAAGAGACCGCTTGCATTTTTTACGATAACAGAATCGGCTGCTTACCAATCATTAGCCAAGGAAAGCTAGTAGGCATGATAACTGAATCTGATTTACTCTACAAATTTATAGAGCTTACAGGTGTTCATCAGCCCGGCTCTCAGCTAGAAATTCGAGTTCCAGATAAAACTGGTGTCTTGTATGAGATATCCAAAGTGTTTTATGAGCAAAAAGTAAATGTATTAAGTGTATTGGTATACCCCGATAAAGAAAATGAAAACAATAAAATACTGGTTGTCCGAATTAAAACAATGAATCCACTTAAGCTCGTAGCAGATCTAAAAACAGAGGGCTATGAAGTTTTATGGCCTAGCCCTCCCGGAACAAGTCTATGAAGAAAAATGCTGTCTTTGTCTATTCGGAAAACCAATTAGGCTATAAGTTTTCAGACTCACATCCGTTTAACCAAAAAAGGCTAAAGTTAACGGTTGACTTACTACAAGAAAGTCAGGCACTTTCTTTATCGGATATTGTTGCTCCAAGGATTGCTACTGATGAAGAGCTCAGTTTAATTCATGATCCTCACTATATTGATATCGTCAAAAAGGCAAGTAACGAAACTGGAGATACTTCTATATATGAAAGCTACGGTATCGGGACAGAAGACACACCTGTTTTTCCGGGTATGCATGAAGCAAGCGCGACCCTCGTAGGAGGTACACTGACTGCTGTCGATTATGTGATGGAGGGAAAAGCCAATCATGCCTTAAATCTAGGTGGAGGATTACATCACGGGTTTAAAGGAAGAGCTTCTGGATTCTGTGTCTATAATGACAGTTCCGTTGCAATAAAATATATGCAAGAAAAGTATAATGCTCGTGTGCTTTACATAGACACAGATGCTCACCATGGTGATGGTGTTCAATGGAGTTTTTATGAGGACCCGAACGTCTGCACTATTTCTATTCATGAAACAGGTAGATATTTGTTCCCAGGAACCGGTAATATTACAGAAAGGGGCTCCGGTCAGGGCTATGGAACTTCATATAACTTTCCAATTGATGCATTCACGGAGGACGAATCATTCCTCGATATTTACGAGACTGCATTCAGAGAAATTATTGAATCGTTTAAACCGGATGTAATACTTAGTCAGAATGGTGCAGATGCCCACTACTTCGATCCCTTAACTCATCTGTATGGTACCATGAATATCTATAGAGAGATTCCCAAGCTGGCCCATCAATTAGCTCACCAATATTGTGAAGGTCGATGGATTGCTGTTGGCGGAGGCGGTTATGACATATGGAGAGTAGTACCGAGAGCTTGGTCACTGCTCTGGATGGAAATGAATGATTTTCCTATTCTAAATGGTGCTCTCCCTCAGACATGGATAGAGAAATGGCAGAAAGAATCGCCAGTGCCCTTTATCCCAACTTGGATGGATCCGGAACCATTATATGAAGCTATTCCTAGAAAAGCAGAAATAACAGAAAAAAACAAACAAATGCTAGACAAAGCATTATATTTACTGCGAAACCAATAACCTGAGGTGGAGGTATCTTAGGAAATCTATATAGAAGGCATTAGTAACTCTTAGAATTTCCAAAAGTTTAGTAGTCTACTATTCGCGCTACCGCCCATGCCGCTTGAGCCTGCAAAAAGAGCGCAGTCTCATTCGTCATGCTCTGGCGGTTGGCAAGGCGCGAATAGAATGAATTATTGCTACCTAACCATTACTCTGAACTACTTAGACCGAAGGAAGAGCCAAGGATATTACCCCCCTCCATTCTTGAGGTGCCCTTTTCTTTTCCGCTTTTATTTATCCATTTTAATCTAGAATAAAAAGTGTACTATTGGTACGGAGAGGATGGTAGGCAAGCAGCAGAAAAGATGCTACAAAATAACCCTTTCTGATGGGTTATATGTTTTTGGGGAATCATTTATCCAATTTAATAATAGAAGCTGAACAAAACTAATCCTTTCTTGATATGTTCTATTCTTATAAGAATTTATTGATCATAGCTTACCATTAGTAGTATCTCTATTGGTTCGGAGCAGCGGCGACGACTCCTGTGGGAGCAGGGTGGTAGGCAAGACAGCACAGCCACGCGCGTTAGCGATGGGTGCTGGCTTGCCTTGTGGAGGGAAAACTAAGGACGTCACATCGTGTGACAACGTTTTCCTGACCAACATCCTGTTGGCCTCCGGGAAAGCGTCCGACGCAGCGGAGAACCCAAGGTTCCATTATAGAAAGTTATCTCTTTTACCGATTAACCTTTATTTGTTCCAAACACTCCCCAACACATAAGAAAGCACTTATGATTCTTATCATCATAAGTGCTTCTCATTCTCTGGGGATATAATCCAAGCATTTATTTTACTGAATCCCTTTCTTCAATCCGATATGGTAGAAAGACCGTCTGCTCATCAATTTTTTCTTTATTCATGAACTTCGTCAACAGTCTCATGGATACTGCTCCGATATCGTAAAGAGGAAGGACAACGCTTGTAAGCTGCGGACGAACCATTCGAGCAAGCTTTGAGTTTTCAAAACTGATAACATCTACATCCTCTGGCACCATTTTCCCTGCATCTTGAGCCCCATGAATCAACCCGATAGCTATCTCATCGCTTCCTGCAAAAAAGGCTGTTGGTGGATTTTCAAGCTGTTGCAGTTGTTCCCAGGCCGCTAATCCATCATCATATGTATTATCTACCCAGACAATCAAATCATCATCAATTTCTAGCTTTGCCTTTTTCATTGCATCCTTATATCCAGCAAGCTTATAGTCGCGATTAATAATAGAGGACATTGCTCCAGAAATAAAAGCTATCCGGTTGTGACCATTCCTAATAATACGACTCACTGCTTCCTCAGCAGCTTCTTGGTAATGTATATTCACAGATGGAAATGTATTTGTTTTTTCCACAGTGCCTGCTAAAACTATCGGCACATTTGCTCTTTCCATTTCTTTTTGCATCTCTGGGGATAAATCATCACTCATCAAGACAATCCCGTCCACTTGTTTACTTAATAATGTGGAGAGCAGCTGTACTTCTTTGTCTTCTTGTTGATCCGAGTTGGTAAGAATTATATTATAACGATACATGGTAGCTATATCTTCAATACCTCGAACAAGTTCTGCATAGAACACATTGGATATATCAGGAATAATTACTCCTACGGTTTTCGTCTTTTTACTTGCAAGTCCTCTCGCTACTGCATTTGGACGATAATCGAGACGTTCAATAACAGCTAGGACCTTTTGACGTGTGGCAGGCTTAACATTTTGATTTCCATTTACTACACGTGAAACAGTAGCCATGGAAACGTTCGCCTCTCTCGCCACATCATATATAGTGATAGTCATTGCTCACCCTCCTCTTCTTTTATTCTTATAATAACCATAATACTTGATAATCCTTCAGACTTTCAAATTAAATTAACAAGAGGGTGCCCAAAAAGTGATAACTTTCTGAACACCCTACCGAATTATTCTATTTATACGAGAGAAATCATTTTAGGCAAGTATCTTCAGTTACCTATGAACGAATATCATGAGACTTCATAAACTTCTGTAATGAATCATAAAACTCATCAAATTGTTTTAGGTTCATTTGTTGAGCAGCATCAGAAAGTGCAACCGCTGGATCTGGATGTACTTCAGCCATTACTCCGTCTGCCCCTATCGCAATTGCTGCTTTTGCTGCTGGAAGTAAGATATCTCTTCGTCCAGTTGAATGTGTTACATCCACAAACACCGGTAAATGTGTCTCTTGCTTTAGAATTGGCACTGCTGAAATGTCTAGCGTATTTCTTGTTGCTTTTTCATATGTTCTAATACCGCGTTCACACAAAATAATTTGGTCATTTCCTTGAGAAATAATATATTCTGCTGCATGAATAAATTCATCAATAGTAGCCGCTATACCTCGTTTAAGGAGAACAGGTTTATTAATTGATCCTACTGCCTTTAACAGCTCGAAATTTTGCATATTTCGTGCTCCAACCTGTACGACATCGATATAGTCAAGAGCTTCCTCTAGATGACTTGGTGTCACAATTTCCGATACAACTGCTAAGCCATATTCTTGAGAAATTTGTTTTAATATTTTCAAGCCCTCTAATCCTAGACCTTGGAAATCATAAGGGGATGTACGAGGCTTGTATGCTCCCCCACGGATTAATTTTAAGCCTTTTGATTGGATTGCAGCTGCCACCTCTGCCACTTGTGTATACGATTCTACTGCACAAGGTCCGAATACAAAAGAAGGAGTACCTGTTCCTATTTGCTCTCCATTAATCGTAACAATTGTGTCCTCCGATTTCCTTTTACGAGAAACTAAAAGGGCTTTCTTTTGATCGTCTACTTGAAGCTCAAGCGCTGTTTTAAAAATTTCTTTAAATATATGTTCTACGGTTGATTGCGGAAGGGTCCCGTTGTTATTTTCCTTTAAATGATCGAGCATGTGTCGTTCACGTAAGGGATCGTAACGATTAACACCCTGCTTCTCTTTTACTTTTCCTATTTCACGGACAACCTCGGCTCTCTCATTGATTAGACGAAGGATTTCCACATTTATATCATCCACACGGCTACGAAGGGCTTCTAAATCAACTTGTTTCATTCTTCTCTTTCCCCTTTCAAAGTTTCAATCACTCTTTCTATCGACTGAAAATTATGATACATTCTTAGATATAAACATTATTATAATCAATATAACTGAGAATGTCACGTCTTATTTTAGCGATTTAACTCGTTAAAGTGCGTGAATGAAAAGGAAGTGAAATGGTTGTCATCTACTCTATTTGCTTTAGATATTGGGACAAGATCCGTGGTTGGAATAATCCTGGAAGAAAAAGAAGAAGGCTTTCATGTGAAAGACATTTTGGTGGAAGAGCATAAGGAAAGGGCCATGCTTGATGGTCAGATACATAATGTACTTAAAGTAGCAGAAGTTATCCAATCTATTAAAGAAAAATTAGAAGAAAAATATGGAAAGCTTGAAAAGGTTAGTGTGGCTGCTGCTGGTAGAGCACTTAAGACAGAGCAGGCTTCTGTGACGATAAATATAAAAAATAGACCGATTTTTTCTGAGGAGGATGTTAGTCGTTTAGAATTATCAGCTGTCCAAAAAGCCCAGTCACAGCTTGTTCAAGCTGAAGAAGGACCGTTAACTAGTCATTATTACTGTGTCGGCTATAGCGTCCTTTATTATAAGCTTGACGGAGAGGAGATTGGTAGCTTAGTAGATCAACAGGGTAATGAAGCATCTATTGAAGTGATTGCTACCTTCTTACCTAGGGTTGTAGTCGAATCGCTCTTATCTGCATTAAAGAGAGCTAATCTAGAAATGGAGGCGCTAACCTTAGAGCCAATTGCGGCAATAAATGTCCTAATACCTCCAAGCATGAGAAGGCTGAATGTGGCTTTAGTAGATATCGGTGCCGGAACCTCCGATATCGCAATTACGGATTTAGGAACCGTTGTAGCCTATGGAATGGTTCCATATGCAGGAGACGAAATAACAGAGGCACTAAGTGACCATTATCTTTTAGACTTTCCACTCTCCGAGAAAGCAAAAAGACAAATCAACGACAACGAGCTAATAGAATTTGAAGATATCTTGGGCTTCAAACAGCAAATACCAAAGGAGGAAGTAATCGACTCCATTTTACCATCCATTCACGAGTTAGCTACATACATATCGTTAGAAATACTAAGATTGAACAACAAAAAATCTCCTAAGGCTGTCATGCTTGTTGGAGGAGGTAGCTTGACACCAAGAATCACTTCTATCCTAGCAGAAAAGCTTCAGCTTCCAGCTAACCGTGTTGCCGTGAGAGGAATAGATGCCATTCCTTTGCTTACGAAGGAATCACATATCCCTACTTCACCTGAGTTAGTGACTCCAATTGGAATTGCAATTGCAGCAAAAAAAGCACCAATCCAGTATATGACGGTAGAAGTAAATAACCAGTTAGTTCGACTTTTTGAACTGAAAGAGATGACGGTTGGAGATGCATTACTCGCAGCAAACATTCCTTCAAGAAAGCTTTACGGAAAACCTGGCCCTGCTTTATCAGTAACCATCAATGGACAAACAATACATGTTCCTGGTGAGCATGGACATCCAGCTGTTTTAAAAGTAAATGGAGCTAGCTCTACAACCAAAACACAGATCAATCATCATGATCAAATTGAAGTAATAGAAGGAGAAGATGGAAAACCAGCTACAGCGACTATACGTGATTTATTAGATGAGGCTTCTGTCAGGACTATTACATTCCAAGGCGTCCTATATACATTAGAGCCAGTCATAACTATCAACGGCAATCCCGCTGGTTTATCCTCTGTTCTGCACGAGAGAGATAAAGTACAAGTAGAACCAATTCAGACGATTGAGCAGTTCTTAAAGACAAGGCATCCAAAATATTTAGAGAAGCTTGCCCCTTATTCAATCAAAATAAACGATCAGAATTATGCTGTACCGAGGCTCTCCTCTACTCTTTCTATAAATAACTCGCCAGCTAGATTATCCTCTCCGATACAGCAGGATGATGTCATTCACATAGAGGGAAATAGGAGTCCATCACTTCATGAAATAGCTGAATGTCTGGATAAGAAGCTAACAGATAAAATAACCGTTTTCTTTCAAGGAGACCTTGTGGAACTAACAAGAGAATGTGCGACAGTTAGCTTCCAGAATAAAAAACTAGCATCCGCTGACCTCGTACCAAATGGCTCTAGTATAATTTGGGAGGAAAAAGAGAACACACCATGGATTTTTCAGGATGTATTTCGCTATATTGAATGGACCTTACCTAAAAATGTTGGTTCTTTCGAAATCTTAAGGAATGGAAACCCATCAGGATTTAACGAAGAAATTGTAAATGGAGATAAATTGGACATTATTTTCCGTTAAGCATTAAAAAACTGTAGCCAAGTATTTATCACCTGGCTACAGTTTTTTGATGTTATTTTTTGTTGTTTTCCTCGGAGATAGCTTCTTTAATTGCTTCCGCTACTGCAGTAGCATTTTCCTCTTGTGCTGTTAATTCTTCCGAAGTATTTGTAATGGTTTCCATAAAATCTAATGGCTCCTCACCTTCTGAGGAAGCAGTTCCATCGTCCTGCGGAGAAGACGGTGAGCCTTTTAAGGATTTTACCTTATCCACAAGTTGGCCCGATTGCTCTTGAATCTGCTTAGAAAGCTGTGTTGTTTTTTCTTTAGCAGTAGAGGATAAATCAATTGTTTTCTCCTTCAATTGGCCTGCTTGGCTGCTTAGAGTATCTCGTAGCTCTGGTCCAGTTTTTGGTGCCAATAGAAGAGCTGTTGCAGCTCCAATAACTCCACCAATTAGGACGCCAAGGATAAAATCCTTTCCATTTACCTCTTTCTCCTCATAGATGCTACTTCTTTGATTGTAAGATGGCATCGGAGGATAGCTGTTCGCTTGTCGATCATAGGAAGCTTGGTTCGAAAAATATTCATGATTAAAATTTGCATCTTTATAATTCGGTTTGCTATTTTCAAAGTTACTCATGTACATTCCTCCATTTTTTTATCGTTTTTTTTCTTCTTCAAATGTATAATAACCAGCTTGCTCTAGTGCTTTTCTTTCTTTCCATTTATCACGGATACCAAAGAAAATACTGCTCCACTGGACAACCTGTGCTATTTTATCCTCATTCTTCTCTACTTCCTTCGATACTGTATCCGTAAAGCGTTGAATAGAGTGATTAAAAGTGTTAACAGAAGTCCCAACATTTTTAACAGCATCTACTACTGTATTTAGTTTCTCCGATTTATGTTGGATGTCATCAGCCAACTCATTGGTCTTATGAAGTAAATCAGCAGTTTCCTTTGTAACATTTTGTAAGTGTGACTCCAAACCATTCAACGTTTCTGCTACATTGTTTAATGTCTTTTTCACGGATGATAAGGTAACAGCTAAACTAATACAAAGTATTAGAAAAGCAATTGCAGCAACTATAGCAGCTATGTATAATAAATTCTCCATCCGAACACTCTCCTTTAACTAAATAGTATGTTGTAATTTTACCCTAAAAGAAATGATTTAAACTTCCTACTTAATACTATACTACGTTTCTTTGGATAATCCTTTAAAAATAATAAAACTTCGTAGAACCTTCAAATATAACAGTCAAATACTTCAAATTGTTGTCATACTGGTCGTTTTCCTATGCTCATCTCTCCGGCTAAAGCCACAATAAAAAAGGATGCCTAGAAAGCAAAAACTTTTTAGACATCCTTTTTGTTCAATTTGTTAATAGGTTTTCAAAGGCTCTCTGATACTTTTGTACATCGCCTGCTCCCATAAAGATAAATAATGCATCCTCATATGCCAGCAGTTGTTCCACAGTATCCTCATGAAGGATATGACTTCCTTCGATTAACTCTGCAAGGGTTTCTATTGTTAGGTTTCCAGCATCTTCTCTTGCTGAACCAAAAATATCACACAGATACACCTCATCAGCAAGCATCAAGCTTTCTTTAAACTCATGCAAAAACTTCTGTGTACGAGTAAAAGTATGAGGCTGAAATATAGCAACAATTTTTCTAGACGGATATTTTTGACGAGCTGATTGAATAGTTGCTCTTATTTCAGTTGGATGATGAGCATAATCATCGACAATGATTCGATTGCCTATGGTCGTTTCCGTAAATCTTCTCTTAACCCCTTCAAAGGTCTCAAGGCCCTTTTGTATAACTTCCGCTGGCACTCCTTCATATTGGCACAAAGAAATAACTGCAAGCGAGTTAAGGACTAAATGATCTCCAAACATCGGGATGGAAAAACGATGATAAAATTCGTTTCTTACAAATACATCAAAGGAAGTACCCTTTTCTGTAATCTCTATATTCCGTGCCGCAAAATCATTATGCTCTCCAAAACCATAATACACAACAGGAACTGCTGCTGTGATACGTTGAAGATATAAGTCATCTCCACAAGCAATTATGCCCTTCTTGACTTGCATGGCCATTGATTGGAATGCGCTAAATACATCCTCAATATCAGAGAAATAATCCGGGTGATCGAAGTCAATATTCGTCATAATCGCATAATCAGGATGGTAGGACAAAAAGTGTCGGCGATACTCACATGCTTCAAATACAAAGTTAGAAGCATCTTCCACACCTTTTCCTGTTCCGTCACCGATTAAATACGAGGTAGGATTATATCCACTTAATACGTGGGATAATAACCCCGTTGTAGAGGTCTTTCCATGTGCCCCTGTAACTGCGATTGACGTAAAGTTGCTCATGTAATTTCCTAGGAATTCATGATATCGAATAACCTCTAGTCCCAACTCTCTTGCTCTTGTTAATTCGGGATGAGAGTCTTGGAATGCGTTACCAGCAATTACCGTCATTCCTTCTTCAATATTCGCCTCGTCAAATAATAGGATTTTTATATTTCGGTCATGTAATGGTTTTTCAGTAAAGAAATACTTATCGATATCAGAACCTTGCACATAATGACCTTCATCATGAAGGATTTGTGCTAGAGGGCTCATTCCGGATCCTTTGATCCCTGTAAAATGATACTTTGTCATACGTAAACCTCCTGGGATCAGTCCCACTTATATACATTAAATAGCGTCTCGTCCTCATTAGACGTATTTCCCATTATATCACTATTTAATCCAATACCTTAATAATTACATTTAACTAAATATTTCATCAAGCTTTTCACTGGATAGTATTACCTCTCGAGCCTTACTACCCCGTTGCTCAGAAATATAACCACATTCCTCCATGGCAGTTATTAACCTTGCTGCCCGATTATAGCCAAGATGAAATTTACGCTGTAATAAAGAGGTAGAAGCAGAACCTTGGTCTACTACAAATCGACAGGCCTCTTCAAATAAATCATCTTGCTCGGCCACTTCCGCCTTTTGTAGCAATTCTTCCTGCTCAAATAGATATTCAGGTTCTCCCTGTGTTCTTGCGTGCTCAATGATACGTTCAATTTCTTCATCAGACACATACGTGCCTTGAACTCGGATAGGACTCGACATCCCGTTCCCTTGGTATAGCATATCTCCTTTTCCTAATAGGCGCTCTGCTCCCTGTTGATCTAAAATAGTTCTTGAATCTATTTGTGACGAAACAGAAAAAGCAACCCTTGTAGGAACGTTCGCCTTTATTAATCCTGTAATAACATCTACAGAAGGACGTTGTGTTGCCAGTACTAAATGTATACCACAAGCTCGAGCCTTTTGTGCAATACGGCAAATAGCATCCTCCACGTCCGTAGGCGCCATCATCATTAAATCAGCAAGCTCATCAATGACAATAACAAGATACGGAAGCTTCTGTGCAAACTGTCTCTTCTCCGTTGCTAGCGTGTTATATCTACTTATATCGCGAACTCCCACATGAGCAAACAATTGATAGCGTCTTTCCATCTCATCTACTGCCCATTTTAAAGCTGCTGTGGCTGCTTTGACATCTGTTATAACAGGGCTCACTAAATGTGGAATATGATTATATGGAGCGAGTTCTACCATTTTCGGATCAATTAACATCAGCTTTAATTCATCAGGAGTCGCCTTATACAACAAGCTGATTAATAAGGAATTAATAAAGACAGACTTCCCAGAGCCTGTTGCCCCTGCAATCAAACCATGAGGCATCTTTCGTAAATCCAATGTTAACGGCTTTCCTGTAAGGTCAAGACCAAGAGCTGCCTCTAATGGAGAGTCGGATTGTTTAAATGTCTCTGTATTTAACACTTCGGAGATTCTAACAGCCCTTGAACGACGGTTTGGGATTTCAATTCCTATTGAACTCTTTCCTGGAATTGGAGCTTGAATTCGAATATCTTTAGCCGCAAGTGCTAACTTCAAATCATCCGAAAGGTTACGGATTTTACTTACCTTCGTTCCGTGTCCTACAGTAAGCTCAAATTGAGTAACAGCAGGTCCTTGGACTACCCGGATAATTTCTCCAGTTACTTGGAAATAAGAAAGGGCTTCAATTAATGTTTTAGCCTGCTCCTCCATCCACTCCTTGTCTTCATCCTTCTCCTCTGGAGGAAGCAAATAACTAAAGGAAGGTGTTTGATAAGCAGTAGTTAGTGGCTCACATTCGACCTCTTTCACCCCTGGCACAACTGTTAAGGAAGTTTTACTGGGAGTGTTTCGAATGCCTGTGGAAACAGGTTCTATATTTTTTATTCTATTCTCTAACTTATTCAACTTTTCTTTATCTGACTTCAACATCAGGACATTAAATGGTCGAATGTTTTCTTTCTTTTTAGGTTCTTCTAGTTTCAACTCGACCGGGACTTCCTCACATGTAAGCTCTTCTACCTGAGTAATAGCTACCTCTTCAATGCCTGGATCCTTTTGTACATGCTGTTCTGTAACTATTTCTACCGGTTCAGCAACTATCTCTTCTGCCTTTTCCTCTTCTTCCTGTAGTTCAACAGGTACAAAAGCTGCTTTTACATCAACCTCAGCAGTACTAAGCTCTATAGAGCTTCTAGCTGCGATTGGCTTTTCTATTGTTTCCGTCTCTTCTTGAAGGGATGGAATATCAATCGGATTAGTAACTGGCTTCTCTTCTACTAACTGCTTATTCAGTTCTTCTATCTGAGAAGGTCTCTTAAAACCGTAGATAGGAGAAGGAACATCGGTAGGTGTAAAAGGTCTCCTCTTTGTAACTTGTCTTATCTCTGGCTCTTTGCTAAATTGGGGCTGTTGATAAATCGGCTTTGGCTTTGGCTTTGGCTGTATAGGAACCACTGTCTCCCGTTTTCGAGGTGGCGCAGGGAAGACAGTTTCTCTTTCATAAAAAGGGTCTTTCTCTCGCTCTTTCTCTACAATTGGGATTTCCCTCTTATATTCAGTAGTCCTGCCATGTAAAATTTCTTGTTTTTCATGATCGGAGATTAAAGGAAACCGAAATGGTGTTTTCGATTGTCGAACTTGTTTCTCCACTACTTCCTCTTCTAGCTCTACTTCTTCTATATTTTCTGCATCTGTTGTTTTAAAAAGTTTCTTTAACCAATTCAATTCTTCATCACTCTTTCTTTTCGATACCTTTTATTTTACCAATAATTAAGGTATCCGTCCTTATTATATTAAATAATAGGTCAAAAAAAGTATGAGTATACGGGAGTTATTAAGAAGTTAGTTGTATAACATTTACTCCACATCATATTTTTATAATATGTAAACGCTTATTAATACATCATGACCTTAGTTTTGGAGTTAATTATCTAAGAACGTTTTCCCTGTTATGTATGTCAAATATTCATCCACAAAGCTATATCGGTTTAAATTTACCATGCAACCCACGAAAAAATTGGTTGTCGTAGAACGCTCTCAAATGTTTGGCTAGCTTTATTTGCTTGCCATGCTTTTTTCGAGAGTTATCAAACGACAACCAATTGTTTATAACTTATCGCTTTGCTAATCAGTTACCTTCAAATGGGCTTCCAACCACTGCATCATTATCTAAAATTAGTATCCCCTTAACTTCAGGTGCATTTGGAAGAGCAAGCTCTCTTGCAGAGCAAAGCATACCATGAGAAGGAACGCCACGAAGCTCTGCATCCTTTATCTGCATTCCAGAAGGCATTACAGCCCCCACCTTAGCTACTACAACTTTTTGTCCCGCATCAACATTCGGTGCACCACATACAATTTGTAGCTTCTCGTCACCTACGTCTACTTGGCAAACTTTTAGCTTGTCTGCATTTGGATGCTGGTCAATGGATTCAACAAAGCCTACTACAAATTTTGGTGATAGATCAACATCCAGTTGATAATTCGCTTCATTTGCGTCCAATGCTTGTTGGACAATACTTACGAATTCCTCTGTAAGTGTAACCGGGCCAGCTGACTCTATTTTATGGTAGCTGCCAAACTGAAAAATGTTTATTGCAACTACTTCCTCATTTTCTGCATTTTTGACAAAAGTAACATTTCCTTTTGTTTCCGTTAGAACGTTTTCCACCTTATCAGTGTTTAATTGAATTAATAGTACGTCTCCTACGCCTGCAGCATTGTAAAAAATATTCATTTGTCTTCTTGCTCCTTTGTCACTCGATTCTTTGCCATAATGAAGATAGGCTCCAGCTCTCCGTTTTCATAGATGAAGGAAAGAGAGGTGATAGGTACAGTCCCAACAGTAAAAAAGTGCATCGTCATCTGAGCTAGCACATCATAGCCTACTTCGTTTCGTATATCTCCAATTATCATAACATCTTGGTGAGGTACGGATACAGTCATATCTCCAGAAATTTGGCTTTTCATTTCCTTCAATAGAGATTCATTTAAAATCCTACTTGCATCATAACCATCATTGTTATTAAAGAAATAAAAGATATTACCATTTACTTCATCTTTTTTATATTTGTTTGGTAAGTTTCTTACTTGGAAAAGAGCACGTTCACGAACCTCTGTCTCTCGTATACCTCGCTCTGCAATCATCTTTTCATCCAACAAGCGATAGGTGTTTCCTAAATCTATTGCATAATAAATTCTCGTCTCAGCCGTATGATCCTTCATGACGAATTTATTGCCATCCTTCGATTCTTTTGGGAAGGAGGTAGAACGGATAACAGGATAAATCGCTCCGGACAAATCGATAGCTGTTTCTTTTTCCATCGCTTCGAACGTCTGATGGATAGTGTAAACAACCTCTTCAATTATTTTCTCTTTTTTTGTTTCATATTTAGCTAGGATAGGCGGGACGGAAATCTCAATTCCTCTCTCCAGACCCTTATGGGTTAAACGAAGCTTATTCGTTTCTCTATTGTAGTCGTAACTATACGTATCCTCGGATAGTCTCTTCTTAAATTCTCTTATCAATTCAAGAGCCTTCATCATACCACCCTTTCCATCATGGTAAAGTATAAAACGGCTCACATACGTGAACCGTCCACTTAAAGCGTTCGAAGAAATGATTCAATCTCTTCTCGAGTTTTGCGATTCTTGCTAACGAAACGACCTATTTCTTTACCATTTTCAAATGCAACAAAGCTTGGTATTCCAAGGATGTCCAGCTGGCTACATAGGTCTAAAAATTTGTCTCGATCTACCGAGATGAAAGTGAAATCCGAAAACTCTTTTTCTACCTCGTCCATAAAAGGATCGATAAAGTGGCAGTCAGGACACCAATCGGCTGTAAATTTAAATACAGTCTTCTTTCCTTGTGTCAATTTCTCAAATTGCTCCAAGTTTGCTAGGTTTTCCATTCTCTATTCCTCCTATTGTGTCTGGATAGATCGGATAATCGTCATCATTTCGTTCAAATTACTTGCAATATTCTTTTCAGAAGAAATAGTCGTTAGCTTCATTCCACCGATACTTGTAACCAGTTCGAAGCTTTCTTCACCATTCTGAATGATTGCAGCAAAACCAAAACGGTTCTCTGCCTCAAACACTTCTTCCTTTATGATATTCACATTACTATTTGCCATCATCAGTTCGTAATATAATTTACTTTTTGGTGTTTCATTTGGATTAATAAATAATATAAAAGAATCTTTGCCTTTTGATAAGAGTATATTCGATTCGTTCGATTCATCTTCTACAGAATATCCACTAGGTAAAAATAATTTTATATTGCCTACTTCATTGTTTGGTGTCTCTGGCTCACCTAGAAATGTTTCTTTTGCACTTTCTAATCCATCGACAGCTCTTTCTTCCAAAGAAGCACATCCAACTAATAAAATGACAGCTAGTGACGCGAGAATTAGTCGCATCCATTTTCCAGTCATTTTGGTTCCTCCCATTCAAGCATGACTGCTATATATTTTAACGATGATTATGTTTCCTTGCAACTAGAAGTACTTTTCTTCTTACTTCTGTTTTTGCGAGAGTAAATATTGTCCAATTAGGAGCTTCATAATATGCTCGAACATTTCACTTCTATTGACAAGACCATCCGTAAATACACCAACAGCCCCTTCTTCATGACGTATACCTTTCTTATTCGTAAAGACGTCCATGACCGGACCAAGTTCCATCCCTTCTCTTATTTGAGTAGCAACCTCTTCTGGTAAAGGAATACCAGCACCAGTCGCTGTATAGATTTGTCCTTCAGCTGTTGCTAATGCCCCCCAATTGCAGACATACATCTGCTCTTCCAATTGGGTTACCCCACCTTCTAATCCAATTGCTATATCCCCATCAAATTTCGTTAGAAGCTGTCTGGCTCTATTGATTGCTCCTCGTCTGGTCTCCTCATTACTCACAGGCTGATCCGCAACAAGAGATGAAACGGATTGGTTCTCAAAAATAGCCTCCGGAAAATAAAGACTTGCAACGTTTTTTACAGCTAATGTTTTTGCTTTATTTTTTGTTCCAATTAATATTTTCATTAAATATCTCCTATGAACGAATGATGATGTGAAAAAAGATGCCTCGAGGGCATCTTTTTATACATTCGCTTTAATTGTCTCTACGGTTGTCTTATCGCATGCCTTTACAAGCTTCACTAGGAGCTCTTTCGCAGCTGCGTAATCATCCGTATGTATGATAGATGCAGATGTATGAATATATCTTGAACAGATACCTATTACAGCACTCGGAATACCTTCATTCGCAGTATGCACTCTTCCTGCATCTGTTCCGCCTTGAGAGATAAAGTATTGATATGGGATATTATGTGTTTCTGCCATATCCAATACAAATTCTCTCATACCACGATGAGTAATCATGGAACGGTCAAAGATACGTAACAACGTGCCCTTGCCTAGCTGACCAAATTCATTCTTATTGCCCGAGGCATCATTTGCAGGGCTAGCATCTAGCGCAAAAAAGATATCTGGCTTAATCATGTTAGCAGATGCTTGGGCACCTCTTAGTCCAACCTCTTCCATTACGTTAGCACCAGAATAGAGCATGTTAGGTAACTTTTCGCCTTGAAGCTCCTTTAATAGCTCAATGCTAAGTCCACAGCCATAACGGTTGTCCCAAGCCTTCGCCATTATTTTCTTTTCGTTAGCCATCGGAGTAAATGGACAAACAGGTACTATTTGGTCTCCCGGACGTATACCCATTCTTGCTACGTCCTCTTTATCGTCTGCACCAACATCAATTAACATATTTTTTATATCCATCGGTTTATTGCGAACCTCATCACTTAGGAGGTGAGGAGGTATAGAGCCTATTACTCCAGGAATCGTAGAATTCTTTGTCACTATTTCTACGCGTTGGGCAAGCAATACTTGATTCCACCAACCACCTAGTGGCTGAAAGCGTAGCATACCATTATCCGTAATCCCTGAAACCATAAAGCCTACTTCATCCATATGCCCAGCAACTAGCACTCTTGGTCCGTTTTCATCGCCCTTTTTAACGCCAAAAATACCCCCAAGATTATCTTGGACAATCTCATCAGAATACTTTGCTAGCTCTTCACGCATAAAAGAACGTACTGCATGCTCGTTACCAGGTGCTCCAGGTAACTCGGTTAATGTCTTAAATAAGGAAAGTGTTTCTCCATTCATAGTGCAAGTATCCTCCTAAAGCTTTAGTATTTTCTATTTATTTCAAAAAGATTCATCTTCTATTGTAATAAAAGTTCTACCCGTTTACTATACTAAAACTTCGATAATCGAAAAATTTATCAGTTTTCCAGTGTTGTGATACACTTAAATAAATGATGAAGAGGAGGAATATGGATGAAACTTAGAGATTATATGATGGGTCTAGGCACAGGTATTGTCATTGGAGTGGTTGCTAGTCAAGCTGCTTCCAGAATAAATAAAAACAAACCTGCAGATTTAGTTCTTAATAATATTAAAGATTCCTTTAAAGAAGAAGGACCAATTGATGGTTCTTGGATTTTCATGTCTCCCGAACCATATCAAAAAGATGTAATTAAATTAGATGTATATAAAGGCGGAGTTTCCCGCATTAAAAACGGCGAGCTCGAACAATTCGAATTTGCAGCAGATGCAAAAACCGGCACCGTTGTTGATCTAGTAAAAATCTAAAAATCAAAACACTAACGAGTCTAATAGAGTTCTGCTATCCTGCTTTTGTACTTTTTATATAATAACTACTCCCCTTGGACTCAGCCAAATCAAATTGCCAAAAGCCCAATGGTTTGAGTAAACTAAAAGAGCCATCTTATCGACAACATGAAACTCGATAAGACGGCTCTTTGCATGGGAGGGTTTCTTTACTTTTTCTATGGACAGAAAAGATGGTGTGGGTGTGTAGTAATGTATATATCATCGTTAAGTATGGCTTATTCTATATGTACTGATTAGATTGTAAGAATGGAACTTTACGCCTCCAATCTCTATAGAGTAAAAAGATTAGAGAAGATACTAGATTCTATCTCTAACAGGAAGCGGCTGGCGGCGACTCCGGTGGGAGCAGGGTGGTAGGTAAGACAGCACAACCACGCGCGTTAGCGATGGGTGCTGGCTTACCTTGTGGATGGAAAACTAAGAACGTCACATCGTGTGACAACGTTTTCCTGACCAACATCCTGTTGGCCTCCACTCCAAGCGTCCGCCAAGAGCGACCTCACTTCTTCTTCTTCTTCTTCTCTCCCCAGAGCCACAGACACTAAAAAAACGATAACCCAATTGGATTATCGCTTGAAAAAAACTATTTTGTTCGCTCAACCTTCTCCACAATCTCTTTCCCATCGGCACTCCACTTAACCAACCGATAAAAAGCATCATGATAAAAACTAAAATAATACCCATTCTGCAAGCCTTCATTTATCCACTTTTCCTTCGCAAACACAGAAGCCATCGGATAATCATCAAAAGCTAACACCCATAGTGGATTTTGATGAGCATGCGTCGGCATCAAATCCGCCATATGAACAATCGTCTCACCATTTTGCTTAAACACCAAAATACTATGTCCATCACTATGACCGCCAGTATGGATCATCTCTATCCCATCTACTACCTCCATGGAATCCGAGAACGTGACAACCTGGTGCTGAATAGGCTCCCAATTCTCCTTCCAATAGGTATTTTTCGATCGAATATTTGGATTTCTCATCTCATTCCACTCAATCTCGGATACATATATTTTCGCATTCGGAAAGGCAGGAACCAGATCCCCATCTACCCATTTTGTTAATCCGCAAGCATGGTCGAAATGTAAATGAGTCATTAGAATAATATCAATATCCTCTGGCAAATACCCAAGCTCTACTAAATTATCATCTACTACCGATTGATCACTAACCCCATAATTACGAAGCTGCTTTTCGTTAAATTTGCCAAAGCCAAGTCCCGTTTCCACCAATATACGATGTCCCTTGTATTGAATAAAAATAGGGTCTGAAGCTAATTCAATTTGATTTTTTTCATTTACAGGGTATTTCTTTTCCCATAATGGCTTAGGAACTACTCCAAACATGGCACCCCCGTCCAAATGAGTAGTCCCTCCCTTCAGCCATGTAAATGTCATTTCATGAAAAGTGAACATATCCATTCATGCCAACCCCTTTTTTTAAACGTATTGAGCTTCCAGTCGGTAAATCGGTTGCCCTTTTGCGGAAAACTTTTCTTCGTATTCCGTCATAATATTATCTTCAGGCATTTCAGCATGCAAGTCCAATGATACATACTTTAGTTTCATGCCATAAGAAGACATACTAACTAACGAATACTCAAATAATCCACGATTATCTGTTTTAAAATGAATCTCCGCATGGTCTATTAAAATTGACTCATACAGCTTTAAAAATCCTTCATGTGTTAATCTTCTCTTTGCATGTCTCGTCTTTGGCCATGGATCCGAAAAGTTTAAATAAACACGGTGAACATCATTTTTAGCGAAATACTTGTCCAAATGTGCACCATTTACTTTTAATAAACGTAAATTTGGCAGTGGCTGAGCGTCTAATGCATTTTCTAGTGCAGACACGATGACGCTATCATAAAGCTCAATTCCAATATAATTAATTTCCGGGTTCTGCTTTGCCATACCCGTAATGAATTGTCCTTTTCCAGTTCCTACTTCTATATGGAGAGGATTATCATTTCCAAATATAGCTTGCCAATTTCCTTTATAGTCCTCTGGGTTCGGAATAATAATTTCTGGATGTGCATTGATAAATTCCTCAGCCCATGGTTTATGTCTTAACCTCATGATTTTAACTCCTTTTTCTTTGTTGTTGCATTTCTCCACGCATGGGGGAGAACAAATACCTGGACTTCTTCAAACGGAGAAACCCCACAAGCAAATTCACCATCTGTATGTACCAGGGTGCTATCTTTAAATGTCAACTGACACATATTTGTCTGGAACTGTTTGACTTCTTTAAATTTTGTATGCGTCCCTAAAAATACAGTACCAAAAACAAGCAGCAGCTTCCATTTCGACAGGTTGTGTACGACGGTAATCTCGAACAGTTGATCGTTGGGTAAAGATTTCGGTGATATTTTCATACCGCCTCCGTAATACGGTTGGTTACTTATTGTGACAAACCAAACATTATCAAACTTTACCCTATCTTCTCCTATTCGTAAAGTGGTGGAAAATGTTCGGAATAAAAACAATTCCTTTATCAGCAATAGAATATACGCAAGCTTTCCCAAACCTACAGTATTTAACCTGCTCTTCCAAAACGAATTATTAACAGAGACAGACACTTTTGCATCAAATCCAAAGCCAGCACTATTAACAAAGCTAAATTGTTGGCCGTTCAATGAAAATATCCCTGCATCGTAAGTATCGACAGCATCTATATTCTCAACATATTGGTTAAGCTGTTCAGTTGTAGTAAATACAGAAAAAGCTCGACCAAAGTCATTTCCGCTTCCTGTGGAAACGACTCCGATTCGAACTTGTTCACTTCCAATGATTCCTGAAATTACTTCATGTACAGTTCCATCGCCACCTAGGATGATGATCAATTGTGGTTCCATACGTTCAGCAATCTTTTGAGAAACCTCCTGAGCGTGTCCCCTATATTTTGTTACAAGGACTGTGTAAGGGAAAACAATCTTAGGCTGCCAATCACTCCATAATTTCTTTGCTTTCCCGTTTCCTGCATGCTCATTTATAATAACTGTCACGTTAATCATTTGACCCCTCACTATCCAACTCCCCTCCCGCTCTAGAATAAGAAGTTGTTTGGACAAGATTTAAAAGGGACTGCGCAGCCTTGAATTGCATATGCTTCATAGGGGAAGGATTGGATTGAAGAGCCTTAAACCAAGCTTGAAATTTCCTTGTATCAATAAATTGCGTATTGTACACAGCTCCCGGGTAATCAATATAGCCATTTCTACTTAGCACAACTCTTCTAATAGGCAAATCGATTGCTTCCTTTTGAAAAACCTGTTGGATAATCGACTCCATTCTATTTAGGTTTATAAGCGGGCTAAGTACCTTTTTTTCTTCCTTTCCGCTCTTTCGAAGCCAAAAGCGGTCACTGCTTCCAATGAATGCATCTAAATCATGCCCCTCCAGAACTACTATACAAATAATTTCAGTAGGAAGGATTAATAGAATCTCTAACTCTATTGGTGCTTTTTTAAGCTTCAATATTGGATAGTACAATAAAAAATAATTATCAGGTAAATGTAATGTCAGCGTTCTTAATAAGCTGTCCCTCATAAATTTCGGATCTACGTAGGATTTATCTAACAATGTAGAGCTTGCCCATTTAATTTGAAAATGAAAGAGCTGATCTAAATACATTCTTTTTAGCTCCTCCAACGTTTGAGGCTGGTACACGATATTGGGCTGAAAATGGAAGGTGGTATCTTCTTCAGGAATGAGTTCTTCGATTTCCTCTGCCGCAACTTCCTCCTCATAAAGGGGGTCTTTCTTTCGACGAAAGAGCTTGGAGAAAAAAGAGCTTTTCTCCAAGTCGTCCTCCACCACTTCTTCCTCTACCCATTGAGCGTTTAAAGAGCCATCTTCCCATTCACTTTTCGTACGCTCCCATTGTTGCTTTTTTAATCGAACAAATTGAGTCGGATATCTTTTCAAATCTATTTGATATCTTGAAATATAATCTTGAAGCTTAACAAGCTGAGCCACTTCATTCCCTCCTACTAGCGAATAAATGTACATCCTCATAACGAGGGGTTTTGGTTGGATTTATTTGAAAAATGGAGAAGCTCTCTACCTGAAAAGACATTTCCTCTATATCAAAATTCTCTATATCTAAGCTAGCCCTAGAAGCCCACTTTTTAGCAATGGTGATATGCGGACGATAGGCTCTTGTATCAGTAATACCCAGTACGGAGGAAACTACTTTTGCTACTTCCATTTGTAACGTATGAAGTTCTTCCTTATGTTGAACACCAACAAATACAACACGAGGAGTCCTTTCATTGCCAAAGAAGGCTAGTCCATCAGTCATTAAAGAAAAAGGAATCCAGTCAATCTGCTCGAGTGACTGCATCAGCTCCTCTAAGTCATCAGGCGCAACAGCTCCTAAAAAGCTAAGTGTTATATGCAAATCCTCTTTTAATGGAAGGCTTTTATGCGTTTTTCGAAGCGTCGTCTCTTGCCTTGCTTGGACAATCTTCTCTGCAATCCATGGAGGAATTTTCACTCCTATAAAATAGTGGTTACTCATGCATGTATAGATGTAGGAATTCTTTTCTCAAAAGCTTTTTGAAGCTTTTGAGTGATCTCTCCTGGCTCTCCATTTCCAATAGTTGTATCTTCAATCTTTATTATCGGCATTACCTCTGCACTTGTTGAGGACATAAAAAACTCATCCATTTGAAGTGCCTGTTCCTTGGTAAAAGCCTCTTCAACTACTGGCACTCCTATTTCTTTGCAGCAATCTAATATTACTTGGCGAGTGATACCGTTAAGAATTAAGTTTGTTGCTGGGTGTGTATAGATCACACCATCCTTAATTCCGTACATATTTGAGGAGGAGCCCTCTGTTACAATATCTCCGCGATGAAGAATTGCTTCAAAGCATCCTTTTCCTACTGCTTCTTGTTTAGCCATAACGTTCCCCAATAGATTTAAGGATTTGATATCACAGCGAAGCCATCTAATATCTTCCACAAAGCAAGCATTCACTCCATGAGCTAAATCTTTAAGTGGTCGCTTTGTTTCCTTTGTATAAGCAGTTAATACAGAGTCTACAGCAGGATCTGGGAAATGATGCTGTCTAAAGCAAGTACCTCGAGTAACCTGTAAGTATACATGACCATTCTCTAATTTATTTTCCTCCATCAACTCATATATCATTTGATGCAGCTTATCCTTTGTATAAGGAATCACTAATTGGATTTTATCTGCACTCTCGTATAATCGATTAATATGCTCTTTTGCTGTAAATAAATTTCCATCATATACCTTAATTACTTCATATACGCCATCGCCAAATTGATAGCCTCTGTCTTCAAAGCCAATGACTACCTTATCCTCTTCTATCAGCTGGTTATTCCAAAGAATTTTTGTCATCTCACTCTTCCTTTCCTTTTTTGCCTGCTAGTTCGACTATAGCATCCGCATAGATGGCAGTAGCCTTTAACAGATCTTCAATATCTACATACTCATCCGCTTGGTGAGCAACATCTTCTCTACCAGGGAAGACCATTCCAAATGCAACCCCTTTTTCCATAGTTCTTGCATAAGTGCCTCCCCCAATGGATAGCAGGTTTGCTTTTTCTCCAGTTTGACGCTCATAAACCTTCTGTAAGGATTGAATGAGGATATCGTTTTGATCCACAAAATGCGGCTTTGAATTAGAGCCGAGGTCTAATGTGATACCTGTATCCTTCAACTTTTCTCTGCATGCAGCAAGCTTTTCATCTAATGGATAGGTCACAGAGTACCTCATGCTAACCTGTGTGCAGGAGCCTTGTGCAGGTGCATAATGGATGACGCCTGGATTTAATGTAGTATCGCCAGAAACCTCGTCAGTGAAATGTAAGTCTAATGCATGACCTCTGCTGTCTTCTCCAAATGCATTTACTAAAAAGTCTACAAATGCCTTCGAGTGTGGAGTAAGAGGAATCTGCTGTAAGAACTTTGCAAGTACAACAGCTGCATTTACGCCTTGGTCTGGTTCCATTGCATGTGCAGATTTGCCATGTACCAAAACCTTTACTCCAGGACCTTCCTGTGTTACTTCTCCTGTTATGCCATTCTCAGCAGAAAATTCCTGAAATTTTTGTTTAATAGAAGGAAGTCCGCCAAATACAAACGCAAATGCCTCATCTGGCACCATGTTCGTTCTTTTTCCTGCTTGGAAAAATTGAATGGTTTCTACATCAGAGGAGCCTGTTTGAGAAAAGATTAAATTTGCAATCCCTTTTTCCGCATTGATAATCGGGAAATCAGCATCAGGTGCAAAGCCCATATCTGGCATTTCTTCTTTTTCAAAATAACGCTTCATACAACGGAAACCACTTTCCTCATCTGCTCCGATGATTAATCGCACTCTTTTAGAAAGCTCTATACCAGATTCCTTGACAAGCTTCATCGCATTCCACGCAGCAATTGTTGGTCCTTTGTCATCGATTGCTCCTCGACCATACACTCGATCGTTCGCTACTACCCCCTCGTATGGAGGATAAGTCCATCCTTTTCCTTCAGGTACCACATCTACGTGACATAGTATCCCTAAGATTTCCTCCCCTTCACCCATTTCAATATGACCTGCCATATTATCTACATTTTTTGTTAAAAAGCCTTCTTTCTCTCCCTCTTGTAGCATATGATTTAATGCTTCGAGTGGTTTAGCTCCAAACGGCGCTTCCTCTGTTGCATTCTTTTCATCTAGTACAGATGGAATCCTTATTAGATTCTGCAACTCACTAATTATCTCTTCTTTTTTCGTTTCTACTTTTTCTAACCAATTCATGTAGCTACCTCCAACTTATATTTATGACTATTCTACACCAGTTTGAATTTATTCACATTATATCTTCTAAAAATTAAAAACGGGGAAAATAAGTATTTAGTCCTTTATATCTTTTCAAACCCTTTTAACCACCACAAGAAAAGAAATATTTACGAATTCTTCACAAAAAGATTAGTTTTTTTATAGAATTTTCTGTTTCTATCTATTATAATATAATTGTCAGATAATAAATTTTCTGATACCTATATAGTAAAGGGGACCTTAAGTGCAATCAATTTATTGCTATTACCCCATGTCGTCCGCTAGTCTTGCCATGAGATATGAAGATGAAGGAGTGGGTACTTTTGAAACCAACTACTGATCGGATGCTCAATCGAATCAAAGACATGTATATGTTCATCCGAGACAACGGAACTGTTACAACACAAGATCTGGTCGATGAATTTGGCATCACTCCTCGCACAATTCAACGAGACTTGAATGTGCTAGCCTTTAATGACTTAGTCATTAGCCCGACAAGAGGTAAATGGACCACGACGAACAAACGAGTGAGAATGACATCTTAGAAATTCCATATGAAAAAGAAGGACCTTGCTGTTAAGCTTGGTCCTTCTTTTGTTCAAGCATATGTAGCTCTTCTTCTGTCAGTTCTCTGTACTCGCCTTCCTGTAAAGCCTCGTCCAGTTTTAAGTCTCCCATAGAAAGCCTTTTCAAATAAATACCCTTCTTTCCGACAGCCTCAAACATCCTCTTCACCTGATGGAATTTCCCTTCTGTAATGGTCAACTCAATTTCTGAAATATTTCCACGTGAAAGGATTTTTAAATATCCTGGCTTTGTATGATACCCATCGTCCAACGTTACGCCTTCTTCAAAAGCTTGTATATCCTCTTCCGTTACCCTACCTTGTACTTTCGCGTAATAAACCTTCGGAACGTCCTTCTTAGGGGAAAGCAGGCGATGAGTCAAATCTCCATCATTTGTAAGCAACAGCAAACCAACCGTATCCTTATCCAGCCTTCCAACTGGATAAGGAGCAAAATGGCGGTCTTCCTCCTCTAATAAATCGATCACAGTCCGGTCTCTTGTATCCTCTGTAGCAGAGACTACGCCTGGTGGCTTGTTCATCATCAAGTAAATGTATTGCTTGTATTCGACCTTTTCTCCGTACACCATAATGCTATCCTCTAGCTCATTTACTTGCATAGCACTATCCTTTACTGCTACACCATTCACTTGAATCGCCTTTGATTTAATCAATGACTTCACTTCTTTTCTAGTGCCGAATCCCATATGGGCAAGAAATTTATCTAATCGCATACCGTTCTCCTAAAAACCAAATTTTTTCGTAAATCTTGTTAATCTTTCTCCAAACAACTTTTGTGCCAATCCTAAGCGAAGCGTCACATATCCATAGAATACCGCTCCTACTCCAGCACAAACAAAGATTACAAGAAGAGCATCTATTTTTCCATCGATTGTAAACCAGTTCACCAATCCCAGCTTTACTATATATACAATAGCCAGCATAAGAACGTTTATAATACCAATAAGTAACACCCTTCTTACTACCATCGTTGATTTGTAGTGTAAAACCTTACGGATTGCAAACATGTTCAAGGAAATCGCCACAATATAACCTGCCGCCGTAGCTAGAATAGCACCGTTCGTTTCAAAGAGCTTGATAAGCGGTGTATTAAGAACAAGCTTCGTTAAAATTCCTATAAGTAGGTTTAAAATAATAATTTTTTGTCGATCTATACCTTGTAATATCGAAGTAGTAACAGGGTATAACGCAAAAAGAATAGCAACTGGAGCATAATGTGCTAGTATATCCGTTCCCGCAGCACTTTGCTCATAAAAGACATGGTAAAACTCATTTGCAAGGACAGATATCCCCAACGCAGCAGGAAGGGTCAAAAATAATAAAATCTGGAAAGATTGGTCTAGCGATTTTCGAACCTCTCCAAAGTCCTTTTTCGCATAATATGTAGTAATCAAGGGAATCAACGTCATGCTAAAGCCAGTGGCAAGCATTACTGGAATCATGACTAATTTATGCGTACCAAAATTCAACATACCGAGTAGCGTATTGGAAACATCTCCAGTGACACCAATTATATTCATCGCTCGGTTGAACGTAATCATGTCAATAAACTGGAATAATGGATTAATAACCCCAACTAAAGCAAAGGGCACCGTGTAAATAAGAATTTCCTTGTAAATATTCTTCAATGATATATCAGAGCTAACTTTCCCTGTCTCATTCATTAAATCATCAAACTCTGGCTTTAACTTCTTCCAATACCAGCCTAGTACGAGTAAGCTTGCAATCGCACCCAGAAAAGCAGCAAATACTGCGAAAGAAACTGCCGTCTTTTCAGAAGCATTCCACACGTAAACAACGAAGAATCCTCCAGCAAGTACGAATAAGATACGCACCACCTGCTCCCAAAGCTGAGAAACAGCGGTCGGTGTCATATGCTGATACCCTTGGAAAAATCCTCTGACCAAGCTCATGACAGGCACTACGATTACAGCAAAGCTGACAAACTTAATGACACTTGCAACGTCCTGAACTGAAAAGTCCGCTTCATCGTCCTTGATAACTAAATGAGCAATTGGCTCAGCTAAGAAAAATAAAGCTAAAAACCCTAAAAATCCTGTAATCGACATCAGAACCATGCTCGATTTTACAAGCTTTCGTCCCGTAGCATAATCGCCTAATGCATTATACTTGGATACAAATTTCGATACTGCTACCGGAACTCCAGAAACGGCAATTGCCAGCATGATGGAGTATGGAGTATATGCATATTGATAAAGAGCCATATATTCTTCCCCTATGATTTGATAGAAAGGAATAACATATAAAACCCCTAGAATTCTTGATAATAAGAGACCAATGGTTAAAATCATCGTCCCTTTGAGCAAATTTGAAGCCATCTAACCCGTCCAATCCTATAAAATGTCTATCTAACAGTTTACAACTGTCTATCCAAAACTACAATCATGTATAATAAAGAAAAAATGAAAGTGTGAATAATTACTATGTATGACGTTATTATTATTGGCGGGGGTCCCTCGGGACTAATGGCCGCAGCTGCTGCTGGAGCAGAACAGAAAAAGGTTTTATTACTTGAAAAAGGAAACAAGCTTGGAAAAAAGCTTGCAATCTCTGGTGGAGGTCGCTGTAATGTGACCAACAGATTACCACAAGAGGAAATCGTAAAAAATATCCCTGGGAATGGACGATTCTTATTTAGTCCCTTCTCTGTCTTTAATAATGAAGATATTATTGAGTTTTTTGAGAATTTAGGAGTACCTCTTAAGGAAGAGGATCACGGAAGAATGTTCCCTGTATCCAATAAGGCAATGGATGTCGTAAATGCGCTTTTAAACGAGATGAAAAGATTAAACGTAGAAGTAAAGCTTAACTCCCCTGTTTCTAAACTGCTAATGAATGACGAAAAAATATTAGGAGTACGTCTTAGTACAGGAGAAGAAATTACAGCAAAAGCAGTCGTTGTTGCGGTTGGCGGAAAAGCTGTTCCACAAACAGGTTCTACTGGAGATGGCTATCCTTGGGCAGAAAAAGCAGGACATACAGTAACAGATCTTTATCCTACTGAAGTTCCCCTCCTTTCCAGTGAGCCTTTTATCAAGTCCAAAGAGCTGCAAGGCCTTGCCCTAAGAGATGTCGCTGTTTCCGTGTTAAATAAAAAAGGAAAAGCAATTATTACCCATCAAATGGACATGCTCTTTACTCACTTCGGATTAAGTGGGCCCGCGATTTTACGCTGCAGTCAATTTGTTGTGAAGGAAATAAAGAAAAATGGAGCACCAGTGAATGTTCGAATTGATAGTCTCCCACATTTAAATGAGGAGGAAACCTTTCAAACACTATTAAAAGCAATGAAGGAAGAGCCTAAAAAGGCAGTGAAAAATGTTTGGAAAGGTATCGTGCCAGAAAGATGGCTTCTCTTTTTATTAGAAAAAGCAAGTATCCCAGAAAACGAAGATAGTCAAAATCTTTCTCATGAAAAGCTTCGAGTATTAGCAAATCTTCTGAAACAATTTAAAGTGCAGGTAAACGGTACACAGCCTCTTGAAAAAGCGTTTGTGACAGGCGGAGGAGTTTCTGTAAAAGAAATTGAGCCTAAGACAATGGCTTCAAAGAAAAAGAAGGGCCTCTACTTCTGTGGCGAAATCCTTGATATACATGGCTATACTGGTGGCTATAACATCACTTCTGCTTTAGTAACTGGAAAAATTGCAGGAATGAGTGCCGCTAAATTGATTGAATGTTGAAACTATTTAAGGTAGAATGTTTGGTAATAACAATGACGAAGAGTAGTAGGCTTTTGCAATGTCTTAGAGAGCTGATGGATGGTGTAAGTCAGTACAGAGCATTTGCTGAATGGACTTCTGAGTTCTCGGGCGGAAAATCAGTATGCCTTAGCGTAGGTCTGCGTTAAAGACAAGCGAACAATCGCAAATGAGTGGATTACAAATGTAATCAATAAAGGTGGCACCACGGCTCCCCGTCCTTTTTGACAGGGGGCCTTTTTTGTATTTATTTAGCTGAGACGAGGAGAGATGAGACATGTTAGTAGAGACGAGGAATTTTGTAAGTAGAGAAATACAAGGGGATGCTGATACTCCTGTTTCCCTTTATTTAAAGGTAAAGGGAAAAAAGAAGGTGTTATTTGAATCCCATGCGAAGCATGAGGAAAGTGGCCAGTATTCGTTTATTGCATTAAATCCTATAAGAGAAATCATCGGGACAGAAGACGGCTTCTCACTAGTCGACCAAGATGGTCATACTTCCCATCATCCAGGATCGATCGTAGAAGAATTAAAAAGAGTCATACCAATTCATCAAGAAAAGTATCCCTTCCCCTTTTTCGGGGGAGCAATCGGCTATTTTGGCTATGAATATGCCTTTTATCACGAGGATATCGGAGAACAGCTAGTAGACCCTCTCCAGATGCCAGATATCCATGTCTTGTTTTATGATACATTCATCATTTTTGACCATCTAACGTTAACGATAACAATTGCCGCAATTGACCTATTTCAAGACGGCAGAGATTTTGAAGAAATGAATGCATCTGTGGAGGAAATTATTCAACAGCTTCAATCAGCCGAATCGTTCTTGGAAAATGAAAGACCATCTCTACATTTTCAACCGCAGATGCAGAAAAGCCAGTTTCTCCACATGGTTGACACTGTAAAGGAACATATTTGCCGTGGAGACATTTTTCAAGGCGTTCTCTCCCAACGATTTAGCTCTCCGTTTACCGGAGACTCCTTTTGCTTATATAGGCAGCTGAGGACCGCGAATCCCTCTCCATATATGTTTTATATGGACTTTGAGGACTACATTATTTTAGGGACTTCTCCAGAAAGCTTAGTAAAGGTAAAGGATAATCGTGTTATCACGAACCCTATCGCCGGAACGAAGCCACGTGGAAAAACACCTGTAGAAGATCAAAGAATAGCCGAGGAGCTTTTAGCGGACGAGAAAGAAGTAGCAGAACATCGAATGCTAGTAGATTTAGGCAGGAACGATATTGGAAAAATCTCTGAAATAGGCTCTGTTCAGGTAGAGAAATATATGAAAATCGAACGCTATAAGCACGTAATGCATATTGTTTCAGAGGTATCAGGCAAGCTAAAACAGGAGAGTCATCCCCTAGATGTATTAACGTCCTGCTTGCCAGCTGGAACCGTGTCAGGAGCTCCCAAAATACGTGCTATGCAGATTATTAACCAGCTCGAAACAATAAAACGTGGAGTCTACGCTGGAGCGGTAGGCTATATCTCCTCATCAGGTGATATGGATATGGCATTGGCTATTCGTACAATGATTGTGAAGGACAACATGGCACATGTCCAGGCCGGCGCCGGTATCGTCTATGACTCTGACCCAGAGAGTGAGTACAACGAAACCCTTCACAAAGCAAAAGCATTATTGGAGGTGTTTCAATGATTCTCTTAATTGATAATTATGATTCCTTCACCTACAATCTCTACCAGCAAATCAGCAGTCTTGGAAAAGAGGTAAAAGTTATACGCAATGATGAGATTACCATGGAGCAGATTCACAAGCTCACACCCGAGGTAATTGTACTTTCCCCCGGGCCAGGTGAACCTTCGAGTGCTGGGATATGTATAGAACTGATTCAAACACTACATCAGCAATATCCAATCCTCGGTATTTGTCTTGGACATCAAGCAATTGGGGCAGCCTTTGGAGCAAACATTGTTAGGTCTCAGTCCATCAAGCATGGAAAGCAATCGATCTTACATGGAGACCATTTTCTCCATTCACTTCAAGTAATGCGCTACCACTCGCTTATTATTGAGGAAGCATCCTTACCAAAAGAGTTCACGATTCTTGCAAAAGCGGTAGACGATAATGAAATAATGGCAATAAAGCATGAAAAATATCCGGTATGCGGACTTCAATTTCACCCAGAATCCATTGGTACAGCAGGTGGGGATCAATTGATGAAGAATCTACTTGAGGAAATGGCTAGAAGCAAATTGAACGTTTAGTTTTATTGTTCGGAGAGCACTTCTTCCCAGATAGAAATGCTCTCCTCTCTTATGATTCATTTTCCTATAAAACCTCTGCTAGCAACAATAAAAAAATATACCCCCCTATAAAAATAAATCCAATAATAAACCAAATCAGTGTTAGGCAAGCCAATATCATAAAAATCCTGTCAAACCAATTACTGTATAGCCATTTCACTCCTGTCTCCCCATTTCTATTAAGGCTCCCCCACGTATTTAATAAGACGGTTTCTTTTGGAGATTTGTTCACTAAGGAATCTAGTCAGAATAAATTAAGTAGGATCTTGTACTTTTTATACGAATTTGTGAGAATACCCCAACAAATATTGTAGAACCAACAAAGTTCTTTAAGCATAAAAAGACGGTGAAAAAATAATACATTTTCTCACCGCCGATTATCAATATTAGATTACGATATTAACCAATTTCCCTGGGATTGCAATAATTTTCTTCACTTCTTGCCCATCAATCCATTGCTGAACCTGTTCAGATTCCAATGCCAATTTTTCTAGCTCTTCTTTGGAAGCGTCCTTCGCAACCACTAACTTCGCACGTACTTTCCCTTTAATTTGTACAGGGATTTCCACTTCATTGTCCACTAGCTTAGACTCATCATATGTTGGCCATGCCACATAAGAGATAGACTCTTCGTGCCCTAAAATGCTCCAAAGCTCTTCTGCAAGGTGAGGAACGATTGGAGAAATAAGAATCACAAAGCCTTCTACAAACTCCTTGGAGATTTTTTCTGCTTTATATCCTTCATTGATGAATACCATCATTTGAGAAATGGCAGTGTTATAGTGCATTGCCTCATAGTCTTCTGTTACCTTCTTGACTGTTTGGTGATATGCCTTCTCCATATTCTCTGAGGAAGAATCTGTTACTTTCGCGCTTAATGTTCCATCCTCGTTTACAAACAAACGCCAAATACGATCTAAGAAGCGACGTGCTCCATCTAAGCCGTTAGTAGACCAGGGCTTCGAAGAATCAAGTGGTCCCATGAACATTTCATATAAGCGTAGGGAATCTGCACCGTGGCTCTTCACGATATCATCAGGGTTCACTACGTTCCCTTTAGACTTGGACATTTTCTCGTTGTTTTCGCCTAGAATCATTCCTTGGTTGAATAGCTTTTGGAACGGCTCTTTTGTTTTTACTACGCCGATATCATAAAGGAATTTATGCCAGAAACGAGCGTATAGCAAATGAAGTACTGCATGCTCTGCTCCTCCTACATAAAGATCAACTGGTAACCAGCGTTCTGCTAATTCAGGATCTACCAGCTTTTCGTCATTGTGTGGATCGATATAGCGTAGGTAGTACCAGCAGCTTCCTGCCCACTGAGGCATTGTATTCGTTTCACGACGTCCTTTTTTCCCTGTAACAGGATCTACTACATTTACCCATTCCGTAATATTTGCAAGTGGAGATTCACCTGTACCACTTGGTTTAATATCATTTGTCACAGGTAGCATTAATGGTAATTCTGATTCATCGATTGCTGTTGAAGTACCATCCTCCCAATGAATAATTGGAATAGGCTCTCCCCAATAACGCTGACGGCTGAACAACCAGTCACGTAGACGATACGTAACCTTCTTCTCACCCTTGCCATTAGCCTCGAACCATTCAATCGCTTTCGCAATAGCTTCTTCCTTGTTTAAGCCATTTAGGAAATCAGAATTTACAAGCGTTCCATCCTCTGTATAAGCTGCCTCTGCAACATTACCACCAGAAACTACCTCTACAATCGGTAAATCGAATTGCTTAGCAAATTCATAGTCACGCTCATCGTGCGCAGGAACAGCCATAATAGCGCCAGTTCCATAAGAAGCTAACACATAGTCAGCAATCCAGATAGGCATTTTCTCTCCGCTCACTGGATTTACCGCATAAGCACCTGTGAACACACCTGTCTTATGCTTCGCAAGATCTGTTCTTTCTAAATCGCTCTTCATTTTTACTTGGTCCTTATATGCTTGAACAGCTTCCATTTGCTCTGGCGTTGTAATTACGTCCACTAGTTTATGCTCAGGAGCAAGCACTGCATATGTGGCACCGAAAATTGTGTCTGGACGAGTTGTAAATGCTACAAAGCTTTCATTTGTATCTGCTACTTCGAATGTGATTTCTGCCCCCTCTGAACGTCCAATCCAATTTCGTTGCATTTCTTTCAGACTTTCTGGCCAATCAAGGTCATCTAAATCCTCTAATAATCTATCTGCATAGGCAGTAATACGAAGCACCCATTGTCTCATTGGACGACGTTCTACTGGGTGACCGCCTCGCTCAGAAACTCCATCGATTACCTCTTCGTTTGCAAGAACTGTTCCTAAAGCAGGACACCAGTTTACTGGCACTTCGTCTACATAAGCCAATCCTTTTTTGTAAAGCTGGATGAAAATCCATTGTGTCCATTTGTAATAGGATGGGTCTGTTGTATTTACTTCTCTGTCCCAGTCATACGAAAATCCTAAATCGGTCATTTGTCGCTTAAAGGTAGCGATATTTTTTGCAGTAAATTCTGCTGGGTCATTTCCTGTATCAATCGCATATTGTTCTGCCGGAAGACCAAACGCATCCCAGCCCATTGGATGAAGGACATTATAGCCTTGCTTTCTTTTGTATGCACTTAGAATATCAGTTGCGATATAGCCAAGTGGATGCCCAACGTGTAGACCAACACCTGATGGATATGGGAACATATCTAACGCATAAAATTTCGGTTTAGAAGGATCGTCCGTCATTTTGTAGGTTTTATTATCCTTCCAATACTGTTGCCATTTTTTTTCGATTGCTTCATGATTAAAGCTCATATGTCTTCCTCCTTGAATTAAGCCCACGTTTTCGTTGAGCCACTTCTATTTACGTGAAAATAAAAAAACTCGCCCCTTAAAACTAAGGGACGAGAGATATACTCACGCGGTACCACCCAAATTAGTGAATATGCTTCACTCAACTTGTTTCCTTAACGCGGAAAACGGTATAGGCTACTATAAGTTCACCTACACAGACTCCAAGGCGAGTTCAATAATCCGCTCCACTGACTTGCACCATCCGTCAGCTCTCTAAAGAAACGAGTATTATTTACTATTCCTTCTCTCAGTCACATATTATTGTGATTTATTGTAATCGATATTGATGGAAAATACAAGATAGCCCATAAAAGAAAAGTGCAAGATGGAAACTCCGACACCCAAATGGAGTTCAGCAAGTCGGTCCTGACCTTGAGCTACAAGATGGAAAACGGGGGACTATATAATTATTCTATATAGCTACATTCTCCTTAACATCTTTTACGATTAGCTCTGCTTCAGTAGCATCGACAATATCCTGAATAGAGTAGCCTTCAAATACTTCCTTCAATTCCAAGCCAGCCTCTGTCACTTCTATCATTGCCCGTTCTGTAATAATCTTATTCACTACTCCTTTACCTGTTAAAGGCAAAGAGCATTCTTTTTTAATTTTAGGAGAGCCATCCTTCGCACAATGGTCCATAATGACAATGATTTTTTTTGCACCATGCACTAAATCCATCGCGCCTCCCATTCCCTTAATCATTTTTCCTGGAATCATCCAGTTAGCTAAATCTCCTGTTTCGGAAACCTCCATGGCACCTAAAATGGCAACGTCTACGTGTCCTCCACGGATCATCGCAAACGATTCAGCGCTAGAGAAAAAGGATGAGCCAGGAATTGTTGTAACTGTTTCCTTACCAGCATTGATTAAATCAGGGTCCACTTCATTTTCTGTTGGATATGGTCCAATCCCCAATAGACCATTTTCAGATTGAAGCACCACTGTTTTATCTGGAGAAATAAAATTCGCAACTAATGTTGGAATACCGATTCCTAAGTTCACATAATTTCCGTGTTCAATTTCCTTTTCTGCTCTTCTTGCAATCTTCTCACGTGTATTCATTAGAATCTCCCCCTTATGAACGTGTTGTCAAACGTTCGATTCTTTTTTCCTGTTTTGCCTGTAGCAATCCTTGTACGTAAATGCTAGGTGTATGTATGTGCGCAGGATCCAAATCTCCCGTTTCCACGATTTCCTCTACTTCTGCAATAGTTATTTTCCCAGCGGCAGCCATCATTGGATTGAAATTCTGTGCAGTTTTGTTGTAAATTAAATTCCCGAATTTATCTGCTTTCGCAGCTCGAATTAATGCGTAGTCAGCCTTTAGTGCTTCCTCTAGGACATACTCTTTCCCATCATACTGACGGATTTCCTTTCCCTCAGCTACAACAGTTCCAACTCCTGCAGGTGTGAAAAATGCTGGAATTCCTGCTCCGCCAGCGCGAATCTTCTCAGCTAATGTACCTTGAGGAGTAAGCTCTACTTCAATTTCCCCGGAAATAACTTGGCGTTCAAACTCTTTATTTTCCCCAACATAAGAGCCTATCATCTTTTTTATTTGCTTATTTTTAAGGAGCAATCCTAGACCCCAATCGTCTACTCCACAGTTATTCGAAATTACCGTTAAATCTTTTACACCCTTCTCCACTAACGCTAAAATAAGCTGCTCTGGAATACCTACTAACCCAAAGCCTCCTACCATTAACGTCATACCATCCTGAATCCCTTCTACAGCTTCGCGAGCTGATGAATAAATAGGTTTCATCGTACAGTCCCCCTTCGTAAAATAAATATATTACTCTATTATATTCTCAAAAATAGCACAATTACGCAAATCGTAATAAATCTGGAAATAAAAAGATAAGCAACAAACCAGGAGCGATAGACAGAGTATTGACTTTCGCAAGTATTTTCCTTGGTTTCGCAAGTAAATACGAGACGAACGCAAGTAACCACCTGCCAACCGCACGTATCACTCCCGAAATCGCTAGTATTGGAAGAACACTGGAAAAACACCTCTCACTTTTGCTTAATCCAAGGTTAGGCTGGTCGACAGAAAATGATAAGTAGCATTAAAAAAAGAGATGAGAATTTTAGTTCTCAGCTCTTTTTCTTACCAGCATACATACACTCACCATATTTTTGAAATCGCGCGAACGAGAATTCTAGGGATAAAGATGATAATATTCCACTTATTCCAAAAATGATAGTACCACCAATCTCTTCTAACACTTCTTTAAAAACCCATCCATCTTCTTTTTCTTTGTCATCCTGTCTCTCCGATCATTTCAATTCCACGTATCCTTATATCCCCAAATTGTTTTACTGATACAATTCTCACTTCCAAAAAATTGCATCCCCCTCCGCATAAACGTTTCCCCTAAAAAAACGCACGCTACTCAGCACGTTTCTTAAGAGGTAAATCATATAAAAGGCTTGTAGCAATAGAAATAAGAACAAGGCTTGTTAGGATAAGGATCATAGCCTGCGTACCGTAGGCTTCTACCAACACACCACCTACCATTGGCCCAATCATTCTTCCTACTGTAGCCATACTATTCACAATTCCTTGATAAAAACCTTCCTTGCCTTTTGGTGCCAGCTGACTAGCTATAGTAGGAACTGCTGGCCAGATAAATAATTCCCCTACAGTGAGGATGACCATTGCCGTGACAAACATATTATAGCTATCTGCGTAAGCAACGACGATAAAAGAACCCATAAAAATAATAAGTCCTAGTACCATTTGAGACTTTAACTGTCCTTCCATTCTGCTAATAATAGGCTTAATCACCGGCTGAAGAAGAATAATCAAAGCCCCATTTACTGTCCATAGCAAACTATACTCATTTAAGGAGATTCCCAAATCAGTAATATGAGTGGAAATAGTAGAGGTCCATTGAACGTATACCAGCCATGTCAGCATATAACCAAATGTGACGATTACCATTGCATATAACGGTGCCTTTAGATTCACACTATTTTCTTCAGGAAGCATGGTTGTAGATTTAGAATCTGGCACTGAAATTTTTCGATAGTACCGAAAAGCAATAATAAAAAATAGCACGTAGAAAAGCAAGTTAGCTGGAAAGATATGCTTTATATTATTTGCAGCAACTACACCAGCTAAAGCAGGGCCTATTGCTACTCCCACATTTTGCGCTAGATAAATGGCATTGAATGCTCTTCTTCCTCCTTCCAGCCATATACTCCCTACCATGGCATACATACTCGGGAATATAAGTCCACCACTAAAGCCAAGAATAGCAATAAGCCAAATATACTCTGGCCAACCATTCCAGAATGTTAGAGCGATGAGAGCGAGCACAGACAAAACAATTCCGGTTATAATCGCTCGAAAACCACCAATTCTGTCGAATAAAAAACCACCAATCAGGTTTCCAATAACCCCGGTTCCCGCGTTAAGCATTAACACAAAGCCTGCGGTAGTTAAACTCTGCCCTAAATAATCATGCATATAAATAGTATGTAAAGGCCATAAAAAAGAATTACCAGTAGTATTGATGAACATCCCTATAATCAAAAGCCAGACTACTTTTGGCATCTATTTCCCTCTTTTCTAATGATGCTCAAGCTATTGTATTCCTTTTTTACAGGCACATCAATATGGAAATCTAAAATGCCGATTTCCATGGTAAAATAGGCTTGTTAGGAGTGAAAGAAGATGACAAATAATTTATTCCCTTTTCCTTCAGATGGAAAAAGATATTATACATGGAACCGTTATTTACGAGACCAATTTCAAATGAAAATATTTAAAGTGGCCCTTGATGCCGGTTTTGATTGTCCAAATAGAGATGGCACGGCGGCATATGGCGGATGTACATTTTGCAGTGTAGCAGGAAGCGGTGATTTTGCCGGTGATCGTGTAGATCCTATTCCAGTTCAATTTGAAAAAATCAAAGAAAAAATGCATGAAAAATGGAAGAACGGAAAATACATTGCATACTTCCAGGCATACACAAATACGCATGCACCTCTGCCTGTCCTAAAAGAAAAATTTGAAGCTGCATTAGCTTTGGATGGAGTTGTCGGATTATCCATAGCGACTAGACCTGACTGTTTACCGGATGACGTGGTGGAATACTTAGCTGAGTTAAATAAAAGAACCTTCCTTTGGATTGAGCTAGGCTTACAAACTGTTCACGAAAAGACAGCTGCACTAGTAAACCGAGCACACGATTATCAAACCTATAAAGAAGGCGTTGATAAATTACGCAAGCACAATATCTCTATCTGCACCCATATCATAAATGGACTTCCTATGGAGGATAGAGAAATGATGATGGAAACAGCTAGAGAGGTTGCAAAGTTAGATGTGCAAGGGATCAAAATCCATCTACTTCATTTATTAAAAGGAACTCCGATGGTGAAACAATATGAAAAAGGGATGCTTGAATTTTTAGAGAAAGATGCTTACATTCAGCTCGTTGCCGACCAGCTAGAGGTTATCCCTCCAACTATGGTTGTTCAGCGTATAACAGGAGACGGACCAATCGATCAAATGATTGGACCAATGTGGAGTGTAAACAAATGGGAAGTATTAAATGGAATTGATGCGGAGCTTAAACGAAGAGACAGTTATCAAGGAAAATACTATAAAAAGAATGGTGCCACAACATGAAGCTAAAAAGAATTTTACCCTTTGCAAAAGAATTATTAAGCACTACCATCTCTGCGGGAGATATAGCCATCGATGGAACAGCAGGAAATGGGCACGATACCTTATTCTTAGCAGAACTTGTCGGAGATACTGGACAAGTTTTTGCCTTTGATATCCAAGCACAGGCTATCCAGGCCACTGCCGAAAGGATTGCTCAAGCTAATCTAACTTCACGTGTCACACTTATACAAGACGGGCATGAAAAAGTGGGGAATTATGTACAGAAGGAAGTTGCAGGAGCGATTTTTAACTTAGGTTATCTACCAGGAAGTAATCATGAAATCATAACGAAGGGTTCTTCTACTATTGAGGCAATATCTACGATTTTAGATTTACTAAAGGTTGGCGGTTTAATTGTCCTAGTAGTTTATCATGGACATGAAGGTGGTAAAGAGGAAAAAGAGGAATTATTATCTTTTGTTCAGAAACTACCCCAATCTTATGTCCATGTGTTATGCTACCAGTTTTTAAATCAAGCAAATGACCCTCCTTTCATTATAGCCCTTGAAAAAATGAAAGCTAAATAAGCATATTTGGAATTAGAGCGGGGAAACTAACATAAAAGGAGAATACCATGCCCAAAATTGCTTCTGTTAGTACATATAATCCCCCCTATACTTTAAAGCAGGAAAATATTGAGGAATTAACAAAAGAGCTTTTTTCGGAGAAGGTTCCTCAGCTTGATAGATTATTAAGAGTATTTAAAAATGGCGAAATAGAAACAAGAAATTTCTGCGTACCACTTGACTGGCATAAAGAAGAGCATTCATTTGAGGAAAGAAATGCCGAGTATGTAAAGCTTGCAACTAGATACAGCAGTGAGGTTATCAGTAGCTGCCTACAAAATAATACTTTTTTACAAGATCCAATCGCTACAACAGATATAGATGCCATCATATTTGTTAGCAGTACAGGGATTTCTACACCAAGTATCGATGCTCGCGTAATGAATGTACTTCCTTTTTCAGACCGCGTTAGAAGAATTCCCATCTGGGGACTTGGCTGTGCAGGCGGGGCTGCAGGAATAAGCAGAGCCTTCGATTTTTGTAAGGCACATCCAACGTCTAAGGTTTTGGTAGTCTGCATAGAGCTTTGCAGCCTCACCTTCCAACCAAATGATTATTCTAAAAGTAATCTCGTTGGCGCTTCGCTATTTTCTGATGGTGCAGCATGTGTGCTTGTTTGCGGAGATGAAGCAGATGTGAAACTCAAGAAGCCTGTACCTTCAATTGTGAACACTGCGTCCAAATGGATGCCAGATTCCGAGGACGTGATGGGCTGGGAAGTGAAAAATAGTGGATTACATGTTGTTTTTGCTAAAAGTATTCCTTCCATTATTTCAAAATGGCTAGGCCCTTTTATGAGTGAATTCCTTTCTGAAGAACAGTTATCTAGTGAGCAGATTAAACATTTCGTTGCCCATCCAGGCGGTAAGAAAGTTCTTCAAGCATACGAGGATACACTTCACTTACACACGAATCAGACATCTGTTTCTAGAGAGGTTTTAAAAAAACATGGAAATATGTCTTCTCCTACTGTGCTGTATGTTTTAGAACAGTTCATGTTGCAGGATATCCCTGCAGAAGAACATGGATTACTAGTGGCACTAGGTCCTGGTTTTTGCGGGGAAGCAGTTCTATTGAAATGGAGGGACTAGCATGATATTTACTATCATTCTCTCATTCGTAATTCTCCAAAGACTTATTGAGGTAGTGATTGCAAAAAGGAATGAGAAAAGGATGCTAGCAAAAGGAGCTTATGAAGTGGGTGCCTCTCATTATCCTATCATGATAGCCCTGCACGTGAGTTTTTTCCTTTCTCTCTTACTAGAGGTTCTGTTGGTGGAAAAAGGCTTATCCCCTATTTTCCCATATCTATTTGGCCTATTTGTTTTAGTGCAAGGTATGAGAGTTTGGTGTCTAATGTCTCTAGGGCAATTTTGGAATACAAAGATTATCATCTTGCCTGGAGCAAAGGTAGTAGCCAAGGGGCCCTACTCCTTTATTCGCCATCCGAATTATGTAGTAGTATGTGCTGAGATTCTTTTATTACCATTAATGTTTCAAGCATATTTTACAGCAATATTATTTACTCTTTTAAACTTTGCCATGCTTTCCGTCCGTATTCCTACGGAGGAAAAAGCATTAATGGAAGCAACCGATTATAACGAAACAATGAAAAAGAGGGTTCCTACTCCTTAAAGAGCAGACCCTCTTCTACTTTAGACAGATTCCTTGTGACGCTCTAGTCTCAAGGATTTTATTTTGGAGCAATACTAGCTTACTAGTTGTATGTTTGATAGAACCAAGTTAGATAATATAACCAATAGAACGTAGTACATTATCGATAAAGGAATGGCTATAAGCGAATATTTCTTCTTGTTCTGGTTCTAAGTACAGATCATGATAACAGTTCTTCCATTCCTTCCATTGAAATTCAGAAAGTTCCTGTTTCTTAAGCCAGCTTTTTACAGGAGCCGTTTCTATAATCTTATCTCTTTCAGCAGTCATGATTAATATCGGTATGTTTTTAATCGATTCGGTCGAATGCTGAATACTTTTCATTAACAAATGAAGCTCTCGATACCAATCATTTGTAATAACAGAACGATAGACATGGTCGTCCTGCAGGAGTCTAAAAACCTCATAATTCCTTGTAAGCTCCTTCAGATGAATATCATGATGTATCTTTTGCTGTACAGAAAGCTTTGCCAATGCATTTGTCCATTTTGGTGGAGTTTTTTTCAGTTCTAACCATGGAGAGGTTAGGATAACTCCAGCACATTCTATTTCAAGCTTATTGAAAACCTTCATTATTAATGTGGCTCCAAGACCATGTCCTAACAAAAATATAGGCAAATCATATTCTAAAGCAACTTTCAGTGCTTTTTTTATATAATCATAATACTCATCAAAGGATTCCTCGTGAACAGCATCTGGCTTTACGAGCTCTCCGTGTCCTGGTAAGTCCCCCATCACAATATGGCAGTTGGAGCTTCTTAGCTTTTCGATTAACCATGCATACCTTCTATGGTGCTCATATGCGCTATGAACAATCACAACGACAGCTTTCGGTTTTTCTTCTGCTTCCCATTTCCACATGACAACCACCTCATTATTGTTGAAAAATTATTAGTTTGATACCATTAATTATATTCTAAAATACAAAGGAGCGAGTAAAAAATGATTTATCCATTTAAAGGTAAGGAACCAAAAATAGACCAGAGCGCCTATATCGCTGATTATGTAACGATCACAGGGGATGTGACGATAGGTCCTGACACTTCTATTTGGTTTGGTTCAGTAATTCGTGGAGATGTCGCTCCAACAATTATTGGCAGCCGAGTGAGTATCCAAGATTTGAGCTGTCTTCATCAAAGCCCAAATAATCCTTTAGTTATTGAAGATGAAGCGACCATCGGCCATCAGGTGACATTACATGGGTGTACTGTTCGAAAGAGAGCTTTAATAGGAATGGGCTCTATCATTCTTGACCGAGCTGAAATTGGAGAAGGTGCTTTCATTGGCGCGGGAAGTTTAGTTCCTCCAGGCAAGAAAATACCACCAAATACATTAGCTTTAGGAAACCCAGCAAGAGTCGTAAGAGAATTAAATGATGAGGACAAAAAAGATATGGATCGAATCATAAATGAATACGTAGAAAAAGGAAAATATTATAAATCACTCTTATAAGCTTTCTATAAGAGAAGCGAAAACATGGCGTGGTAATTGGACAGGCATTCTTTACGTATATACACTATATCTAATCTAAAAATATACATTTATCATTTTGTCTATTATGATGATTTTTCCTTAAATAAAAAAGAGACTTTCTGTTACGAAAGTCTCTTTCTCTTTAAATTCCTGCCTTTTGCTTTAGCTCATCTGCTTTATCAGTTTTCTCCCAAGGAGCATCGATGTCTGTACGGCCAAAGTGTCCATAAGCTGCTGTAGGCTTATAGATTGGGCGACGTAAATCAAGCATTTTAATAATACCAGCTGGGCGAAGATCAAATAATTCACGGATGTATGTTACTAGCTCTGCTTCCGTTATCTTACCAGTACCAAATGTATCTATAGAGATAGATACTGGCTGAGCGACACCAATAGCATAAGCCAATTGAACTTCACAGCGATCTGCAAGTCCAGCGGCAACTATATTTTTTGCCACGTAGCGTGCAGCATAAGCAGCAGAACGGTCTACTTTTGTTGGATCCTTACCTGAGAATGCTCCACCGCCATGACGTGCATAACCACCGTAAGTGTCTACAATAATTTTACGTCCTGTTAATCCAGCATCCCCTTGAGGACCACCAATTACAAATCGACCAGTCGGGTTGATAAAGTACTTTGTTTTATCGCTTATTAATTCAGCAGGGACGATTGGTTTGATTACAACCTCCTTCAGGTCTTGTTGGATTTGCTCCAACGTCACTTCTGGATGGTGCTGTGTAGAAATAACAATTGTATCTATGTGTACTGGATTGTTATTTTCATCGTATTCTACTGTTACTTGTGTTTTTCCGTCTGGACGTAAATAAGGTAACGTTTCATCTTTACGAACATCCGCTAATCGTCGAGATAGCTTGTGAGCTAAGCTGATTGGTAATGGCATAAGCTCCGGTGTCTCGTTACAAGCATAACCGAACATAAGACCTTGGTCACCTGCTCCAATCGCATCAATATCTGAATCAGACATTGAGCCTTCTCTTGCCTCAAGTGCTCGGTCTACACCAGCAGCAATATCTGGAGATTGCTCATCAATCGCAGTTAACACTGCAGAGGTTTCAGAGTCAAAACCATATTTAGCTCTTGTATATCCAATTTCTTTGATAGTAGTGCGTACTACCTTAGGGATATCTACGTACGTAGATGTGGTAATTTCACCTGCAACTAAAACAAGTCCTGTTGTCACGGTAGTTTCACAAGCTACACGAGCATTAGGATCCTCTGCTAAAATTGCATCTAGAATAGCATCAGAGATTTGATCACAAATCTTATCTGGATGCCCTTCTGTTACTGATTCCGATGTAAATAATCGACGTTGTGTCAAAATGCTTTCCTCCTATATCCTGCGAGATTTCTCTCAGGAATTGATACGGTACTCATTCCCATGTCAAGCCTATATTAAACTTGAAGCCGTTTCGGACTTGGCACACAAGGATTTAGGGCGATGTAAATAAAAAAACCTTTCACTCATGTTCAAATAAACAATGAGGAAAGGGATTCATATCATAAACACCTTTCACTCTTATCAATCAAGGCTATACCTTGTCTCAGGTTGGGCACCTTTGTAATAATAGTATTACAGGTTGCCGGGTTTCACAGGGCCTGACATCCCTCCACCGACTCGGAATAAGAGTATCCGTTCAATTTATCATCATACGTAAACATAAAATAGAAGTCAATAATTTTTGTCCAAAATTTCACAGTTTAAAAATTTTATGCTAATTAGTATAGATTATATAGTCAAATGTGTTATACTATTTCACATATCAGATAACCACCTCCACCTGTAGAGGGAAAATATAAAAAAGGATGGTAATATCACATGAATTCAATTGATACTATGAGTGAACTGACCCAATTGTTATCCGGGAATAATATTTGCCTTCAATTATCAGTGCCAGAGCTTGTTGAAAAAGCAACAGCTCGAGGAGAAGCAGTACTTACTTCCACCGGGGCTGTGAAAGCAGAAACCGGAAAATATACTGGTCGCTCTCCGCAAGATAAATATATCGTGGATGAACCTATCTCTAGAGCAAAAATTGATTGGGGTCCTGTGAACCAACCGATTTCCGCAGAAAAATTTGAAGCTTTATATATAAAAGTAGTGAAATATTTAAAAGAACAAGAAGAACTTTTCGTATTTAATGGATTCGCTGGTGCAGATCCTGAATCGCGCTTGAGCATCCAAGTCATAAACGAATTTGCTTGGCATAATTTGTTTGCTCATCAGTTATTCATCCGCCCTACTTCCGAAGAGCTTTCTACACATAAAGCTGATTTTACTGTAATCAGCGCGCCTAACTTTAAGGCTGACCCAGCTTTAGATGGAACGAACTCCGAAACTTTTATCATTGTTTCCATGGAAAAGAGAGTAGTTCTGATCGGCGGTACAGAATACGCTGGTGAAATTAAAAAATCTATATTCTCTATTATGAACTATTTATTGCCGGAAGAAAACATTTTACCAATGCATTGTTCAGCAAATGTTGGTGAACAAGGAGATGTTACCCTATTCTTCGGTTTATCTGGTACAGGAAAAACAACGTTATCAGCTGATGCTGGACGTAAATTAATCGGTGATGATGAACATGGTTGGTCTGATAAAGGTGTATTCAACATCGAAGGTGGCTGCTATGCAAAATGTATCGATTTAACTCGTGAAAATGAGCCACAAATCTATGATGCTATTAAATTTGGTACTGTTTTAGAGAATGTAGTAGTTGATGCGAATACGCGTGTAGCTGATTACGCAGATAACTCACTTACTGAGAATACGAGAGCAGCATACCCTATTCAATATATTGATAATATAGTAGACCCTTCTGTTGCGGGTCATCCAAATACAATTATTTTCTTAACGGCTGATGCATTCGGAGTGTTACCTCCAATCAGTAAATTAACGAAAGAACAAGCAATGTATCACTTCTTAAGCGGCTTTACTTCTAAGCTTGCTGGTACAGAACGAGGAATCACTTCTCCACAGCCTGCATTCTCTACTTGCTTCGGCTCACCTTTCTTACCATTGCATGCTACTGTATATGCTGAAATGCTTGGAAAGAAAATTGATGAGCATGGAGCACAGGTTTTCCTAGTAAATACCGGCTGGACTGGTGGAGAATACGGCGTAGGAAGCCGTATGAAGCTATCATACACACGTACAATGGTGCGTGCTGCAATTGAAGGAAAATTAAATGACGTAGAAACTGTTCAAGATGATGTTTTCGGATTGGCAATTCCAACTCAAGTAGAAGGAGTTCCAACTGAAGTGCTAGTTCCACGTAATGCATGGGAGGATCAAGCAGCTTACGATAAGAAAGCAGCAGAGCTCGCTCAAGCATTCCGTGACAACTTTAAAAAATTTGGTACAGTATCAGAGGTCATTTCTTTAAAGGGCGGACCAATCGCATAATAAAGTCCCTTAATGCGGGATAAATAGGACTGAAGTGAGACGAGTAACATCGTTCTCCTTCAGTCTTTTTCTTTTTCCAAATAATTATTTCTGTTTTAGTTCTTGTGTAGGTTCCAATATAATAAAACAATGCAAAAAAACTGTCCTAAAAGCCATCTATTATGACCTTTAAGACAGTTCTCTTTAGCTGATATAGTCAACTTCCGTCGTGATAGGAAGGATAAACTCAACTTGTTCTACCATGTTCTTTTCTACGTTGTAAAATATTATCTCCGAGCCGTAATGATTGACCTCTAAATAGACTTTTCCATCCTTATAGAAAAGCATTCGATTCCATTTTAACCCGCCCACTACTGGGTCAATAGAGCCGTTACGCAAGAACAAACGATTTTCTTCATTTAACATAACCGTAAGCTCGTTATGCATATAGGCGTTCATCGTTTGGTAGGCAATTTGGTTTATTTCTTCACACGGTTCCATTTCTTCATTCAGACAATGAATTACTACCTCTTCTAAATCATTTGTGAAATGATCCCATAAATCCTCCCAAAAGCTTGTATCAACGGGATACATTTCCTTCCCCTCTATACTCATTGACTCTACTGTGACTCTAATCTGTCCCATTTTATCTTCCTCTCTGGTTTTTGATCCAGAGACACACATCTTTTACTACCTGCCGATTTGCCTTGCTTGGAAAATAATGCGTGAAATCTGGATAGTACCAAGTTTCTACCACTTTGTTATACCCAAGTAAGGCAGCTTCCAAAACCTTTGCTTGACCGAATGAGACATTTTGATCACTTTCTCCATGAATGATTAACACAGGGGCTTCGATGTCCTCCAGATGAGGCAGAGGGTTTCTAGCCATATATTCCTCTGGCATATTGTTAGGAGTTCCACCTATCACTCTTTTCATCATTCTTCTCATATCAATACGTTCCTTGTAAGTAAGAAAAATATCCGAAACGCCAGACCATGTAACCAAAGAAGCAATATCCTTTCGAAGAATAGCGGCCCACAAGGCCATGATTCCTCCTCTGGAGAAGGCAAATAGGTGAATCTTTTCCTTTGCACAAAATTTCTTCAATATATCGATCCCATACATTACATCCCATCTATCCTCGCCGCCAAACTCATCTCGTCCTTCGCCCCCTCTATTTCCACGATAATAGGGAGCAAAGACTATGAGCCCCTGCGATGCAAATTGGGCAATCCTTGCTGGACGAACCATTCCCAGACTCTGCATCCCTCCCCTGCAATAAAGCAGGCCTTCATAATCCCCTTCTTTGATAGGTTGAGCAAGCATTCCCTTTACTCGAAGACCATTAGACCAATAGGTGATTTCGGTTAATCGAACGTTCGGATTAGGGGAAGGATAAGCCCTTTGTCGCTCAATCGTTCCACTTGGTTTCATATGCTTTCACCTTCTTTAATATGTTTTGCATTCCTGTATCCTTCATATGAAAGCTTAGCTCACCATTATTATCCCATTCGTCTTCGGAGAGCCAAATAATCCCATCTGTTTCATGTGTAGTGGGGCCCTCTAATATCTCCTTGACCTTGCCAACATACACTGCTTTACAGAATGGCGGATTATCCAATACTTTATATTCAGCTAACCATTCCAATTCATCCAGCTGTACACCAGTTTCTTCTAATGCCTCTCTAATAGCAGCCTCCTCTAGCGTCTCTCCTTCCTCTACTTTTCCACCTGGAAACTCTATTCCCCTTTTTGGATGCTTCGTCATTAGCCATTTCCTCTTATATTTGGCTAACACTAATACATGCTTTGCCACCACATCAAATTGGTTAGGCTTAAAGCTTAATTCCACCCTGTTATTATGTAAATCATGAAACGATATCATGAACTAGCTACACCTCCTAAAACAACTAATACATATACGACAATTATGCCAATATCCGCTAAGCAATGGCTAATAATTGTTGGATAAATGCTTTGACAATAATATCTTATACCACCCCATAACAAACCTGCTAATAGTACACCTATAAAAGCAATAATAGAATACGGGAAGGCAAAAAGAGTAATCACGAGAAATAAATGATAAAGGGCATAGAAGAAGGACGTAATCAAAATAGTGGAGAATGCACTCATTTTTTCAATAAGCCTGCCATAGATGAAGTTTCTCCAATACCATTCCTCTAAGAACGGATTAATAAATATCAATACTAAGATAAAAATAAACACCTTTCGGCCCGTAAAGTCCCATACCTGCAATTGTTCATGCAAATGCGCCAAATCAAAAATCTGCTCTTCAAAAAGGATGGATAAACCTACAATCAGAAGCATACAAATAAGTCCAGTGCCAATCCCTATCAAAGCTTGAATTGGCTTCATCCCATGGTATTTCCAGCTTTTCTTATGAAAGTATGGCACCAAAAATAGCCAGCCATAAAATAAGAGAAAGGTGATCACAATGTTCTGTAAGACTATTAACCCAACTACTAGAAGCAGGGTAGGACCAATCAACAACCATAATAGCTTCATCTTCACGTTCTCCTTGTAAAAAGAGACTTAGCCTCATGCTAAGTCCCAAATTCTATTAGTTGTTCTCCAGAATTAATTTTCTGCTATTCCTTAGAGACTAGTTTAAACCATTATAAGACTTTCTCCATAGTATGGCGTAGGTATTAAAAAACATGCACCAGGAGAACCCTGAGCATGCTTTTCAATTAGGCTTGTACATCTACAGAAGTACCCTTGTACGGGTGCTGCGCAACTGATTGCGGCATGTCTTCTATTAATTGAACAGCTGTGACAGCCTGCATATTAAGTGAACTTTGCAATACACTTAATTGAACAGTATGTTGAAGCTGTGCAAGCTGTGAAGACATAATGGAGCTAATATTCATCTGCCTTACCTCCTTGTACAAGCTTAGTATCGGCTAAATAAGTGGATTATTTATTTGTATCACCGAGAAAAGCATTCAACATCCATTGGTGCTTTTCCGTTTTTTGATAGATGGCATTTAGCAAGTCCTCCGTCATATCGTCCTCATCCTTCGCTGCTTCTTCCATCCCTTTTTTCAAGGATTTCATGATAATCTCGAAGTCTTTGACCACCGACTCCACCATTTCATCGGCTGACTCTTTATTTGTTGCCTCCTTGACGGCCGAAAGCTCTAAATGCTCTTTTAGAGTTGCAGTAGGACTTCCACCTAATGTTAACAATCTTTCTGCAATCTCATCCATATTTAAAGTAGCCTCATTGTATAGCTCCTCAAACTTTTGATGTAAAGTAAAAAAAGAAGGTCCCTTCACGTACCAATGGTAGTTATGTAATTTCGTATAGAAAACGGACCATGTAGCTACTAGTTTGTTTAGTTCTTTATTTAATGCTGTTGACATAATATTGTCACTCTCCTTTGGATAAATAAGTTGTTTCTCTTTTCTTATACCTCTTACTTTCTTACAATAAACATAAAGAGCCTACTAATGGAGTGATATAATATGGTATTTTGGATACTTGGAGCGGCTATACTGATGAGTATTTTTGGCTTTGCTTTTTTATATAAGCTTGCTGTAAAGGATCGATCTGCTTCTGCAATTGATCCAAAACCAAAGGAAGTGAAAAGATAAGATGAAAACAATTCTCTTATTGATCATTCGGTTTTATCAAAAGTTCATTTCCCCCTTAACTCCTCCTAGCTGTCGTTTTTACCCAACCTGCTCCCATTATGGAGTGGAGGCTGTTGAAAAGCATGGAGCAATAAAGGGAGCATTTTTAACTGCCAAGAGAATATCAAAATGTCACCCATTTCATGAGGGTGGATACGACCCTGTACCGGAAGAATGGCCTTTGAAGAAAAAATAATTCAAGGGCTATTTTTTCTTGCCTTTTGACCTAAACTACTGTAAGCTAATTAAGTTCTAGTTTATAAATCGTAATCATTACTATTTAAAAAGGAGGAAATCTGATGAAAAGATTATTCCTGACTTGTATATCCTTTCTCATACTTTTCCTAGCGGCTTGTACAGATAAAGAACAAGCTGGCCAAACGGAAGACGATAAACTAACTGTTTATACAACAGTATATCCATTGCAATATTTTACGGAACGAATTGCCGGAGATAAGGCAACTGTAGCTTCAATCTATCCTCCGGGTTCCAATGAGCACACTTTTGAGCCTACTCAAAAGGATATGATAGCTCTTGCTGATGCTGATTTATTTTTTTACATTGGACTTGGATTAGAAGGCTTTGTTGAAAAAGCAGAAATAACTTTAAAAGATGAGCATGTAAAGATGATTGCAGCTATAGATGGTGTTTCAGACGAGGAATTAGAAGTAGGACACAAGGAGACGGAAGACAATCATGATCATGAAGAAACAGATCATGCCGATCACGACCATGGAGATACAGACCCACATGTATGGATTTCTCCAAAAATCAGTCAAAGTCTTGCTTTAACCATTAAGGAGTCGCTTGTAGAGACTGCTCCTGAGCAAGAAGCATATTTTCAACAGAACTATGAAGAGTTAATTGCTGAATTAAAACAATTAGATGGAAAGTATGAACAAATGGCTGCAGACGCAAAAACAAAAACCTTTTTCGTCTCCCATGCAGCCTTTGGCTATATCGCCAACACGTATGGGCTTGAACAGGTTGCGATTGCAGGATTAAATTCCCAAAACGAGCCTTCACAAAAGGAGCTAACCAAGCTAATTGACTTGGCGCGAGATAAAAACATACAATATATCTTATTTGAGCAAAATGTTTCTTCTAAGCTAACAGAAACAATTCAACAAGAAATTGGAGCAGATAGCCTCGTTCTTCATAATCTGAGTGTGCTCTCCAAAGAAGATATCAAGAATAAAGAAACTTACTTTACGCTAATGGAACGAAACTTAGAAACCTTTCAAAAAGCATTAAACTAAATAATTAGCCTGTCGATTTACTGCTTATACGTGCTAAATGACCAGTAAATCGACAGGCTGTTTTTATACAAACTCTTTTAATTTTCTTCTCAATAGCTTATTAGAACCATTTCTAGGCAATGCGTCTAAGAAATAATAAGCTGCTGGTCTCTTATAGGGAGCAAGACGATCCTTGGCGAATTCTTTTAATTCATCCTCTGTAGCATGCTCTTTCAGCACAAGAAAGGCTATGGGTACCTGCCCCCATGTCTCATCCTCTTTTCCTATGACTCCTACTTCTTTTACAGCTGGATGCTTAGCTAAGACATTTTCAAGCTCTGCTGGATAGATATTTTCACCACCAGAAATAATTAAATCAGAACGTCTATCCACTACATATAAATATCCTTCTTCATCTAGATAACCAATATCTCCGGTATGAAGCCAGCCATCGGTTAATGGGCTCCTATTCGCATGCTCCCCCACATACCCTTTGGTTACATGCGGTCCCTTAACACAGATCTCCCCTATCTCCTCTTCGCCGTCTATTTTAACCTCTGCAAAAAATAATGGTTTTCCTGCAGAGCCTAGCTTTCTTATTGCATCCTCGCTAGCTAATGTCGTTGTTTGAGAGGCAGTTTCTGTCATACCATAGGTTTGAAGAACAGGAATATTACGTTTGATTGCCCTCTCTAAATATGGCAGAGGGACGGGACCTCCCCCAACGAGCATGGAGCGAAAAGATTTAGGGAAGGAAATATCTCTTTGCTCTAAAACAGTTAAGATTCTTTCTAATGTCACAGAGACAACGGACATTCTTGTCACGCCACCAGATAAAATAGCCTCTACCGCACTTTCCTCATCAAATTTAGACTGTAGATGTACGGTCATTCCATATAAGACGGAACGCATCAAAATAGAGAACCCGCTTATATGAAAAAGAGGCATCGCACATAACCAGCAGTCATTCGGCTGAACACCTAAATTTAAAGCAGAACCCATAGCATTCATCACGTGATTCTCTACTGTTTGACATACTCCTTTTGGATGCCCTGTCGTACCAGATGTATACATTATGGATACTACTCTATCTTTTGTCCATTCTTTTTCTACCTGAAAAGATTTCCTATCCGCTTGATCTCGGAGCTCTTCCATGGAAAATAGCTGGTTAAAGCTAAGCTGTCTCTTTGTGTAACTATCCACTAGTAACGCAGTTGGTGCACTGTCACACAGTTGATAGGTCAACTCTTCTTTCGTCAGACGTTCATTGAGCAATACAAGCTCACAGCCAAGCTGTAAGCAACCATGCAGGGCTATTACTAATTCTGGGCTTGAAGAAGCCAAAATAGCAATCCTATCATTTTTTTGAATGCCACTTGCATGAAGCCTTTCAGCAAAATCAATCGATTCATGAAATAGCTGTTGAAAGGTCCAATTCTTATCCTCAAACTGTAATCCTATTCTATTCGGCGAAAGCTTGGTCCGCTTATAGAGTAAATTAGGATACATAGTAAACACTTCCTTTATTTAAGAAAAATGCAGAAATACAAGAAAGCACTTACGATTTTTGTTATATATTGAATCGTAAGTGCTTCATCATTTTATTAGTCTCAAACTCTCGTAGAGTTAATTAATCACGGAAAACGGGGGAACTGACCGAAGTCTGGCTTACGTTTTTCTTTAAATGCATCTCTACCTTCTTTTGCTTCATCCGTTGTGTAGTAAAGAAGTGTTGCGTCACCAGCCATTTGTTGAAGACCAGCAAGGCCGTCTGTATCTGCATTCATCGCAGCTTTTAAGAAGCGAAGAGCAGTTGGGCTCATTTCAAGCATCTCTTCACACCATTTAACTGTTTCATCCTCTAGTTGCTCGTAAGGAACCACCGTGTTAACCAAGCCCATATCTAAAGCTTGCTGAGCATCGTACTGTCTGCATAGATACCAGATTTCACGAGCTTTCTTATGTCCTACAATACGAGCAAGATATCCTGAACCGTAGCCAGCATCAAAAGAGCCTACTTTTGGTCCTGTTTGTCCAAAACGTGCATTTTCTGCTGCAATCGTTAAGTCACATACTACGTGCAACACATGTCCTCCTCCAATTGCATAGCCTGCTACCATTGCCACAACTGGTTTAGGGATAACGCGTATTAAACGTTGTAAATCTAATACATTCAAGCGAGGGATTTCATCGTCCCCTACATAACCGCCATGTCCGCGAACCTTTTGGTCTCCTCCAGAACAGAAGGCATGTTCACCTTCACCAGTTAAAATAATTACTCCGACATTCTTATCGTCACGAGCACGAGAAAAAGCGTCAATCATTTCCATTACTGTTTTCGGTCTAAAAGCATTACGTACTTCTGGACGGTTGATCGTAACTTTCGCGATACCATTATAGTACTCATACTTAATATCTTCATATGTATGTAATGTAGTCCATTCACGAGTCATTTTTGTTCCTCCTTTAAAATTATATCCTTTACTATTGTAGCAAAGAATTTGGAATTTTCCACATGAATTGCATGCCCAGTATCTTTTACGATAATTCTTTTAACAGAGGGTAATCTGGCTTCCATACGATCAGCTATCTTACAAAATTTTTGATCCAGTTCACCAGTTACCAATGTTATAGGACATGGTATGCTGTCTAACTTGTCCCAAAGGGAAGGCTGGGTACCTGTTGAAAAGCCTCTTAAGCTATTTGCAAGACCAATTTCTGATTGAGAGATTCTTTCCTCTCTGATTGTCTTTTTCTTATAGACAGGAAGCTGTTTTTGTGAAATGAATAAAGGTATGTTCTCCCAGTAATCAACAAAATTATGAATACCCTCTTTTTCGATGAAAGAAGCCAGCTTAGCATCAGCTTCCCTTCTTTCTTTCCGTTCATTTTCTTCCTCAATTCCAGGAGAGCTACTTTCAAGCAACAGATGACCTACTGGATATTTGGTTGCATAAGACAAGGCAAGCCTGCCTCCCATAGAGTAACCGACAAGCAAGAAGTCCTCCCAGCCAAAATGAGTGAATATGGCTCTTAAATCCTCTACTTGCTCCTCCACAAAGTATCTTCTCACGTCTGTTGGTTTGGCACTGTTTCCATGACCTATTAAATCTATCGTTAGTACTGCAATGGACGGAGGAAGCTCTTGCATTACTTCATCCCATGTATCAGAAGTTCCCGTAAAACCGTGGAGAAAAACTACCTTCTTTTTCTGATGCTTATTATAAAGCTTTACATGATATTGAAGTGAGCGAACACTTACATACTCCATTCCTTGTCTAGCTCCTTTTTAATAGTGTCCCAAAGTTTTCGATGTGACTCTATGTTGGTTTGACGATTCGTAAATACTTCGATAATCCGTAGCTCTTTTTCCTTTTCTTGACTTAAGGCCTGTATAAATTCTTCCTTGCTCGTAACTGCATGATATTGTGCTCCGTACATTTCTGCAATGGAAGAGAACTTTAGACCAGTAGGGGTTCCAAATAACTCTTCAAAATAAGTTTGCTCCGTTGATTGAGGAAGATATGAAAATATTCCCCCACCGTCATTGTTCATGACGATAATAGTTAAGTTAGTTGAATGAAATCTACTGAAGATTAATCCATTCACATCATGTAGAAAGGCCAAATCACCTATGAGAAGATACGTTGGTCTATTAGAAGCAGCCTGGACACCCAAAGCACTTGATACAACACCGTCAATTCCATTAGTTCCTCTGTTAGCATAAATACGAATATCTTTCCTAGTTTTTAAGAAAAAAGTATCCACGTCTCTGATTGGCATACTACTACTAGCAAACAGATTGCTACCATCCTTTATTTGTTCAAAAAGAATACCAGCCATAGCCCCTTCATCCGACTCGGTAAGTAAATAGGACTTCACAGCCTTGGTAGCGATATCGTTGGCTTTCCTCCATCCTTGAAGATATGGATTATCCTCTTTAGATATGGTAGAAATCCATAAACTCGATGGAGTTACTTGTACATGGTGAGTAACTACATGAGAAGGATCTCTAAACAAAGGACTTTCATCAACTGCTATATATACTTGAGGTTTAATCCCCTGGATAAATTGCATTAGTGGCTTTGAAACAGGCTGAGCCCCAAAACGAATGACCGCCTCGGGTTCTATCAAACCCTTAAAGCTGTCACTCTTCAACAAAGCATCATATTGATCGATACACAAGAAAAGACAGTCCTCTGGTATATTACTTCGCAACTGAGAAAGTGGATCAGCTAATACTGGCCATTTAAGATTTTTGGCAAATTCCCAGAATTCCTCAGTGGGAGTAAAGGTGTCACCAGCAATAATAATTCCTTTTTCTGTTTTTTCTAAGAGTGCTTGATACCAGGCTAAAAATTCTTTACTTGGTGTCAGGTTTCCTACCTCTGTACTTTCAATAGAAAGCATAGGCTCGTGTGGCTGCATGTTCACTAGGAGAGGCTCCCTAAATGGCACATTTATATGCACCGGGCCCTCAGGGGCAGCCTTCGCCATATTGACAGCTCGTTGGACATGTCTTTCAAGAAAACGTAAGCTCTCCACCCTATCTTCAGGCAATGGAAAATCTACAGACCATTTTACATGATTACCAAACAGATGGATTTGATCGATTGCTTGAGGAGCACCAACTTCTCTTAATTCATGCGGTCGATCAGCAGTGATAACGATTAAAGGAATTCTAGAATAGGACGCTTCCACAACAGCTGGAAAAAAGTTCGCGGCAGCAGTTCCTGAGGTACATAGAAGCACTACAGGTATATTTTTTTCCTTTGCTAAACCCAAAGCAAAATAAGCTGCTGATCGTTCATCAATCTGACGATATAAGTTAATCTTGTTGTTTTTTACAAACCCATAGGCCAAAGGAGTAGAGCGAGAACCCGGACATAAAACGATATCCTCTGCACCTGACTGAACTAGTGAATCTATCACTATATTTACATAGGATGTTAAATACTCATTATTAGACATTCATATTCCCTCCTAAAGTTCTCAGCATGGGACGGAATTTAACCCTTGTTTCTTCAAACTCTTCTAAAGAAGAAGATTCGGACACGAGTCCTCCTCCAGCATATAGATAGGCTTGATTGTTTTCTAATAAAGCAGAACGTATGCCAACAGCAAATTCCCCTTCACCTTCTGCGTTTAACCATCCAATAGGAGCTGCATAGTAGCCTCGGTTCATCCCTTCCGATTCCCTAATTATTTCGACAGCTTCCTCTCTTGGGACTCCTCCCAAAGCTGGAGTTGGGTGCATTGCTTGAACAAATTCTAACAAAGTGGCACTTTTTTTAATCTTACCTTCGATAGGAGTATATAGATGCTGAATATCTCTTATTTTCATCAGCTTAGGTCTGGTTGGAACTTTAACCTCTTCACAATATTCTTCATATATCTTTTTAATCATCTGCACAACATAGTTATGCTCTTTTAAATTTTTGGAGTCACTTAACAGACTTTCTCCTAAAGCCTTATCCTCTACAGCATCCTCTCCTCTGCGAATAGAGCCTGCTAGTCCTGCAGATTGAACTATTCCGTTCTCCAGCTTCACTAGTCGCTCTGGTGTAGCACCAAAAAATACTTTATCTCCTTTTTCTAACCCAAATAAATAACTTTCTGGTTGCTCCATAGCTGCATTATAAATAGCTGTTGAAGGAGAGAATGGTATATCAAAGGTTAATCTTAAGGACCTTCCTATTACAACCTTATCGACTTCATGTTTTCTAATTCGATCTGTAACCAATTCCACAGCTTGAAGATATTCATCCTTCAAACGATCTTCTCTTTGGATTAAAGCAGGTTTCTCATGTACTTTTAATTCTTGTACTTGTGCTCGATGAATGATGATATCTCTTTCTTTTCGTAATTGCTCAAATGTGTGCTTATTTTCTTGTTCATTTGCAATATAATGAATACTTACAAATGCTTGATCATTTTTTATAATGAGCTGAAAAGTTGCGACAGCAAAAAAACTGGAAGGGAAGGTATCCCACTCAGAAGGTATATGGTTATCTGGATCAAAAGAAAAGCCACCAAATAAAATGGGATGTATATCCGCATGTTCACGTAAAGATGTGGAACAAAGCTCCTTCCATTTATCAGAGATATCGCGATATCGTTCTTCCTTCTTCATATCATTGGTCAAGGTATAAGCATGTCCTAAACCAACTAAAGTAAACGTTTTCTCTTTGTTTTGCCAGAAAAAACGTTGTCCTTTGTATGTGTCATCTCCAGCCTCATAAAAGGCATGGGCAGATAATCTTGAAACTTCAATTGTCTCGGTATAAAAGCGTAAATCCGTTTTCTTTTCACCGGTGGTTTTCGGCATTGATATGACCTCCGTAAAAATTACATGCTAGATGGCAGAAGTATGCTACCTTCTATCTTACAACTTTCTTTGCCATTAGGCACACATTTAGTTAGTAGGGTTAGAATAATGATTCTCCCTCTTATTATACTTCATTTTCGACAAAGAAAGGTTAAGTTGCTCCCAGGTCTCTATATTTCTACGAGGCAAAAAAAAAAGACAACCACTAGAGAGTGATTGTCTTTTTCTGCTATGACCCCTACGGGATTCGAACCCGTGTTACCGCCGTGAAAGGGCGGTGTCTTAACCGCTTGACCAAGGGGCCAATATGGCGGAGAAGGAGGGATTTGAACCCTCGCGCCGGTTACCCGACCTACACCCTTAGCAGGGGCGCCTCTTCAGCCACTTGAGTACTTCCCCATATTGGCTCCGAAGGTAGGACTCGAACCTACGACCAACCGGTTAACAGCCGGTTGCTCTACCACTGAGCTACTTCGGAATGGTGGGCCTAAATGGACTCGAACCATCGACCTCACGCTTATCAGGCGTGCGCTCTAACCAGCTGAGCTATAGGCCCTTTAATGGAGCGGGTGAAGAGAATCGAACTCTCATCATCAGCTTGGAAGGCTGAGGTTTTACCACTAAACTACACCCGCAAAAGTATGGTGGCTCAGGACGGAATCGAACCGCCGACACAAGGATTTTCAGTCCTTTGCTCTACCGACTGAGCTACTGAGCCACATTTAAAATGGCGGTCCCGACCGGGATCGAACCGGCGATCTCCTGCGTGACAGGCAGGCATGTTAACCGCTACACCACGGGACCTTGGTTGCGGGGACAGGATTTGAACCTGTGACCTTCGGGTTATGAGCCCGACGAGCTACCGAACTGCTCCACCCCGCGATAATAATATGTGTTGAAATTTAAATCAACTTTGCTTGAAGATGTGTAAATGTATGGAGGAGGAAGAGGGATTCGAACCCCCGCGCGGTTTGACCCGCCTGTCGGTTTTCAAGACCGATCCCTTCAGCCAGACTTGGGTATTCCTCCGAATGTTTAGTTGGTGGACCTTGCAGGACTCGAACCTGCGACCGGACGGTTATGAGCCGTCTGCTCTAACCAACTGAGCTAAAGGTCCTTAAGATGGCGGCAGAGGGGATCGAACCCCCGACCTTACGGGTATGAACCGTACGCTCTAGCCAGCTGAGCTACGCCGCCCGATAATCTTCAATTCTTAAATTGGTGGAGCCTAGCGGGATCGAACCGCTGACCTCCTGCGTGCAAGGCAGGCGCTCTCCCAGCTGAGCTAAGGCCCCATATTAACTGGTCGGGAAGACAGGATTCGAACCTGCGACCCCTTGGTCCCAAACCAAGTGCTCTACCAAGCTGAGCTACTTCCCGATATATATGGCGCGCCCGGCAGGAGTCGAACCCACAACCTTCTGATCCGTAGTCAGACGCTCTATCCAATTGAGCTACG